>NZ_CP135529.1:322500-645000 GCF_032401055.1 Tardiphaga sp. 709 | reverse complement strand
AGCTGCACGGCATTGTCGGAAATCCAGCGCGTCGCAGCGATGGCGTCGTCGATGGCTGCCGGAAACTTGTTCTCCGGCGCGAGGCGATAGTCGACCGAGATCACGATCATCTCGCCTTCATGCGCGAGGATGCGACACACCACATCGTGGCTATCGAGATCGCCGATCACCCAGCCGCCGCCGTGGAAGAACACCAGGCACGGCGACATGCCGTCCTTTTTCCGTAGGGTCTTTGGTGTGTAGAGGCGCACGGGAATGGCGCCGGCCGGGCCGGGCACCGTCATGGATGTCACCGACGCCAGTTCCGGCGGTTCGGGATTGGCGACCGGGCGCGCTTTCAAATACCACTCGCGCGCTTCCTGCGGCGAGATCGTCTCATAGGGTGGACGGCCGGCATCGCGAAAGACGTTGAGAACGGCAGCGGCATCGGGATCGAGAACAACGGGCATGTGATCTGCTCTTGGTTTTCTTGATGTTTAAGCGGAGGTGCGGCCGCCATCGACGGTGTAAGCGGAGCCGGTGACGTAGCTCGCATCGTCGGAGGCGAGGAAGGCCACGATTGGCGCGACTTCCCGGGCGAGGCCGAGCCGGCGCTGCGGCACGCGATCGACGACCTTCTCGACCGGGGCAGGCGCGCCGCGGCCGACGCGGGCATCCACAATCGCACTCAGCATGCGGCTGTCGATCAGGCCGGGGCAAACGCAGTTCACTCGAACATTGGTGCCGGTGCATTCCTGCGCCGCGCTCTTGGTGAGGCCGATCACTGCGTGTTTGCTGGCGCTGTAGACGGCGACTTCGGCCGAGCCGATGACGCCGGCGATGGACGCGGTGTTGATGATCGAGCCCTTGTTGGCCTTCAGCATCACCGGCAGCACGTGCTTCATGCCGAGAAAGACGCCGACCACATTGACGTCGAGCACTCGCCGGAAGTCGGTGAGCGACATCTTCACGATGGGCGTGATCGTGCCCTCGATGCCGGCGTTGTTGTAGAAAATGTCGATGGTGCCGAAGCGTTTCACGGCGGCGGCGACATAGCCGATGACGTCTTCCTCGCTGGTGACGTCGGCGGTGAGTGCCGATGCTTCGGCGGAAGCGGGGAGTTGTTCGACCGCGCGCTGCAATGCGCCGGCATCGCGATCCACTGCGACGATTCTGGCGCCGCGCGCCGCCAGCAACTGGATGGTCTCGGTGCCGATCACCCCGGCCGCGCCGGTAACGACGGCTACCCTGCCGTCTAGACGGATTCCGTCAGCCATATTGAACGCTCTCCCCATGCTCCGGTTTGTTCCGGATTGATGGCCGGTCGCGCATCGCGCGCCTGCCTGATGTGGACTATTTCACGGGGAGAATGACCTGACCAGCCGGGCGGTATGGGGAGCAGGGTGCCCTTTCGCCGCCGCATTCGGCGTGTTAACCGGAGGCGATTACGCGGCCATTCTCCTACAATGTCGCGAGCCTGATTCTCGATTGAGCCGCGCCGCATGTTGCGAACCCTGACCATTGCCGGATTTGCGGCCCTTCTGGCCGCCACCTCACTGTCGCCTGCACCTGTGCAGGCGCAGTTCGGTCCGCTGTTCGGCGACACGCCGCCACGGCCGCCGGGGGCGGTGCCGCGTGGCCAGCAACCCCCGCCGCCCATGGACGACGAGGAAGAGGTGCCGGAACTGCCGCAGGGCCGTCTGTTGCCGACCCGTCCCGGCATGGGCGCACCGCCGCCCGGCGCCGTGCAGTCGCAGCCGCTGGCACCGCCGCCCGGCAGCAACACCACCATCGTTCCGCAGAACCCGCCGGGGCAGGGACAGGCCCAGCAGCCGGCCGCGCCAGGGCAGCAACAGCCCGGCGTGGCCAACGCGCCACCTGCCGCCACTCCCGGTGGCCGTCAGCCGCCGAAGGTGGCGCCGCCGACGCCTGCCACGCTGCAACCCGGCGACGAAGTCGTCACCGAGCCGCCGGCGCAGAAGATCGTCAACAAGAAGGCCAGCTTCTCGGGCCTCGACAAGATCACCGGCCGCATCATCAATTTCGACGCCGATATCGGCGAGACCGTGCAGTTCGGCGCGCTCCGCGTGAAGACCGATGCCTGCTACACGCGTCCGGCGACCGAGGCGGCGAATACCGACGCTTTCGTCGAGGTCGACGAAATCACGCTGCAGGGCGAAGTGAAGCGCATCTTCTCAGGCTGGATGTTTGCGGCCAGTCCGGGCCTGCACGGCGTCGAGCACCCGATCTACGACATCTGGCTGACCGACTGTAAGCAGCCGGAAGCCACGGTTGCGACGACACAGCCCGACGCACCGCGTGCGCCGCCGCCGGCCCAGAAGCGCGCGCCGCCGAAACAGCAGCCGCGCGCCCAGCAGCAGCCCCTGCAGCCACCGCCGGGCTTCCCGGCGTTCCGGCAGTAAGCACTACGGCGCGTCTACTACGGCGCGTCTTAAGAGGCGCCGTTCCGTCCCGCGATGATGTCCAGCACCGTCGCGCCCTTGAGCGGGAAATCCATCGGCAGTCTGTCGAATTCCGCAATGCCGTCGAGCGATGCGTCGAGCAGCTTGCGATAACGCGCGCGCGGCACTTCCTGTGCGCCGAAGCTCAGCAGATGATCGGTGACATATTGGGTGTCGAGCAGCTTGAAATCGCCGGCGATCAGCCGCGCGACCAGATGCACGAGTGCCACCTTCGAGGCATCGCGTGCATGGTGAAACATGCTCTCGCCGAAGAAGGCACGGCCGAGCGATACGCCATAGAGCCCACCGGCCAGCGTGTCGTCCTGCCAGATCTCGACGCTGTGGGCGTGGTCCATCTCATGGAGCTCGCCATAGAGGTCGCGGATACGCGTGTTGATCCAGGTGTCCTCGCGGCCCGGCTTTGGCGCGGCGCATTCGGCCATCACGCGCTTGAAGGCGGTGTTGACGGTCACGGTGAATACGTCGGAGCGCACGGTGCGGGCGAGGCGCGAGCTGATGCGAAACCGATCCAGCGGAATGACGCCGCGCATCTCGGGCTCGACCCAGAACAGGCCGGGATCGTCGGCGCTTTCCGACATCGGGAAGATGCCGCAGGCATAGGCACGCAGCAGCAGTTCGGGCGTGACCTCGGAAGAGGCGGAGTCGCGTGAGCTCATGCGGCCAGCATAGCAGGCCGAGGCGGCCTGGGCGACGGTCTCTGCGCTCGACAGGTGCTGAGCGGATTGAGGGTGCCTCGGAGGATCGGAACCACGAACCAACCAATGCTTATGCCCGGTATTTGGCTTACTTATTGGATCAGTCCTGGCGGCGCAGGGCACACTGATGCCAACGCGGGCTGATCAATCTGGAACCGCTCAACAACCGGCCTGGTGCGCCCGATTGTTGCTTGATTGTTCGGATGGCGGGCATAGCTACCAGGATGCAGGCAGGGAGCCTGTTCACCATGACGAATATCGTGACAATCGACGGCAAGGCATCGACCAGAACGACAACACCTCATCGCGTGGTCGTTGTTGGCGCCGGCTTCGGCGGGCTGGAGACCGTGTATCGGCTGACCGGTGCCGATGTCAGCATCACCATTGTCGATCGCCGCAATCATCATCTGTTTCAGCCGCTGCTGTATCAGGTCGCTACCGCGTCGCTGGCGACGTCGGAGATCGCCTGGCCGATCCGTTATCTGTTGCGTGGACGCAAGGATGTGACGACATTGCTCGGCACCGTGACGGGCGTGGATGCGGCGGCGCGCCGGGTGCTGCTCGATGACGGGCAGACGCTGCCCTATGACACACTGGTGCTCGCCACGGGTGCCGGCCACGCCTATTTCGGCCATGATGAATGGGAGCCGTTCGCGCCGGGCCTCAAGACGCTGGAAGATGCGACCACGCTGCGCCGCCGTATTCTCACGGCCTTTGAGCGTGCCGAACGCGAGAGCGATCCCGTCAAGCGTGCGGCACTGCTGACCTTCGTGATTATCGGCGCCGGACCGACTGGTGTCGAACTCGCCGGCACCATCGCGGAGCTCGCGCGGGTGACGCTGCCGGAAGATTTTCGCAATATCAATACGCGCGAGACGCGCGTGGTGCTGATCGAGGCGGGGACACGCGTGCTCGCTGGATTTCCGGAGGACCTGTCGGCCTATGCGCAACGCTCGCTAGAGAAGCTCGGCGTCGAAGTCGCGCTCGGACATGCCGTGTCGGATTGCAACATCGATGGCGTTGTCTATGGCGACAGGGCCCTCGGCGCCAGGACGATCATCTGGGCGGCAGGCGTGCGCGCGTCGCCGGCTGCCGAATGGTTGGGCGTTGCCGCTGATCGCGCCGGGCGTCTGCAGGTCAATCCGGATCTCACAGTGCCGGGGCATCCCGAGATATTCGCTGTCGGTGATACCGTGAGCGTTGCTGCCCCTGATGGCAAGCCGGTACCTGGCATTGCCCCGGCCGCAAAGCAGGAAGGGCGCTATGTGGCGTCAGCAATCAAACAACGTTTGCGCGACGAGACGCCCGCACCGTTTCGCTATTCGCACGACGGCAGTCTCGCACAGATCGGCAAGAAGCTCGCCGTGATCGACTTCGGCCGCGTCAGACTGCGCGGCGCGCTGGCGTGGTGGATCTGGGGCATCGCCCATATCTACTTCCTGATCGGGCTGCGTAATCGTCTTGCGGTTGCGATCAACTGGCTGTGGATCCACACGCTGGATCAGCGCGGCGCGCGGCTGATCACGCAGGGGCGTGCCGTGGTCGACAGCCAATCCGTGCCGTCGCATAGCGGCGAGGAAAAGCGCGTTAGTTCGGCGCGCTGACATCCCGGGACGGTTGCCAGGGCGGCTTGGCAAGAATAGAGGCCATGGATGTCCCCAATCGTGGTGGCGGCTGATCCAGCCTGAGAGTGTCGCCTGACTGTACGCACCGGCGAGCTACGCACACGCAATGTGCCGATGACCGGCTGTAGCAGCTTTCACGCATGACCTGTCGTCGGCTTGCTCCCCATGCGGTGAAGAAACCCATCCGATAGACGAGCATTTCCTGCCGCTCCATGTCGCGTGCGGGGCTGCCGGCGCAACGCCGCGCGTGGCCCGGCTGCATGCCAGCGCGCCGTATGTTGCGGATGCGAAAGGAAAGAGAGGCGCGCTCTAAGATGGTGATACATGCAGCGCAGATCGCGTTGGCGGTTGCTCGCCGGGCAACAACTGGTGTTACGTTGCCGGACGTATTGTCGCAGGTCGGTTTGTCGGGGGAGAAGCTGTGTCGCTGAGCTGGAAGAAGATTGCACCTCTCGCTGTCTGGCTGGTGCTGTACGTCATCCCAATTCCGGCAGGGCTTGTCGCTAATCAGTGGCATTATTTTGCCGTTTTCGCTGCGGTGATTACCGGCCTGATCCTGGAATCCATGCCTGTTGGCGCGGTTGGTCTGATCGGTCTGACCTTTGCGGGCGTGATGGGATATGTCGAACACGATCCCAACAAGTCGCTGCGCTGGATGCTGAGCGGATTCTCCGAAAGCACGGTATGGCTGATCGTCGGCGCCTTCGTATTCTCGATCGGTTATCGCAAGAGCGGCCTTGGCAGGCGTCTGGCATTGCTGCTGGTTCGCGGCCTCGGGCGCAACACGGTGGGACTGGGTTACGCCGTTGCGCTGTCCGATCTTGTTCTCGCGCCGGCGACGCCATCGAACACCGCGCGTAGCGGCGGCACGGTCTATCCGATTGTCAGCAACATCCCGAAGATCTACGGATCGGAGCCGGGTCCGACAGCCGGCAGGATCGGAACCTACGTGATGTGGACCGCCTTCGCGGCGACCGCGGTGACGAGTTCGATGTTCCTCACCGCGCTTGCGCCCAATGCGGCGGCGCTGAGCATCGCCAAGAAGATAGTGAGCGTGGACGTCGGCTGGTCACAGTGGTTCATCGGCTTCGCGCCGCTCGGCGTGCCGCTGATTTTGCTTCTGCCACTGCTGAGCTACGCAATTTGCCGACCGGAGGTGAAAGAAAGCCCGGAGATCGTGGCGTGGAGCGCGAGCGAACTCGCGTCGATGGGGGCGTTGTCGCGCAGTGAATGGATCATGGCTGGACTGGTCGTGCTTGCGATGTTCCTGTGGATCACCGGATCCAATCCCGACATCTCGCTACCTGGCCTCGGTTCGAACTTCATCAATGCGACCATGGTGGTGTTCGTTGTGATCTCGCTGATGCTCGTCACCGGCGTCATCACGTTTTCCGACATCATCGCCGAGAAAGCAGCGTGGGAGGTGTTTTTCTACTTCACATCGCTGCTGACGTTGTCATCCGGCCTCAACGACATCGGCTTCATCAAATGGGCTGCCGCCGGCCTGGCGGCTCCGCTCGCCACATTCAGCCCGACCATCGCGATGATCCTGCTGGTCTCGATCTTCTTCTGGATCCACTATTTTTTCTCGAGCATTACGGCGCACGCGGCGGCGATGCTGCCTGTCGTGCTGGCGGTGGGGTCGAGCATTCCCGGAATCCCGATGTCGACTCTGACATTGCTCTGCATCTATTCGCTTGGCCTGATGGGCGTGATCTCGCCCTATGCCACCGGACCGGCACCGATGTATTTTGGCAGCGGCTATATCGGCAAGGCCGACTTCTGGAAGTTCGGCCTGATCTTCGGGTTGATCTATTTCGCCGGCTTGCTGCTGGTCGTAATGCCCTGGCTGCTGATGATCAACTGAGCCACAGTCCAAGGAAGTGTCGCGTGGCGGGAGGCGCCCGCGTGTCGGTGCACCTCGCTACCTGGTGCCGTAAGCACGGTCACCAGCGTCACCGAGACCCGGCTCGATATAGGCGTGCTCGTTCAGCCGGTCGTCGATCGCCGCGGTCCAGATCGGGACGTCCGGATGATAGCCGCGCAGACGTTCAATGCCTTCCGGCGCTGCCAGCAGGCAAACGAAGCGGATATCCTTGGCGCCGCGTTCCTTGATGCGATCGATGGCTGCCACCGCCGTATTCGCCGTTGCCAGCATCGGATCGATCACGATCACCAGGCGCTCGTCGAGATTGGTCGGGGCCTTGAAGAAGTATTCCACGGCCACAAATGTTTCGGGATCGCGATAGAGACCGATATGCGCGATACGCGCTGACGGAACGAGGCCGATCATGCCTTCGACGAAAGAGAGGCCTGCGCGAAGGATCGGCGCAAACACGAGTTTCTTGCCGGCGATTTCCTTGCCGGTCATCTTCATGATCGGCGTTTCGATCTCGACATCGGTGAGCGGAAGGTCGCGCGTCACCTCGTAGCACAGCAGCATGCCGATTTCGTTGAGGAGTTCGCGAAAGCCCTTGGTCGAGCGGTTCTTGTCGCGGATCAGCGTCAGCTTGTGCTGCACCAGCGGGTGATTAACGATCGTGACGCCGTCCATGAACCTCATCCGTTGCGAGAGTGTAAAACCGTCTTTGATCTAGAAAACCGTGCCGTCGCTGATGACCTTCACCGGCGGCGAATGATCCTCGCGGCGCTCGCGCGCCAGGATGCGGCCGGCGGCCCATGTGCCACCTTCGAGCACCTTGGCCAACGGCAGCGACGTCGCGTCGAGCTTCAGTCTTTGTCGCAGGCCGCCGGCGACGCGGTCAAGTAGCGCCACGGTCAGTGCCCGCCATTCCACCACCAGCGGCGACGATACGTCGTGCTCACGCGTGGCGTCAGCGGGATCGCGGAATTTCAGGACGCCACCATCGACGAAAAGACCACCATTGCGATATTCGGCCAGTCCCGTGAGGCCGTCGATATCGGTCACATCGATGCCTGCGGTCTGCAGCGGTTCGATCAGCGAATAGGCCAGCCATTGCGACAGCTTGTGCAGGGGCACAAGGCCGCTCGTCGCATCCGAGGTCGTCATCGCCGGATGCTTCCAGCAATCGCCGAGCGCGATGCCGTCCAGCGTCAGCCGCGACGGCCAGATCGGACCAAGTTGCAGCAGCAGTTCCGAGAGGATGGTGGGGGCAGGCAGACGGCCATTGTCAACCAGCGAGGCCAGGCGATCGAACAATCCGCCGGGCCGCGGCGTATCCTTCGTGCCGAACACATCGGGCTTCGACGCTACGTGTTCGCCAAGCCGGCGCAGCAGATCGGCGCGGCCGCCGATGCCGACCATTGGATTGGTGTCGGAGACCTGCATGCCGCGCTTGAGATCGCTGACGTCGAGCTGTGCCAGCTTGCTGGCGTCGGCGCGCAGTGGCTGCGCGGGATCGGCAGAGAACGTGCCGCCGGAGAACATCGCGAGGCTCGCGAGACCGAGACCTTCGGAGCGGCCGATGGCCGCGCCGGTTTGGGGATCGGTATAGCGCCAGGTTGGACCGGCCCCGGCATCGAGGAACACGCTGGTGATGGCGAGATCGAATTCCGCGCGTCCGCGTGCTGCGCGATCAGGCCATGAAATGCCGCCCGCGAGGTCGGCCCAGCGATTGTCGCCGGCATTGACGAAGTGACGCCAGCGCGAATGGAACGGGACATCGAGCGACGGATAGGAGGCGCGCGTCGTATCCAGCACCAGGTTGATCACGTCGTCCATGCGCGTCAGATCGATGCGGAAGTTCGGCAGTTTGTCGTCGAGGCCGAGGGTCAGCATGCGCTGCGCACGGGTGCGTACGGCGTGGGCTGACAGCAAGGAGAGGGCGGCAGAGGATTCCGGGGTCTGGGGATTCACTGCTGATATCTCAATACTTCTCAAGCCCGCGACCGACGGAGTCGATCAGGTCCTGCGGCGTCACCGGGTCCGGTGTGAAGTAGCCGGCCGCTTTCTTGGCGGCGATCTCCACATGCGCATCGGCTGGGATCATGTCGTCGGGGATTGGCACGCGCTCGACGATCTCGACGCCCTGACTGGTCAACGCATCATGCTTCATGTCGCTCATGGAAATGAAGCGATCGATGCGCTTGAGGCCGAGCCAGTGCACCACATCCGGCATCAACTGCTGGAAGCGCGCATCCTGCACGCCGGCAACGCATTCGGTGCGTTCGAAATACTGCGCAGCGGCGTCGCCGCCCTCCTGGCGTTTGCGCGCGTTGTAGACGAGGAATTTGGTGACCTCGCCGAGCGCGCGGCCTTCCTTGCGGTTGTAGATGATGATGCCGAGTCCGCCGGACTGACCGGCGCGCGCGCATTCTTCGATACCGTGAATCAGATAGGGACGACAGGTGCAGATATCGGAGCCGAACACGTCGGAGCCGTTGCACTCGTCGTGAACGCGGCAGGTGATCTTGGTCGTGTGATCCGGCAGCTTGCTGACGTCGCCGAACAGATAGGCGGTAGTCCCGCCGATCGGCGGCAGGAACACCTGCAGGTCAGGCCGCGTCACCAGTTCGGGAAACATGCCGGCGGTCTGTTCGAACAGCTGGCGGCGCAGATTGTTCTCGCTGGTATCAAAACGCTTGGCGAGACCGGGCAGATACCACACGGGATCGATAGCGATCTTGACCACGGAGACGCTGCCATTGGCATGCACGACCTCGCCGTCGTGTTTGAGGCGACCGCCAGCGATCGCGGCCTGCAGCTCGGGCAGATCGAGCCGCGCCTTGGTGATCGCAATGCTCGGGCGGATATCGATCCCTTCGGCGATCTCGGGCGCAAAGTTCTCGGCAACGAGATGACCCCAGGGATCGAGCGATACGATCTTCTCGGGATCGGTCCATTGTCCGAAAGGCCCGACGACAGCAGCGGGATGGGTGTTTGTGAGGTCGGGGCGCTTCAGCGGATCAAGTGCGCCGGATGAAACCGCGAGCGCGCGATAGACCGAATAGGAGCCGCCATGGGTGCCGATGACGTTGCGGTCCTGCGGGCGGGAGACGGTGCCGATGACCGGCCCGCGTTCGCGTGCGGAGGGTGCGCCCCACTGGATCGGGAAGTGATGCTTGGCGCCCGGCGCAGGATGCGACGTCAGGCGAATATGATCGATCCGGTTGGAACGGCTCATCGCAAAGGCCCCCTAAAATGGCAACGGCCCGCCTGACAGGACGGGCCTTATTGCTAAGGAAGCAACTAACTATAACTATCTCCCGAATAAATGCAACAGGGAGAAAGACGCGGTAGCCGGCACGGGATGTCTCGCAAGCTCCGGCCCACCCAATATGCGCCGGTTGCCGACAATTTCAGCGTGTTCGGGCCTTGTGTCACGCGATCGTCACGGCGAGCATACGCTTTATCAACCATGTTGGAGTGCCTGATATGCGCGCCGTTCTGGATCATTGCAGCGATGGCGTGAAGCACCGCGTTGCAGCGGGCGATACGATCATCCGGGAAGGACAGACCAGCGGGCATTTGTTCGTGCTGATTGAAGGGCAGCTCGATGTCGTCAAGGGCGACACGGTGGTTGCGAGTTTGACCGAACCCGGTGCTGTGGTCGGTGAAATGTCGGTGCTCCTCGAACAGCCGCATACCGCGACCGTGCGCGCCGCGATGGAGACGCAAGTCTATGAATTCGAGAATGCGACGGATTTCTTGCGGGATCACCCGACCGTCGCGCTGATGATCGCGCGGCTGCTGGCGCAGCGGCTCAATGTGGCGACGAGCTATCTTGCCGATATCAAGCAGCAATATGCCGGCCATGGTACGCATCTGTCGATGGTCGGCGAGCTCTTGGACAACATGGTCAACCTGTCGCCAACGAAGGTGTCACCAGGTTCGGATCGGGGCTCGGATCGACAAAACGATCCACGGATGTGAGCCATGCGGGCGCGGTCTTGATCGGCAACGCCGGACGCTGCAGTGGAGCGTTCAGGTCTATATGGTCAGCGCCTTCCGCCGATAGCCAGAATGCTGTGCCGTCATCGAGGTCGAGCACGATGTAAGTCGGCGGCCGACCGAACTGGCGACCTGCATTGAACACCCAGGTCTCGCCAATCCGGTCGTACCATGAGCCGTCTTTGACAAACGGAGATTCATGCACATGGCCGGAGATCACCATCGCGGGCCGATGCGCCTCGATCCATTGCACCAGTTCGACATCGCCGAAGTAACGCTTGCCGCCCCAGCTTGTGGGTGAATTGGTCGGCGGCGCATGATGGACCCAGATCCAGCGTTTTGCGTTTTGTGCGGATGCTTCGTTGAGTTGCTGCGCGATGCGCTGCTGAACCAGCGGACCGTCCCACCACGGGCAGACCGTAAATAACGTATCGCTGATGGCGAGGCTGTCACCATCGCAGGCAATGCCGAGTTGTCTGACATCGCCAACCCATCGCGCGATCTTCTCGCCTTCATCGTTGCGTTCGTCGAGATCGTGATTGCCAGAGCACAGGATCACCTTGGTGCGTTGGGCAAGCAGGCCGAGATACTTCTTCACTACCAGGATCTGCGCACGGAAGTCCACGACCGATGCGACGTCGAGCGCGTCACCGGCGAAGATCACGAGGTCGAATTGCGAGGCAACGCTCAACAACCAGTCGAACTGGGGCAGCGAATAGTGGAGATCGGCTACGACAAGGCAGCGCATATGAAATCCGAGGTCCGGAAAGGAAGGAAAATATCAGCAGCTGAAAGGTGCAGTCTAGGCACGTGATGGAGCCGCGCAAGGCGAACGGGCGCGGCATATTTGTGCAGGTTGGGAGTGTTTAAGGCGCGGCCGCAGCGCAGGCAGGCCTAGCCGGCAGAGCTCACAGGTGGCTTGGCCGCGGGCTTGGTGACGGCGCAGAACCGCAGCACGATACGCGTGCCGGTATGGTCGGGATCGCGTTCGACGGAAGCTTCGAGCTTGCTGGCCATGGCATTGACGATGCGCTGGCCCATGCCGGTGGAGCGCGGGTCGACTTTCACGTTGAGGCCGACGCCATCGTCAGTGATCGACAGTTCGAGCTGGTCGCCCTGCGCGGTGAGCACGACATGGATCGGGCCGGCTCCGTCGGGATAGGCGTATTTGACGGCGTTCATCACCAGCTCGTTGACGATGATGCCGATGGCTACGGCGCGGTCCGGATCGATCTCGACAGATTCGGCTTTCAGCGTCAGGCGCGACATCCGGTTGCCCTCGGCCGAGCGGCGGAGATCTTCCAGCAGGGCTTCGAGATACTGATTGAGCAGCACGCTGTTGAGGTCGTGCGAGGTGTACAGCCGGCGATGGACCTGCGCCACGGCGGCGACCCGGCCCATGGCGTTGGTCAGCGCCACCTTGACGTGATCTTCGTTGGTTGAGTTGGCCTGCAGATGCAGCAGTGAGGCGATGATCTGCAGCGAGTTGCCGACGCGGTGATTGACCTCGCGCAGCAACACTTCGCGCTCGGCCGCGAGGGCTGCATAACGATCGCGCGACGCGTGGACTTCGGCTTCGGCGTCGTCGCGTGCCTTTGATATCAGGGCTTGTTTGATGGCGGTCGTGCAGGCGACATGCAGCAGCGGCAGGAAGTCGCCCTGGGTGTCCTTCACCAGATAGTCGGCGGCACCCGCCTTGAGGGCGGTGACGGCGATCTTGCTGTCCTGCGACGCCGTGACGAACACCACCGGGGGCGGCGAGGGCAGCTTCTGGATCTGCTCAAGCGTTTCTAACCCATCGAGGCCCGGCATGTACTGATCGAGCGCGATGACGTCGATGCCACCCTGCTTGACCCGTTCGATCCCGGCTTCGCCATTGTCGCAATGCTCGACGCCAAAGCCCTGCCGCGTCAGGCCGCGCGACACCAGCCGCGCAAGACCTGCGTCGTCATCGATATACAGCAGCGTTGGCGTCGTCGCAGATATCATGTGGACGCTTGCGGAACCTGAATGACGGAGAAAAACAGACCGAGTTGGCGGATCGCGTTGGCGAAGCTCTCGTAGTTCACGGGCTTGGTGATGTAGACGTTACAGCCCAATTCGTAGCAGCGCTTGATTTCCTGCGCGTCGTCGGTGGTGGTGAGGACCACGACGGGCGCGCATTTGAGAAATTCGTTCTCTTTGACACGCTTCAGGATATCGATCCCGGTCATGTCGGGCAGGTTGAGGTCGAGCAGGATAAGCAGGGCTTCGCCCTTGTGATCGAGGCCAGTGCTATCCTTGCCGAACAGATAGTTGACGGCGTCTGTACCGTTGGTGAACGGGATGATCTCATTATTGACACCCGAGCGCCTGATATTGCGTTCGATCAGACGGGCGTGACCCTCGTCGTCCTCGATCATAATGATGGTGACTGGCTTACTCATGTTTGTTTATCCCGGTTATGCCCCGTCCATCTGGCCGGCAGCGTGACGGTGAAGTTGCTGCCGTTGCCGAGTTCCGATGACACCGACATGGTGCCGCCCATTCGTCGCACCAAAGCGCGCACATGGGCCAGTCCGATGCCCTGGCCGGGCTTGTCCTGTGTACCCGCACGGCGGAAAAGATCAAAGATGCGTTGATGATCTCGGGGATCGATGCCGCGGCCGTTGTCGATGATCTCGAAGATCGCAAAGCCCATCTTGGTGCGGCCCTTGACGAGAATGTCGCCAGGGGTGCCGGGCTTCAGATATTTCAGCGCATTGTCGATCAGGTTGCCGAAGATCTGTTCCATTGCGAGACGATCGCTCTCGATGTCAGGCAATGGCTCGATGCGGATCTGGGTTTCGGTCTCGGCTGCCTGATGCGCTACGGTGGAAGCGATGCCTTCGATGAGTTCGCGGGTGTCGATCTTGACGGGCTTGAATTCGCGCCGGCCCTCGCGGGTCAGATTGAGGATGGCACTGATCAGGCGGTCCATCTTGCCGATCGACGATTTGATGAAGCCGAGCGCTTCGGTGAAATCGGCGGAGAGTTGCTTGTCCTGTTCGGGCAGCGCCGGCTCCGGCAATTCGCCGTTCACATCGGCCACGACCGGCTCTGCATTGGCGAGCGTCGCGATGCGCCTGAAGATGTCGCCGCGCAGCTCCTCGAGCTCGCTCGTGAAGCCCATGATGTTAACCAGCGGCGAGCGCAGGTCGTGGCTGACGATATAGGAGAAGCGCTGCAGCTCGTCGTTGGCCTCGCGCAAGTCGGCGGTGCGCTCCTCAACGGCGGCTTCGAGGTCGATGTTGCTGTCGCGCAACCTGGCCTCCGCCTCATCGCGGGCGTTTGACGAGCGGCGCACGAGGAAGATCGACAGCGCCGCCAGGAGCACTACCAGGCCGGAGCCTGCCACGGTGACCCACGAGGCCCATTGCTGGCTCTGGTCTGCTGTTCGGGTCCGTTCGACGAACAGGCGGCCTTCTTCGGCGCGCATCGCGCGGGTGATATTGGCGATGTCCTGAACGGCCTGATTGGCATCGCCGCGGCGCAGGATATCGATGCTCGACTGGACGTCGTTGTTCTTGATGCGGTCGATACCCCTGGCGAATTCCGCCAGTCGCTGCTCGACGGCTGCGCGCAGTTTGACGGTGTTGGCGACCTGGGCCGGATTGTCGTTGGCCAGGCTGACCAGTCTGTCGACGGCTGGCAGGATGGCCGCCGCCGAGGTTTCGTATTCAGACAGAAACTGCGGACCGGTGGATAGCAGATAGGCCCGCGTGGCGCTTTCGGCGCGGCGGATTTCCAGCAGCAGGTTCGATATCTGGTTCTGGACTTCGACGGTGTGGACCACCCATCTGGAATCGTCACGTGCCTGGTTTACCAGGATGACGGAGGCGGCGCTGATGGCGGCAAGCACCAGCAATCCCGCCAAGAGCAGCAGGATTTGCCAGAGCGCTCGCCTGCGGGCGGCGTCAGCGGTCACGTAATACTCGCTTGGATTGCAGACTGAACTTCAATATGGCCCCCGCCGCCGGACGGCTCCCGGCAGCACTGAAACGCGGATGGAGGCGATTGGTTCCAGCCTGCTGCCAAATACTTCAGGTCTTGGGAGGCTTGCCCGCGAGATACTGTTCCAGCCAGTGGATGTGGTAGTCGCCCTCGATAATGTCGCTTTCCCGGGCCAGGGCCCGGAACAGCGGCAGGGTCGTCTCGACGCCGTCCACTACGATCTCGTCCAGGGCCCGGCGCAGCCGCATCAGGCATTCCGGCCGGTTCTTGCCGTGGACGATCAGCTTGCCCACCAGCGAGTCGTAATAGGGCGGGATCTTGTAGCCCTGATAGACCGCGGAATCGATGCGGACACCGAGGCCGCCGGGGGCGTGATACTGGGTGATCGTGCCGGGCGAGGGCCGGAAGGTCTCCGGGTTCTCGGCATTGATACGGCACTCGATAGAATGGCCGATGATGTTGACCTCTTCCTGGGTGCAAGGCAGGTCGCCGCCGGCAGCGATGCGGATCTGCTCGAGCACGAGATCGATGTCGGTGATCATCTCGGTGACGGGATGCTCGACCTGGATGCGGGTGTTCATTTCGATGAAATAGAACTCGCCGTCCTCGTAGAGGAATTCGATGGTGCCGACGCCGAGATACTGCATGTCCTGCATCGCCTTGGCGCAGATGCCGCCGATCCTGGCGCGCGCTTCCGGTGACAGGATCGGCGAGGGGCCTTCCTCCCAGACCTTCTGGTGCCGGCGCTGCAGCGAGCAGTCGCGTTCGCCGAGATGCAGCGCGCCGCCGCGGCCATCGCCCAGCACCTGGATTTCGATGTGGCGCGGCCTGGTCAGATACTTTTCGAGATAGACCGACGCGTCGCCGAACGCGGCCTTGGCCTCGTTCGAGGCAGTGGACAGCGCCATCAGCAGATCGGCTTCGGTCTGCGCGACCTTCATGCCGCGGCCGCCGCCGCCGGCCGCTGCCTTGACGAGGACCGGGAAGCCGATCTCGCGGGCGATGGCTATGGCATCGTCTTCGGGGCCGACGCCGCCGTCGGAGCCGGGCACCACGGGAATGCCAAGCCGCTTGGCGGTCTTCTTGGCTTCGATCTTGTCGCCCATCAGGCGGATGTGCTCGGCCTTGGGGCCAATGAACTTCAGATTATGGTCGGCGAGGATCTCGGCGAAGCGCGCATTCTCGGACAGGAAGCCGTAACCGGGATGCACCGCATCGGCGCCGGTGATCTCGCAGGCGGCGAGCAGCGACGGGATGTTGAGGTAGCTGTCTTTCGACGCCGGCGGGCCGATGCAGACGCTCTCGTCGGCGAGGCGCACATGCATGGCGTCGGCATCCGCAGTCGAATGCACGGCCACGGTCGCGATGCCGAGCTCCTTGCAGGCCCGCAGGATGCGCAATGCGATCTCGCCGCGGTTGGCGATCAGGATTTTCTCGAACATGGCGTTCCGAAGTCAGAGGACGTTGTGGTGTTACTCGATGATGACCAGCGCTTCACCGTATTCGACCGGCGAGCCGTCTTCGATCAGGATCTGCGTTACGGTACCGGCTCGCGGCGCCGGGATCTGGTTCATGGTCTTCATCGCCTCGATAATGACCAGAGTCTGTCCGGCAGCAACCTTGGTGCCGACTTCGATGAAGGCCGGCTTGCCGGGCTCCGGGGCACGGTAGACCGTGCCGACCATCGGCGAGGGCACAGCGCCGGGATGCTTGGTCATGTCGGCGGCGGCCGGTGCGGCAGCAGCTGCGGCGACAGGCGCGGGTGCAGCAGCCGGTGCGGGCGCATAAGCGGGCACAGCGGCAGCAACGCTGATATTCCGCGCGACGCGCACGCGCAGACCGGCGCGCTCTACCTCGATCTCCGTGAGGTTGGTTTCATCCAGCAGCAGCGCCAGTTCGCGGATCATGCCGCTATCGTTGCTGGCTTGCGGCGTGGCGGTCTGTGTGTCGTCAGGCTTGCGGGCCATGGGAAATCCAATGTCTGAAGTGAAAGACGAATAAAGAGCGAAGCGGGCGCGTCACGCGATGGCGTTGGCACCGATTTTTGCGGCAAGGCCGCTGATGGCAAGGCGATAGCCTTCGATGCCGAAGCCGCAGAGGCTGGCAAAGGCTGCCTTGGCGATGAAGGAATGGTGGCGGAAGCTTTCGCGGGTGTAGACGTTGCTGACATGCACTTCCACGGTGGGAATGCGCACGCCGACAATGGCGTCATGCAACGCGATCGAGGTGTGCGAGTAAGCGCCGCCATTGATCACGATGCCGGCCACGTGTTTCTCGCGGGCCTGATGGATATAGCCGATAAGCTCGCTCTCGCTATTGGACTGCCGGCAATCCGCGGTCAGGCCATATTGCGCGGCGGCGGCTGCGCAGAGCTTCTCGACATCGGCCAGAGTTGCATGCCCATAGGTGTCCGGCTCGCGGATTCCGAGCAGGTTGAGGTTGGGGCCGTTGAGCACGTAGATGGTGTTGGTCGTGGTATTGGCCATCGGACATCCCGGGCAATCGCAATGGGCGCGGGTGGGCGCCGTTCTGCCCGGGGTTATAGGTAACCAAACCGCGGAGGGGAAGCCTCTAGAGCCCCGGTTCCCCCAGCCAAATACCTCACCTAATTCATAAAAAGCCCGGTGGAACCTATGGAAAAAGCTTATTAACCAAGGTTAAAGCCGCTGGCGCCATTTCCGGCAATCTGCCGGCTCACGACAGGGGCGGAGCGTGCCGGATAGCAAACGGGCGGACCCTTTCGAGCCCGCCCGGGTGTTGCATCAGACGCGCCGCCTTAGGCATCGAGGACTGCGACGATCTCGAGTGTTCGCGGGTTCACGACGATGATCTCATCGCGCACCAGGAAGAACTCGTAGCCGCGCCAATCCGGATAGACGGTGATGATCTCAGCCGGAAGCGGGTGGAAGCGGACCTCGCGCGGCACACGGGTGCCGACCGAGATCGAGAAGTTCACATTGGTCACGGGCTGGATGTTCTGCTGTTTGATGACCGTGGTGACCTTGGTGCGCTGCTCGGTGGTAAGCTTGGCGCCTGCGCCGGCCTGACCGGTAGTGGTGGTCGACTTGGTCTCGGTCGATGTCGACTTCGTGTCTGCACCCGCCTTGGTATCGCCAGCCTTGGTATCGGCCTTCATGTCCTTGCCGGCTTTTCCGCCGTCATGGGTCGAATCGGTCGCACGCTTGTCGTCACGCTGCATCTTGTCGTCGGACTGCGTCGACTTCACCGCCGGCTTCTGCTCGGACTTGTTGGTGGTGTCGGTCGCTTCGTCCTTGTTGACGGGTGCGTTGCGTTCGGCCGGCGCAGCACGATCAGCAGCCGCGCCGCCTGCGGGCGCACTTGTTGCGCCGCTACGCGCAGCACCGCCCGCCGGTGCGTCACGGGTCATTCCGGCAGCGCCACCACCCGACGTTGCGGCTCCTGCGCCGCCGGGATTTTGCGCGCTAGCGAAACCCGAACCCGCAATCAGTGCAGCAGCGGCGACGCTCATCAATAAACGGTTGTTCATCTTGGTTCTCCTCGCGATGCATTGCCCGCCGTACAACGGCACTGATAGAGGGATGTTCCTGAGAAAGTATAGTTCCATTGCTTTTGTTATGAGCATAGGTCACGCCGCGTCAGGGCTTGATCTTCGTCTTGTAGACTTCATCGCCGTTGTCATCGATGACGACGACCTTCCGGTCACTGTCGCCTGCGATATCAACTGCGATTTGATGAGCAATATTCTTGGCCACATCCCTGGCTTGCGTGTCGTCGCTACAATCCAGACCTACGGGGTCCTCCAGCCGGAAACCATCGACAATCTCGAAATGATATTTTGGCATTGCTCGTTCTCCTCCTCCGTAAAGGGCAATCCACCACCGTTGGGGATGTTCCTAAGTCGGAAATGGAATGAAGAAGTCTCAGCCGGAACCAAATGGCAGCACGTATATTGCACCATCGAATAACGAAAATGGCGATGCCAGCCTTTGTGGAGATGATCATTCAGACGATCGCGAAAGCGGCGCCGATCGAGAATTCGGTCTCCGATTTCGTCGCCGAGGTACTGGAAAATACGGCAAACAAGCTGTCGCTGCTTTGAGCAGCGCCCGGATGACGGCGAGACGACAGTCGACGGCATCGCGTAACTATCGCTGTGATATTGATCGATTTCAAAGAGGCCGGCTGTTACGCAGCCGGCCTCTTTACTATGCGTTCGACATGGACAGGGCGGGCTCAACGACTAACATCAGGTCATGTCAGTCGGGATCTGCGGAGCTGTGCTTCGATGAGGAATTGGATTGGAGGAATCCTGGCGCTCGTAGTCCTGTCGGTAGCACCTGCTCTCGGATGGGAGCATTGGGGCGGCGACCGCGGCGGCTCGCGCTTCGCGCCACTGGATCAGATCACCCCCGACAATGTCGTCCGCCTGATAGAGGCTTGGCGCTTCCAGACCGGTGATCTCCTGCGTCGCACACCTGCGCAGATGGCGCACACCAAATTCGAAGCAACACCGCTCCTGGTTGAAGACAGTCTCGTCTTCTGTACGCCATTCAACGAGGTGATTGCGCTCGATCCTGCCAGCGGCCGGCAGAAGTGGCGTTTCGATGCGCGGGTCGCAGCGGATGTGCGTCCGGCCAATCGATGGGTGTGCCGCGGCGTCGCCTATTGGCGTGACGATCGCGCGGGAACCGGCGCGACCTGTCGCAGCCGCATCTTCATGGGCAGCAACGATGCCCGTGTCATTGCGCTGGATGCGGCAACGGGATTGCCCTGTGCTGACTTCGGCGCACAGGGCGAGGTCAAGCTCGATCCGGGAATGCCGCTCGATGGCCCCGGCGAATTCCAGATTACATCGCCGCCGGTGGTGGGCCGTGACGTCGTCGTGGTAGGTTCTTCATTGGCCGATAATCGGCGCGTCAACGCACCGAAGGGCACTGTCCGTGCGTTCGATACGCGCAGCGGCGCGCTGCGATGGTCGTGGGACCCGCTGATCCATGCGGGCATCGAGGCCGGTCACGCCAATGTCTGGGCGCCGATGTCGGCGGATGACGAACGCGGATTGCTGTTTCTGCCCACATCGTCGCCCAGTCCCGATTTCTGGGGCGGCAAGCGGCCCGGCAACAATGCGCACGCCAATTCGGTCGTTGCGCTGAAGATCGACACGGGCGAATTGGTCTGGTCGTTCCAGATTGTGCATCACGATGTTTGGGATTACGACGTGCCGGCGCAGCCGACGCTGGCCCGCATCGATCTTGCAAGCGGTTCGCGCGACGTCGTCATCCAGGCCACCAAGCAGGGCTTTCTGTTCGTGCTGGATCGCACCACCGGCGAGCCGATCTGGCCGGTGGAGGAGAGGGCCGTTCCGCAAGGCGGCGTCGCCGGCGAAGCGCTGTCGCCGACGCAGCCCTTTCCCACGCATCTTCCGATACTGCTGCCACAACGCGTGACGCCGGATGAGGCGTTCGGCGTGACATTCTGGGATCGCGGCAAGTGCCGGGATGAACTGGCCGGTGGACGCAACGAAGGCCTCTACACGCCACCCGCGACGGGCGCCGGGACGCTGCTGTTTCCGATGACCGGCGGCGGCGTCAATTGGGGCGGTGTTGCCTTCGATCCCGTCAGCCAGCTGCTCTATGCCAATACGAGCCGCGCTGTGCATCGGGTTACGCTGATCCCACGCGCCGAGGCGCAGAACTACAGGCCGCCGGCCGGTACCGATTTCGGCGCGCAGCGCGGTGCGCCCTTTGCCATGACGCGGGCGCTTGTAGCGTCGCCGCTCGGTATGCCCTGCAACAAGCCGCCCTGGGGCGCGATGGTCGCGGTGGACCTCAAGGCGGGCAAGGTGCTGTGGGAGTCGAAGGTCGGCACCACCGAGGACATCGCGCCACTGGGTCTCGCACTGGCCACCGGCACACCGCTGGTCAACGGCCTCCTGGCCACGCGCGGCGGCGTGATCTTCACCGGCGCGATGGATGCCTACCTGCGTGCGTATGATGCGAAGACCGGCGCCGAACTCTGGCAGGGAAGATTGCCGGTGCCGGGTGTCGCCAATCCCATGATTTACGCCATCGGTGGAGAGCAGTATGTGGTCATCGCCGCCGGTGGCCATTCCGAATCCGGCACCTCGATCGGCGACAGCGTCGTGGCGTTTCGTCTTGCGCGCGACGGAGAGGCGCCATCGCTGCGCTCGCTCTACATCGATCGTCCCGGTGGTCGGCTCCGCGCCGGCGCGATCGCGTTTGGCGCGGTGCTTGTCCTTCTCCTTGCCGGCGGTGTTACCTGGCGTGCAAGGAGTAAAGCGCTGATGTGACTTACACCCAGCGCTTGTCGGCGGTGAAATCGACCGTCAGCCAGTAACCCGGGCTGAGGCCGCCCATCGCCAGTGCGATCTCGGCACGGATGGCATCAAGTTCGGCGAACGTCTTGCTGATCTCGCCCGATGGCGCGACCAGCCCGATCTCGATGAATTGCTGGCGGCCGGAGCGCATCACATGTGAGCTGTAGTCGCTGAAGCCATGCTTATGCGCGATCGATTGGGCGAGTTCGCGAACCTCTTCGTCGAGATCGCTCGGTGCGACCTGCAGGATGTCGCGCCCGGCGTTCCAGATCGTCGAGAGCGGAAACGGCAGCAGGCAGATCGCAACCACCAGCAGGATCAGCGGATCGACCAGCGGTGCATAGGCCGCTGCTGGAGTCTTCGCCATCACCGCTCCGAGCAGGAAGCTGATGCAGACCGCCAGACTGAGTACACCGCCCATCAGCCAGGCACGGGCATCGATGTCGAGCAGTTGCGAGCCGTGTTCGCCGGCCGAGCGGCGGATATAGATGCTCATGCCGAAGCTGATGGCGCCCGCCACCGCAGCGAAGATGGCGCCGGGGCCGAATTCGATGGCGCGCCCGCCGGTGATCAGTCCGTTAAGGCCGTCGATGAAGGCATAGGCGCAGGCGAAGCTAAGCACCGTGCCGTTGATCAGCGCAAGGATCGGTTCAAGGTGCCAGTAGCCATACTGGAAGCGGTCGTCTTCGCCTCTGCTGATCAGTCGTGCGGTCAGCAATGCAACGCCGGTCATGGCTGCGTCGATCAACGTGTAAAAACCGTCGAAGGCGATAGCACGCGAACTGATGGCGAGCCCGAAAGCGATGCTGGCAAATGAAATGAGAAGCGTGACGTAAATCGAGATTTTCAGGAGCCGCTGCTCCTGTTTGGTATCGGTCAACATTGGGAACTTAAGCGGGGTGCCCGCTGCATCCTTTTTTCCGGTGAGTATGAGTTATTTTATCACAGATGGCGTTCAGCGGCTTTGACCGCCACCGAAAGATAAATAAAAAACCGGCTGCAATGCAGCCGGTTTGTCATATTTCCGCGATGTTCGTCTTAAATCAGGGGGAGGTATCAATCGACCTCGCCGGTTTTGGTACTTACGAACAGATCGCCTTGCCGCAGCGCGCCTGATTGATCTTTTCCTTCAGCGCTTCCGCGCCGACGGCGCCGATCACGACCTGCTTGCCGATGACGTAGCTCGGCGTGCCGTTCATGCCCATGGATTCCGCGAGCTTGAAGTTCTCTTCGATGGTCGCGCGCACTTCCGGGCTGGCCATGTCCTTCTCCAGTCTGGCGACGTCAAGACCTGCTTCCTTAGCCGCTGCCATCGCGCGGGCCTTGTCGGCCTGGCCGCGGCCGCTCAGCAGCTTCTGGTGGAAGTCGAGATACTTCTTGCCGGTCGGATCCTGCATGCGCACGGCGACGGCAACCTGGGCGGCTTCAACCGAGCCGGGCCCGAGCACCGGGAATTCCTTCAGCACGACCTTGAGTTTCGGATCACTCTTCATGATGCCGACCATGTCATCCATGGCGCGCTTGCAGTAGCCGCAATTGTAATCGAAGAACTCGACGAAGGTGACGTCGCCATCCTTGTTGCCGACGACGACGCCGCGTGGCGAGTTGAAGATGGTGTTTGCGTTCGCAGCGATTGCGGCCTGATGCTTCTCGGCTTCAGCCAGGGCCTGACGCTTGGTGAGTTCGGCAGAGACCTCTTCGAGGATTTCCGGATGGGTGATCAGGTAGTCCTTGATGATCTTCTGGATCTCGCCGCGCTGGGCGTCATTGAACGTCTGCGCCGATGCGACCGCGGGGGCGCCACACAGCGCGAGGGCCAAAGCGGCGCAGGCGAGAAAACGGAACGAAGGCATGGGCAAATTATCCTTTGGAAAAGGCCGAGTCAGAAAGCCGCGTGTTATTCGGGAAGCTGCTTAGCATTTTGAGGGCGAAATACGCGTTATTTGTGAAGGCGGTCACGCGCAATTCATCATGGTGCCGCAGGTCTCAGAAGCCGGAATGGTGGTGATCCGGCCCGGTCATTGCAATGAGGGCATGCGGTGCCGGCAATGGAGCGCTTCCGATCTCGTCATCGAAGATCGGTGCCAGCGGCGGTGCAGGCTCATAGAGCACGACCCGGTTCTTGCCGCTGTGTTTGGCCTGATACAGGGCGTGATCGGCGGCCGCCATCAGCCGTTCGGGGGAGGCGATGAGGTCGGAGGACCACTGCGCGACGCCGATGGAGGCGGATAGAGTCCTCACTTTGTGTCCGGCATTGCCAAATTGTCGCGGGCAGGCCGCCAGCACGCGCCGCGCGATCTCGCCGGCCTGCTGCAGGTCAGTGTCGGGCAGCACGATGCAGAACTCGTCACCGCCGCATCGGGCCAGCGTATCGCCGGGGCGCAACTGATCTTGCGCCGCTTGGGCGAATTGCCTCAGGCAGTCATCGCCGGCGCTGTGACCGAAGCCATCATTGACCGCCTTGAAGCCGTCGAGGTCGATCGCCAGCAGTGCGTATGGCCGTGCGGTCCGCCGCGCCATCGCACATTCCTCGTCCATCCGCTGCAACAGGCGGCGGCGATTGCCGGCGCCGGTCAGATCGTCGATCAGCGCCAGTTCGGCTGCGTCGCCACGCAGGCGGTCGATCGCCATCATCAGCAGTCCGTAATTCCATGTCATGGCGAGGAATGCCGCCACGAGCATGAAGCCGGCCTGTACCGCATCGACCGTCACCATGGTCGTCTCGCTGCCGCCCAGATGAAGCAGCGCGGCGATCGCGCGGCAGGCAAAAGCAACAAGCAGGAGAATCGAGAGGTAGCCGGCCATCCGTGCGCCGTGATTGCTGCGCCGATGATCACGCGACAGTAGCAGCGGTAGCGTCAGCGCCACGGGAATGCCTTGGCTCAGCGAGTAGACGACAACGCGCATCGCATATTCGTCGATGACCAGTCTGAAGAACATGAAGCCGGCCAGACTCGCGGAAATCACCAGAGCGGTGGCGATCCAGGATGTAGGCCTGTCGTAAAAGCGGCGGATGCCGACCTCTGACAGACAGAAAGCGAGAACTGTCATCTGCGCGGCGAACAGCAGGCCGATGGGATTGGGAAACAGCAGGCCGAGAGCAGAGCCGGCCGACGCGCTCAATGAGGCGGCGCTCCAGTAGCGGGCCGGGACGAAGTTCGGATAGCAGCGTGCGACATAGGCCCAGACGAGACCTGACGACAGGAAGTTGGCGAGCGTGAACCAGAAGATGGTCATTGTGCTCATTGCCGTCGGTCCCACGTGCGTGTGACGCCGCTGTGTGCGGTTTCGTGATCCGATGGCTGCATTGGTCTCCCCGCCGGACGCGATGAGCGCATCCATTTTCACTAAATGCAGCGAGTTCCGTTAACGGAACCTGACCGCTGCCGGCGAGAAGCTTAGGGTGGTTGTAAAAGGATGAAGATCATAGCGGCGTGCACAGCACGGCAGGGCTCGGTGAGGCCGCGCGTCGGTCTGCTGGCGGGCAACCTTTGCCATCGGCCCGTGTCAGCCCGCCCTTGGACGATCTGATATACCCTCCCGTCGGCTGTGCCGGTGGGAGGGACCATGAACGCCAGGCTTGAACGGAAACTAAGGGTCCTCACGACGATTATAGCCGCTGGCGGCGCCGCCGGCGTGGCGTTCAGTGCCACCCACGATCTGCCCATTCTGCCCGGGCTCGTCATCGGATTGGTGATCAGCACGGTTTTGGGCGGCTTCGAAATCATGGTGGCCGATGGTCCGATCCGGATCTGGTTGAGCGGTCGCTCGTTCACCGCCAACCTCCTGATCAAGAGCGCGTTCTACGCCGTCGTGATTTTGGCCGTGCAATGGTTTCGGCTTGCGGATGTGCTGATCGGGCGGACGCTCGAGATCGCGGAGGATACGTTCTGGTCGAGCCTGGTCTATTCGGTCGTCGTCTCCATCGTCGTCAATCTCGCTTTGGCAATCACCAATCTCGTCGGCGGACGCGCGTTGTTGAACTTCTTCACCGGGCGCTATCACACGCCGGTCGAGGAAGAGCGTTTCGTCCTGTTCGTGGATATTGCGGGCTCAACCAGCCTGGCCGAGCAACTCGGTGGCGTCGGTATCCACCGTTTCCTCGATCGGACCTTTCGCCTGCTATCGCTTCCGGTCGTCGACCATCGTGGCGAGGTGCTCGCCTATGTCGGCGACGAGATGATCGTGACCTGGACGAAGCGGGACGGTGCGATCGATTGCCGTCCGTTGCGCTGCTTCATGGTCATGCGTGACGAACTGGCGCGCAAAGCGAGGCAGTTTGAGCGCGAGTTTGGCACAGCGCCCCGCATTCGCGGCAGCCTGCATTTCGGGCCGGTGATCATCGGCGAAATCGGCGACGTCAAACGTGCGATCGTCTTCAATGGCGACGTCATGAACACCGCCTCGCGGCTGGAAGAGCTCAGTCGTGGTGTAGAGGGCGGTTTTGTCGCATCGAAGGCGGCGATGGATTGCTTTGCCTCGGCACCGCCCTTCACGGTCAGTGCACTCGGTCATCTTCCCATTCGTGGACGTGTGGACGGAATTGTCGCATTCGGTTTGCAGCCGCCGCACGAAACACAATGAAATAAACGCGCAAACAAATGGCAAATCAGTCGTGCAAGAGTTTTCGGACATGGAAACCCGCATGGCCCAGTTTTCAAGATTCACTTTGATCGTTGCAGAGCTCGCGTGATGCCTCGCGCGACGCTTCCCATTATTTGCACGGCGCTGCTGCTGTCGGCCTGTGCGTCGCTGCCGCGCGCTCCGCTGATCGCAAGCGCGCGAGCGACGATCCCGCAGATTCCGTTGGCCAGGATATCGCCCGACGAAGGCTATCGCATCTTTGCGGGATCGCGGCGCGGTGCTGCACCGCTCACCATTCTTGCCTTGTCCGGCGGCGGCGCTGACGGTTCCTATGGCGCAGGATTTCTGAAAGGCTGGTCCGACTCCGGGCTGCGCCCCGATTTCGATATCGTCACCGGCTCCAGCGTTGGCGCCCTTATTGCGCCATTCGCGTTTCTTGGCCCGGGCTATGACGGCCGTCTTGAAGCGATCTTCACCAGCGGCGCTACCGAAAATCTGATGCGTATCGCGGGGATCAACGCCGTTGTTGGATCGGGCGTCTTCAAGGCGGGGCCGATGAAAGACCTTATCTCGAAATATGCCGATGATCGGATCATCGATGCGGTCGGCGCGCGGTATCGTAGGGGCAAGATGCTCATCGTGGCCACCACGAACCTCGACACCCAAGGGACGACGCTCTGGAATATGGGGGAGATCGCAAGCAACGATAGTCCTGGTCGCTATGAGCTATTCCGGAATGTTCTCGCTGCGTCGGCCGCTATCCCCGGGATTTTCCCGCCGGCCCTGATCGCCGTCGAGGCCGGCGGAAACATGTATTCCGAGATGCATGTCGATGGCGGCGTGACGTCGAATATTCTGGCTGTGCCGGAAAGCGTATTGACGGCCCATGCTGGATCGCTGGCTACGAAGTCTCGGGTCTTCGTGATCGTTAACGGCAAGCTGTCGCCCGACGCCTCCTATACGTCGGATCTGACGCTTCCGATCGTGGCGCGCTCGTTTCAGACCTCGGTGAAGGCCAATACGCGCAATGCGATGATCGCGACATACGATTTCTGCAAACGCAACAACTGGGATTTCAAAGCAACGGCCATCGACGCGGGCAAGCTCACCACGAGCGATCCAACCAATTTCGATACTGATTATATGAAAGAGCTCTACGCCTACGGTCGTGCCAAGGGCGGTTCGGCCAGTGGATTTCAATCCAACCTGGAAGGGTTGAGGGGGCAGGGTAGCTAGATGTGTCGCATCGCTCCAACAGCGTCTTTGGAACGGTCCCGAATACGGATATCCGTTCGGCGCCTCTGGTCTCGTACAAAAGACATCGCGTTCCTGAGCGTGGAGGTTGCGTATTATCCGTTGCTCGTCTTTGGGATCGCGATGATCTTGTGGTCCGGCTGAACAGGGGCTGCTTGCCAAGGATTGTTCTCCAGCGATCGTCTGCAGCGGCGACCGTGTGGTCGCATGGCGAGCGCGTCGTTCAGGCTGCGACCGATGATACGTTCGCGATATCGATCTCAATGGAAAGCGTCTGCCTTAACCCGTGAGGTTGCCGGTTCTCGATCTCGAGCGTGCCTCCCTGTCGTTCAACAATTTCCTTGGCGATGGCCAGGCCGAGCCCGGCGCCGGGGATTGACTGGCGGCGGGCCGGATCGGCGCGAAAGAACGGTTCGAAGGCACTTGCCAGGAATTGTTCGGGAATGCCGGGACCGTTGTCGTCGATCAGGACGACAGCGCGGCGATCGTGAACGCGCAGGCTTACGATGGCGCCGCCGCCATGGGTCGCAGCATTGATGATGAGATTGCGTAGGGCGCGCTTGAGTGCGAGCGGTGAGATCTTGACGCTGCTGTGATCGAGTCCGGCAATTGTCACCCGCATCTTGATCAGGGTGAGTTCGGCACAAACGTCCCCGACGAGTTCGTCGAGTCTGACGTGTTCGGTGCCTTTTCCGACGGTCTCTTCCCGAACGAGCTGGATGGCGCTGTCGGCAATGTGATCCATTTCATCGAGGTCATGCAGCCACTCCTCACGCTCTCGTTCGTTGAGAAATTCGGCGCGCAGACGCATGCGTGTCATGGGTGTCCGCAAATCGTGCCCTGCGGCAGCCACAAGTCTGATCTTGCTGTCCATCGCTTTTTTCAGACTTGCGCCCATCATGTTCAGTGCCTGAGCGGTTGCCTTGATTTCGATAGACCCTTCTTCTTTGAGCACGGGCAGCACGCCGTCCTTGCCAACGGACATCGCCATGCTCTGCAGCAATTTAAGCTGGTTCGTCGTCTGATGGGCGACCGTAAGAGCAACCCCGATGACGCCAACCGTGATCAGTACCATCCAGCCGGCGAGGCCCCACCACACTTCAGGAGGCGGCGCGTGCTCGCGTATGGGCCAGCTCAGCCAGCCGGGGCCCATCTTGATGGACGCCCATCGTTGGCCATCCGGCGTTTGCTTGACGAAAATGTCGAAATTGGCTTGCGATTTTTGAAATGCTTCCTGCAGAAGCTTGGTCGGCGCTTCCAGAAGCTTTCCCTCGATGGGCGCCGGCTGAAGATGAAAGACTGCATCGTTTCCGCGAAAGGTGATGCTGTTGGAAAATGCAGCGACGCGAGACGTCAATCCGTCACGAAAATCCTTTTCGACCAGCCCGAGTATCATTTGCGACATCACGGCGCTGGCTAGGATCACCACACAAAGGACCGAGCCCACGAGCATCAAGGAAAATCGAATGCGTATGGAGTTCATGTGTCTGCGCCAATGGTTTCAACGCGTGCCGAGAAAATGTAGCCGCCGTTACGCACGGTTTTGATCAACTGGAAATCATCATTGTCGCCGAGCTTCTTGCGCAACCGGCTCATCAACACGTCGATCGAGCGATCGAACACGTCGTCGGAACTGCGGTTCGTCAGTTCGATCAGTTGATCCCGGGAGAGCAGGCGGCCCGGTCGTCTGACCAGCACGAGCAACAGTTCGAATTCAGCTGTCGTGAGATCGAACGGCTGCCCGTTTTCGTCCAGCAACCGCCGTGCGCCGGGATGGAGTTTAAATCTGCCGAAGTGATGTTCGAGCACCTGGGAGAGCTGGATGTCCTGCGTCACCTTGCGACGAAGCACCGCGCGGATGCGGGCGAGCAATTCGCGCGGATTGAACGGCTTGCCGAGATAGTCGTCCGCGCCGATTTCGAGGCCGATGATCCGGTCGACGTCCTCCTTCAGCGCCGTCAACAGGATGACGGGTATCTCGGAGCCCTCCCGCCGAAGATCGCGGCAGATATCGAGCCCCGACCCATCGGGGAGCAGGACATCGAGAACGATCAGGCTGACCTGGTTGGTCTGCAGCGCTTCCTTCATCGTTCGCTGGTCGGAGGCGATGGATACGCGGTAGCCTTGTTCGGTCAGATAGCGTCCCAGCAGTTTTCGTATTGCAAGATCGTCATCGACGATGAGGATGTGAGACATGGTCTGCATTGGGCGGCATCCGGCTCCAGGCGGTTGTTCGTTCAACGTGACTGCTAATGTCGTAGCATAGCTGTCTTGGGCGGAGGGACGGTAATCACTGTCATGCATGTCCGGTCATTCCGTCACCGGCATCGCGTCGTCGTTCCACTCTGGAGGTGCTCCCATTTTTCCGCCGATGAAGGCGGAAACGCCGGTGCGCCCGAAAGCATCACAGGCGGCGTATTTGGGCTTGCCCCCAAAGGCCGAATTCACGCGCTGCATACTGGGCGTCGACAGCTTCTTGTCGAACGGATTTTCACCGGTAATGAGGAGCTTGCTGAAATCTGCGCCGAACTCGCCCGCCAGATCGTAGGCATCGCCGGATGCCGCAACGCGCGGCGTGCTCGTCAACATGTCAGCATCGCGGGCCCAGACGAATGCCGCTTTCTGCTGGCCTTGTACGTCGCGAGCTTCCGCTTCGACCGACAGGCCGCCCATGCCGTACGGGATCCGGGGGACGACGATAGGAAAGCCTGCACTGATGAACATCGGTGCGGCGGAGGCAACCTTAGCGGCTCCAGCGACATTCGGATCGGTGATGGTCACACGCGTCACGGTAACATGCACCGTTAGGTCGGCGGGTTGCCCGGATGGGACCACGTTGAAGCGGTCGCTCAGTCCGATACAGACGGAACGGTCGACAGCATTCGCGATGACGCGACGTTGCTTGTCGGTGAGGGCGGCTCGAGATGCGGCATGAGAGAACGACGTGGGTATGATGCTGACGCTCCTGGCCGCCAGGACCCCGGCCTTGTCGACGCGCATCTTGGATTTGGTAGTGATGCCGTCGGCGGGCGCGAGGTCGTTATACGAGGCGAGAGACCCTGATGTCTCCAGTTGGGCCGTGGCGCATCCAGCGACAGTTGCTGTCAGAGCGTGCAGGCATATCAGTTTCAACACGTGGTTGATGGCGTTCGCGCGCATAGAGATGTCCCCCAATAGTCACGGACACTGCGTACGGAGACAAATTGTCAGCCACATTGCGAAAGATTACGGATCAGCCGCCATTTGTTGCAGAACATTGCAGAGGGAGGCGCGCTAGTTCTTGCCCGGCATTTTTGCGGCGATGATGTCATCGGCCTTCACCCAGCCGGGCGTACCCACGGCAAACCGCGCCTTGGCGCGCGACGCAAGGTCACGGGCGGTCTTGTTGTCGCCGCGCAGGAAGGCGGCCTGGGCCGAGGCCAGGTCGGCCTCTGCGAGTTCGCCCTTGCGGCCATAGGCCATGGCGAGCTGCATATAACCGGCGGGTGCTTCGCTCTCGCGCGCCACAGCAGTGCGCAGGATGCGGATAGCTTCGTCGGTATAGGCCTTGTTGTCGGAGGCGACGAGCGCCTGGCCGAGCATCATCTCGATCAGTGGCGCGTTGTTGGAGAGCTGCACCGCGCGGCGCAGCGGCGCGATGGCCTCATTGGGCTTGCCGCCTTCCAGCAGTGCCTGGCCCCGCAGCTCGTAGAAATACGGATTGTTCGGCTGCGCCTTGATCAGCGCATCGATCTGCTCGACGGCTACGCGCAGATCGCCATGGCGATAGGTGGCGATGGCGCGGGCATATTGCGCGGGCAGACTGGTGTCGGATGGCGGATAGCGCCGCAGCACCGTGTCTCGCTGCTCCATGAAGCCGGCGGTCTTGGCGCGCATCAGCTCGTGGCGCAACATCAGGGTGGGATCGTCCTTCTTGTCCCAATAGGGACTCGACTTCGCAAGCTCCTCAAGGGCGGCAACGCGCTCTCGGGGCATCGGATGCGACATCATATACGGGTCGCTTCCGCGCGCTGCGAACAGGCTGTCGGTGCCGAAGCGCTGGAACGTCTCGTACATGCCTTTGGACGACTGGCCGGTCTGGTTCAGGAATTTGACACCGGCGCGGTCGGCATTTTCTTCCTGCTGCCGCTGATAGGACAGCATCGTATTCATCATCATCGCTTGCGGCGCGGCGACCGCTGCAGCACCAATATTGCCGGCAGCACCATTGGAGTTGCCGCCGCGCGCTCCGGCCGCCATGGCGCCGACGCCGAGCAGCATCGCCACGATCATCTGGGTTTGTGCCTGCGCCATGCGCTCGCGCAGCTTTGACAGATGACCGCCGGCGAGATGGCCGGTCTCGTGGGCGAGCACGCCGATCAGCTGGTTCGGCGTCTGTGACTGCATCAGCGCGCCGTGATTGACGAAGATGCGGCGACCGTCAGCCACAAAGGCATTGAAGCTGGCATTGTTGATGATGACGACCTGGATGTTTTGCTTTTCGAGGCCCGCGGCACGCAGGATCGGGCGCGTATAGTCACGCAGCAGCTGTTCGATCTCGGCGTCGCGCAGCAGGCGCGGGGCACCGCCTTGCTGCGCATGGGCCGCCATTGGCGTCAGCGTCAATGCCGCCGCGGTCAGCAGCGTGGTCAGCTTCGAGAACAATCGATATGCAGCCCTTCTAGGCTGCAGCTGCAGGTCTTTCATCATTGGCCGAGGTTCGGATCTCGATATAAGCCCTAATAAGTCAAATATTGCGGCGGGAGCGCGGCGTTGTTCCCATGCCGTAACGTGCATAACGCCGCGCAGATAGCAGATTTTTATGCCAGATACGATCCTCAAAGCCCGGGCACACAGCCTTCTTGCAGCCTCCGCCCGCAGCAACGTTCCCTCGTTCATGGTGATGGATGTGATGGCCGCCGCGGCGCGGATCGAGGCCGCTGGCGGGCACGTGATTCACATGGAAGTCGGGCAGCCGGCAGCGCCCGCGCCACAGGTGGCCATTGATGCCGCGCAGGCCGCACTGGCGCACGGGCGGATTGAATATACCGCCGCGCTCGGCACCCCGTCGCTGCGCGCGCGGATCTCCAGGCATTATCGCGACGTCTATGGCTGCACGGTCGATCCGGAGCAGATCGTGGTGACCACCGGCTCCTCCGGCGCGTTCATCCTGTCCTTCCTGGCCCTGTTCGAGCCCGGCGACCGCGTCGCCGTCACCGTGCCCGGCTATCCGCCGTATCGGCATATTCTGACTGCGCTAGGCTGCGAGCCGGTGCTGATCGAAACCCATGCCGACAAGCGCCATGCCTTGACCGCCGAGGATCTGCTCGCCGCGCATCGCGAAAAACCGCTGAAGGGCGTGCTGGTCGCGAGCCCGGCCAATCCTACAGGCACCATGATGTCGCGCGAAGCGCTCACCAGCCTGATCCACGCGGCCGATGATGCGGGCATCCGCTTCATCTCCGACGAAATCTATCATGGCCTCGATTACGCATTCCCGGCAGTGACCGCGGCCGAGCTATCGCCGAACGCGCTGGTCATCAATTCGTTCTCGAAATACTTTTGCATGACCGGCTGGCGCGTCGGCTGGATGGTCGTGCCGAAACCACTGGTGCGGTCCATGGAACGGCTCCAGCAGAACCTGTCGATCTCGGTGCCGACGCTGTCGCAGATTGCGGCAGAAGCTGCGTTCGACGGTCATGTACAGATGGAAGACATCAAGCATGGGTATCAGGAGAACCGCCGCATCCTGACCGCAGGATTGCCGCAAGCCGGTCTCACGGACTTCCTGCCGGCCGATGGCGCCTTCTATCTCTATGCAGACGTGTCGAAATTCACGTCGGACAGCTTCGATTTTGCCAAGCAGATGCTGGAACAGGCGCACGTCGCCGCAACACCCGGCAGCGACTTCGATCCGATCCACGGCAAATCCTATATTCGCTTCTCCTATGCGAGCTCGACCGAAGACATGCATGAGGCGGTCGCGCGGATCAGCAAATGGCTCGGGCAGGGCGGCCCGAAGTGAGATAGCCTGTCTTGTCGATGGATTCATCCGTCTCGAATCTGCCCCACGTCTCGATCGCCAGTGTGTGGTGGCCAAGCCGCGGTGAGGGCCTTGCCGCTGCGCGCCGTGCCGTGGTGCTGGCAGCGTTTGGCGTCGCGTTGTTGGCGGTTTCGGCGAAGATCAATCTGCCATTGCCATATGTGCCGATGACCCTGCAGACGCTGGTTGTTTTGATGATCGGCGCCGTCTATGGCTGGCGCCTCGGCACGTTGACGATCATCGCCTATCTCGCCGTCGGTGCATTGGGATTGCCGGTGTTCGCTGGGCCCGTTGGTGGCCTCAAGCCGCTCACAGGGGCGACGGCCGGCTTCCTGTCCGGCTTCGTCGTTGCTGCGTTCATCACGGGCTGGTTCAGCGAACGCGGATGGGATCGCTCGATGGTCCGCCTGTTCGTTGCCATGGCCATCGGCCACATCGTGATCATGGCCATGGGCTTTGCGTGGCTGGCTTACGGTATGAAGCTCGGTGCCGAGAAAGCCTGGTTGGTCGGCGTGATGCCGTTCCTGGCGGGGGCATTAGTGAAGAACACATTGGGCGCGATCCTGGTACCCGTCCTGCGCGGAATGGTTGATCGCCGGTATCGCTGAACGCTCGGCGCGATATTTGTTCGTTAATCGCCCAAGTAATTCCGCGTGGCGGCTTGCAAGAGGCCGCCCATGTGACTAATGACCGCGGCAGTAAAAATGCTCAGGGAGTTGAAGCGGAATGTCTGCGGTAACGGCAACGGCGGGTCCGGGAGCGGCCGCTCCGGTCAAAAAGCCCTGGTACAAGGTTCTCTATATTCAGGTGCTGATCGCTATCGTGATCGGTGTGCTGGTCGGGTGGCTGGAGCCTCAGTTCGCCACCAATGAATGGATCAAGGCGCTCGGCGATGGCTTCATCAAGCTGATCAAGATGGTGATCGCGCCGATCATCTTCTGCACCGTGGTGTCTGGCATTGCCCATATCCAGGACGCCAAGAAGGTCGGCCGCGTCGGCATCAAGGCGCTGGTCTATTTCGAGATCGTCTCGACCTTCGCGCTGATCCTTGGTCTTGTGATGGGCAACCTGTTCCAGGTCGGCCATGGCTTGGTGACCAAGACCGAAGGCAGCGCGGGCGCAGTCGCCAACTACGTCAAGCAGGCCGAAGCGACGAAGTCGGTCGATTTCGTGCTCAACATCATCCCCGACAGCGTCGTCGGCGCTTTTGCCAAGGGCGACATCCTGCAGGTGCTGTTGTTTGCGATCCTGTTCGGTTTCGCGCTGATGGCGCTGGGCGAGCGTGGCCACAGGTTGCGCGACATGATTGATGAGACGTCGCATGCCGTGTTCGGCGTGATCGCCATTGTCATGAAGGCGGCCCCCCTCGGAGCATTCGGCGCGATGGCCTACACCATTGGCAAGTTCGGCCCGGCAGCGCTCACCAACCTGCTGAGCCTGATCGTGCTGTTCTACGCGACTGCAGCACTGTTCGTGGTGGTCGTGCTCGGCATCATTGCCCGCATCGTCGGCTTCAACATCTTCAAGTTCATCGTCTACATCAAGGATGAGCTTTTGATCGTGCTCGGTACTTCTTCGTCGGAAAGCGCGTTGCCGCAGCTGATGGAGAAGCTGCAGCGTCTGGGCTGTTCGAAATCGGTCGTCGGCCTCGTGGTGCCGACCGGCTATTCGTTCAACCTCGACGGCACCAATATCTACATGACCCTGGCGACCTTGTTCATCGCCCAGGCGCTCGGTGTGGATCTGTCGTTCGGCCAGCAGGTGACTATCCTGATCGTGGCGATGCTGACCTCCAAAGGCGCTTCGGGCGTCACCGGTGCCGGCTTCATCACGCTGGCAGCCACGCTGTCGGTGGTCGATCCGCGTCTGGTGCCCGGCATGGCGATCGTGTTCTCGATCGACAAATTCATGAGCGAGGTGCGCGCGCTTACCAACATCACGGGCAACGGCATTGCTACGGTGTTCGTGTCGTGGTGGGAAGGCGAGCTTGATCACGACACGATGCACGCCAATCTCAACAAGACCATTGATCCGTCGGATGTGGAAACGGCAATCACGACGGACTGATTCGCAGTAGATCGCAGCACTAAAAAAGCCGCCCGGTTTTGCCGGGCGGCTTTTTCGTTGTTGCGTTGGAAGGCGCTTAGTCGCTGCCGAGGACGCGTGACCACCAGCCAGCTTTGCGCGGCTGGGCTTCGGCTGCTGGCGCTGCGGCCACAGGAGCAGGTGTCGGCTCCGGTGTAGTGGCCACAGGCGCTGCAGCGGGCTGCGGCTCCGGAGACGTCGAACCGAAGTTGACCTTCTCGCGCACCGTCGAGCGACGGCGTGCTGCAGCCTTGTCATCTTCCTGCGGTGCCGCGGCTTCCTGCACGGGGGAAGGTGCTGCGACAGGAGCAGGGGCAGCCGGCGCCGGCTCAGGCGCTGCCGGAGCGAACATCGGCACGGCGTCGTGACGGCTCTGTTCGGCCTGTGGCTGTGGTGCGGCATAGGACGTCACGGCGTCCGGAGCTGCGTGCTGGCGCGTGTCCTGACCTTCGAGATCGGCCACAGCATCGCTGGCTTCCGAGCTCTGCGTCGGTCCGAGTTCATCGGAAATCGATCCGGCCAGACCTTCGTCGTTACCACCACGCCGACGACGACCGCCACGACGACCGCGGCGACGCGGACGTCGCTCGCCATCGGCCGGCTGGTCGGTACGGGCTTCACGGGGCTGATCGTCGGTCTCGTCGTCTTCGCCTTCGCTGTCGTCGCCAACGGTTTCGACGTTACCTTCAACCGCGCCTTCAGCGGCGTTCTGGAACTCGCCGCCCTCGCGACCGGGGGCGCCGCCCTCGCGGGCTTCGCCCGAGCGACCACGACGGCGCCGACGACGCTTGCGCTTGCGCCCATCACCGTCTGCATCGCCAGCGGCGCTTTCACCCGAGGTCTCGTCGTCGGTGAGACCTTCGGTCTCCTCGGTCTCGATCTCGGCTTCCGTCTCGAACAGGTCTTCGTCGTCGAAGGGTTCTTCTTCCAGCGGCGGCGGGAAGGCCGCAACCTGCGCCGCGAGCAGCGCCTTGGCGGCTTCAAGCGTATGCACCTGTTCGCCGCGGTCGATCACGAAGGACTGCTGACCGCTGACATTCGGATCGGCGATGACGGCGAGCGTCACCTTGAAGCTGTTTTCGAGATCGCGCAGATGGCCACGTTTGTGGTTCAGCACATAGAGCGCGACATCGGTGCGGGTGCGCACAATCAGGTTATGCGTGGCGCCCTTCATCAGGGTCTCTTCGAGGCCGCGCAGCAACTGCAGGGCTACTGACGAGACCGAGCGGACATGACCGCTGCCGCCGCAATGCGGGCAGATATCGGTGGAGCTCTCCAGCACGCTGGCGCGAATGCGCTGGCGCGACATTTCCAGCAAGCCGAAATGCGAGATGCGGCCGACCTGGATGCGCGCGCGATCCTGCCGCAGGCAGTCGCTCATCTTGCGTTCGACAGCGCGGTTGTTGCGCTTCTCGTCCATGTCGATGAAGTCGATCACGATCAGGCCGGCGAGATCGCGCAGGCGGAGCTGACGCGCGACTTCCTCGGCGGCTTCGAGATTGGTCTTCAGCGCGGTGTCTTCGATGTGGTGCTCGCGGGTCGAACGACCCGAGTTCACGTCGATCGAGACCAGCGCTTCGGTCTGGTTGATGACGATGTAGCCACCTGAGCGGAGCTGCACGGTCGGCGAGAACATCGCGTCCAACTGGCTCTCGACGCCCATGCGCGAGAACAGCGGCTGGCCGTCGCGATACTGCTTCACCGCGCGCACATTGCTCGGCATCAGCATGTGCATGAAGTCGCGCGCTTCCTGATAGCCGGCTTCGCCCGCAACCTGGATTTCGTCGATTTCCTTGTTGTAGAGGTCGCGCAGCGAACGCTTGATCAGCGAGCCTTCCTCGTAGACGAGGGTCGGGGCCTGCGACTTCAGCGTCATGTCGCGGACGGTTTCCCACATCCGGATCAGGTATTCGAAGTCGCGCTTGATTTCCGGCTTGGTGCGCGAGGCACCGGCGGTGCGCAGGATGATCCCCATGCCTTCCGGCACGTCGAGGTCCGACACCACTTCCTTGAGACGCGAACGATCCTGTGCCGAGGTGATCTTGCGCGAGATGCCGCCGCCACGGGCAGTGTTCGGCATCAGCACGGCGTAGCGGCCGGCGAGCGACAGGTAGGTGGTCAGCGCAGCGCCCTTGTTGCCGCGCTCTTCCTTGACGACCTGCACCAGCATGACCTGGCGGCGCTTGATGACTTCCTGGATCTTGTACTGGCGACGCGGACGGAAGGCGCGCTCGGGGACTTCCTCGAGAACGTCGTCACCGCCGACGGATTCGACCTGATCCTCTTCGGCTTCTTCCTCGCCGTCTTCTTCGTCTTCCTCGTCGTCGTGTTCGTCGCTGTCAGCGGCAGCGGTGTGCTCACCCTCGGCGCGCTCTTCGTGGTGAACGTCCTCGGCATGCGCCGCGTTCTCTTCGGCGTGAGCGGCCTGAATCTGTTCGTCATGCGCGTGATCATCATGCGCTTCGGCGGTGACTGGCGCTGGCGTCTCCGCAACGGCTTCGACCGGAGCAGGCGAGAACCCTGCCGAAACAGGCTGTTCGGTCACAGGCTCGGATGCAACGACCTCGGACACGACGACCTCGGGAGCCGCCGCTTCGGCAGCGACGCTCTCGGACGCGACCGGTGCGGGGGCATGATCGTGGTGATCATGGTCGTGCGCATGATCGCCTTCGGCGTGCTCATGCGCGTGGGTGTGCTCGTGACCGTCATGGTCATGATGGTCGTGATCGGCAGCGTGGTGCCCGTCATCATGGGGATGGCTGTGGACCTCGAAGGCCGGATCGCGCGGCTGTTCGGCCTGCGACGGATCGATCGCTGTCGTATCGACGACGTCGCTCTGCACCCGCTCACCACGGTCGCGGCGACGGGAGTTGCGATGACGTGAGCGCTTACGGTTGGAGCGGTTTTCGGTCTCTTCCTCAGCTTCGCGATGGGCCCGTTCATCCGCCTCGATCAGCGCCTGACGGTCGGCGACCGGGATCTGGTAATAGTCCGGATGGATTTCGCTGAAAGCTAGAAAGCCGTGGCGGTTGCCACCGTATTCGATGAAGGCGGCCTGCAGCGACGGTTCGACGCGCGTGACCTTGGCGAGATAGATATTGCCGCGGAGCTGCTTGCGCTGCGCAGTCTCGAAATCAAACTCTTCGACGCGATTGCCGCGAACCACGACGACCCGGGTCTCTTCCGGGTGGGTCGCATCGATCAACATTTTGTTTGGCATTTGGAAGCTCATGGAGGCGGACGGCATGCGTGGCGGCAAGCGCGTGTCGCGCAGCCGGGTGACGCAACGGTCCACCTGATTCGGGGGTGAGGGGAAGGCCGAAACACAGCCCTGAACGCCGTGCCGATCGCGAGGTCAGTGCGGGGCGACGCGCGAGGCTTGGGCCTCGCATCGGCATAGTTCCCACCTGGGTCTCGGTCGGCATCACAGTCTGGCGCATCAAGCGTCGGCCCGTCTGAACATCTTGGCGGCAAAGGCGCCGCCTTTTGCTGACGTCCGGCGCGCCGCAGAACGCGGTCACCGGCTGTCGCATACTCCGCCCGTAAGGCCGGAATAATCCGTCATGAAGTGTCTAAAGCCGCCCCGGGAGCGAGAAAGGACCTGGGACCGGACACCGCCTGGGCTAGGACCGCCTCTCTGGGCAACCGCGCGCTGCGCTGGTTGTAGAGAGGAGGCCGGAAAACGCTGGATCCACCGATAGATGGTCGGGGGAACGAGCGTTGCACCGGGAGGCTGAACACGACACAACCGGGAGTTAAACCGTCAGCTCTTCGTACATACGAGGAATGGGGGTCGCATGCAAGGGAAGCGTCACAAGGCTGCAACACTCAGGCTTATTCGATACGGCCGACTTAAGCTCCGGTTAACCCTGCAATCCTATTGGGTTAATGAGGGGCTGCTTCGGAGGCAGTGGATTCGTTGACGAGCCGCGCAAACCACATCGTCAGGCTGGCCACGGTGCTCTTCAGTGCCGCTTTTGGGCTGTTTTGGTGCCCGAACTCCGCCCAGGCCGCCGGCGAGACGCCACGCGCGGAAATCGAGGGTGTGTTCCCGATCGCCTCCGACGTGCGGATCGCTGGCGACGAGAAACAGACCCGTTTCATTCTCGATCTCGACAGGAAGATCCCGCTGCGTGCCTTTGCGCTGGCTGACCCATATCGGGTGGTCATCGATCTTCCCCAGGTCAATTTCCATCTCGATCCCGGCGCCGGGACGGTCTCCCGCGGCCTGATCAAGGCGTTTCGCTACGGTCTGGTGATGCCGGGCGGGTCGCGCATGGTGTTTGACCTGACCGGACCAGCCAAGATCAAGAATTCCTACGCGCTCGATTCCGCCAACGGGCAGCCGGCGCGGATGGTGATCGAACTCGAATCGGTCGATCGCACGACATTCGTACAGGCGCTGGCGGTTGAGAATCGTCCGGATCTGCGACCGGCCGTCGGAACGACTGCTGTGGCATCTCCGGTTGCCACTAAGGTGGTCGCCAGCGCCGTGCCCGATGCCGCGCCGGACGCCCGTCCAGTCATCGTGATCGATCCCGGTCATGGCGGCATCGACAACGGCACCCAGGCCGGCGGCGAGAGCGAGAAGGGGATCGTGCTGGGTTTCGGTTTGGCCCTGCGTGACCGTCTGGAGAAGCTCGGCAAATACCGCATCGTGATGACCCGCGCCGACGATACGTTCATTCCCTTGGATGAACGGGTGAAGGTGGCGCGCAACCAGTCGGCCGCTTTGTTCGTCTCCATCCATGCCGACGCATTGCCGCGCGGCGAGGGGGATGCGCAGGGCGCCACCGTCTACACGCTGTCCGACAAGGCCTCCGATGCGGAGGCGGAGCGGCTGGCAGACTCGGAAAACAAGGCGGACGCCATTGCCGGCGTCAATCTGACGGAAGAGCCAACCGACGTTGCCGACATCCTGATCGACTTGGCGCAGCGCGAAACCCGAACCTTCTCAAACCGCTTTGCCCGGCTTGTGGTGGGCGAGATGAAGACCACGGCGCGGATGCACAAGCATCCCCTCAAGTCGGCAGGTTTCCGCGTGCTCAAGGCCCCGGACGTCCCCTCGGTGCTGATCGAACTGGGTTACGTGTCCAACAAGGACGATCTCCAGCAGCTGATGTCCGAGAACTGGCGCTCCAAGACTGTCGGGGCGGTCGCCAAGGCGATCGACGGCTTCTTCTCCAAGCGGATGGTCTCTGCCGGTCCGGGAAACTGACGACCGGAACTGAAAATGACAAATCTTTCAGTACGAAAGCCCCGGCCTTCAGTATGAAAGCCCTAGTTTGGCCACAGCCGGAGCTCTATAAAAATTTCCGTGTGGCTGTCAGAATCGGTCAAGACTGACGTCCATTTCGGGTTGTCTCCTTGCTGATTTTTGCCGCGGGACTTGTTGCTGACTTCGCGCCCATGGGGGCCGCCGTATGCTATATTGCGGCACAGCGATTGAAACGGATCGTCGATAATGCGTCTGCTGGTGCGGTTTCTGGGTTTCTTGTTCGCTGCAGGAACCGTGGTGTTCCTGGTGGGCGTCGCCGCCGCAGCCGGGCTGATCTGGCATTATTCCAAGGACTTACCGGACTATTCGCAGCTTCAGGATTATGAGCCGCCGGTCATGACACGCGTCCACGCGGCGGACGGCGCGTTGCTCGGTGAATACTCCAAGGAGCGCCGGCTCTATCTGCCGATTCAGGCCGTGCCGAAGCTGGTGATCAACGCGTTCCTCGCGGCCGAAGACAAGAATTTCTACGAGCATGGCGGCCTCGATTATTCGGGCATGGCGCGTGCGATGGTGCTGTATGCGCAGAACCTCGGCTCCAACCGCCGGCCGCAGGGCGCATCGACGATCACGCAGCAGGTTGCGAAGAACTTCCTTCTGACCAACGAGGTCTCCTTCACCCGCAAGATCAAGGAAGCCTTGCTGGCGATGCGCATCGAGCGCACCTATTCGAAGGACAAGATCCTCGAATTGTATCTCAACGAAATCTATCTCGGCCTCGGTGCCTATGGCATCGCCGCTGCGTCGCTGGTCTATTTCGACAAGTCGGTGAACGAACTGACCGTGTCGGAAGCGGCGTATCTCGCAGCTTTGCCGAAGGCGCCGTCGTCGCTGCATCCGATCAAGAACCGCGACCGTGCTATCGAACGCCGCAACTATGTGGTTGATCGTCTGCTGGAGAACGGCTGGATCAAGCAGGCCGATGCCGACAAGGCGCGCAAGGAGACGCTGAGCGTCACCGGCCGCAACAGTTCGGGTCACATTTTTGCTGGCGAGTATTTTGCCGAGGAAGTGCGCCGCGACATCCTGGAACGCTACGGCGAAAAGAAGCTCTATGAGGGCGGCCTGTCGGTCCGCACCACACTGGATCCCAAGCTGCAGGTGATGGCCCGCAAGACCATGACCAACGGCCTGATCAATTTCGACGAGATCCGTGGCTGGCGCGGTGCGACCAACAAGATCGATATTTCCGGCGACTGGGGCGTGAAACTTGCCGAGGTGAAAGCACTGTCCGACATCGCGCCGTGGAAGCTCGCCGTCGTGCTGGATGTCAGTGATCAGTCGGCGCGGATCGGCTTCCAGCCGGGCCGTGAACTCGGCGGTGCCGTGCTCAAGGATCGCCAGACCGGCATCCTCACGCTGGACGGCGTGCGCTGGGCCAAACCCGCCGCCGGCCCGACAAAGGGCAAAACACCGACGGCCGTGTCGCAGGTTTTGGCCGCGGGCGACGTGATCTATGTCGATCCGCTCACAAACAAGGACGGCTCCGTCGTCGAAGGCCAGTTCCGGCTGCGGCAGTATCCGGAAGTGTCCGGTGCCATGGTTGCGATGGATCCCTTGACCGGACGTGTGCTCGCCATGGTCGGCGGCTTCTCGTTCGACCAGAGCCAGTTCAATCGCGCCACGCAGGCCTATCGTCAGCCCGGCTCATCCTTCAAGCCGCTGGTCTATTCGGCAGCGATGGACAATGGCTACACGCCGTCCACCGTCGTGGTCGACGCGCCGATCGAGATCGATCAGGGGCAGGGCGCCGGGGTGTGGCGTCCGGAAAACTATTCGACCGGTAAGTATTACGGCCCGGTGACGCTGCGTAATGCGTTGATGCGCTCGCTGAACACCGTGACAGTGCGACTGGCGCAGGACGTCGGCATGCCGCTGATCGGCGAATATGCCAAGCGGTTCGGCGTCTATGATGAATTGCCGAACTATCTCTCCTATGCGCTCGGCGCCGGTGAAACGACCGTCATGCGGATGGTGACGGCCTATTCGATGTTCGCCAATGGCGGCCGCCGCGTGAAGTCGACGTTGATCGACCGTATTCAGGACCGTTACGGGCATACGATCTTCAAGCATGACCAGCGCGAATGCCGCGGCTGCGACGCGCCGGAGGGTTGGAAGAACCAGGCCGAGCCGCAGCTCGTCGATCGCCGCGAGCAGGTGCTCGACGCCATGACCGCCTACCAGATCACCTCGATGATGGAAGGCGTCGTGCAAGGCGGCACCGCGACCGTGCTCCGCGAAGTAGGCAAGCCGATCGCTGGCAAGACCGGCACGACCAATGATGAGAAGGATGCCTGGTTCATCGGTTTCTCGCCTGACGTCGTCGTCGGTATCTATGTCGGTTACGACAAGCCCCGGAACCTCGGCAACAAGGCCACCGGCGGTGCGCTGGCTGCGCCGATTGCGAAGGACTTCATGAAGCTTGCGCTCGCCGACAAGCCGGCCGTACCGTTCCGCGTGCCTGCCGGCATCAAGCTGATCCGCGTCGACGCCAAGTCGGGCATGCGCGCCGGACCGGGCGATGGCGGCCGCACCATCCTCGAGGCCTTCAAGCCGGGCACCGCGCCGCCGGACAACTACTCTGTGATCGGTGTCGCCGATGCGGACGGTCGTTCGCTCTCGGTGTCGCCGGAAACCGACCGCAGTTTCATGCGACCGGGAACGGGCGGCCTGTATTGAGGCTCATCTGACCTACAGCAGATCCTTGCGGATTGCGCTTTGCCGCGCACGCCGCTACATCCCGATCACCATTCGTATTGCGGCTGATGCCGCCAGATCAGAGTTTCCATGCGCGCTGAAATCGAACGCCTTGTAGAAGAGATCAAGCAGTCAGTCGGGCTGCTGAGGAGGCATCTTTGACGTCGATGCATCCACGGCACGACTGGCTGAGCTGAACGCTCTCGCCGAAGACCCCAATCTCTGGAACGACCCCCAAAAGGCCCAGCGCCTGATGCAGGAGCGCACCTCGCTTGAGGACTCGCTTCAAGGCATCGGCAAGGTCACGCGTGAACTCGACGACAACGTCGAGATGATCGAACTCGGCGAGGCCGAGGGCGACCAGAGCGTCGTGACGGAAGCCGAGAATGCGCTCAAGGCGCTGAAGAAAGAGGTCGCGCGCCGCGAGCTGGAAGCGCTGCTCTCTGGCGAGGCCGATCGCTTCGACACCTATCTCGAAGTCCATGCCGGCGCCGGCGGCACCGAGAGCCAGGACTGGGCCTCGATGCTGCTGCGCATGTATACGCGCTGGGCTGAAAAGCACGGTTTCAAGATCGAGTATCTCGAAGAGACGCAGGGTGAAGAAGCCGGCATCAAATCGGCGACCATCCAGATCTCCGGCCACAATGCCTATGGCTGGCTGAAGACCGAAGGCGGCGTGCATCGTCTGGTGCGTATCTCGCCTTACGACTCAAACGCTCGTCGGCACACGTCGTTCTCGAGCGTCGCGATCTTCCCGGTCGTGGACGACAGCATCAAGATCGACATCAACGAGTCCGATGTGCGCGTCGATACGATGCGTTCAGGCGGCGCGGGCGGTCAGCACGTCAACAAGACGGAGTCGGCGGTGCGTCTGACGCATATTCCGAGCGGCGTGGCCGTGGTCTGTCAGGCCGGCCGTTCGCAGCACAAGAACAAGGCCCAGGCTTGGGACATGCTGCGTGCGCGACTCTACGAAATCGAGCTGAAGAAGCGCGAAGAGAAGGCCGCCGCCGATCAGGCTGCCAAGACCGATATCGGCTGGGGTCACCAGATCCGCTCTTACGTGTTGCAGCCCTATCAGATGGTGAAGGATCTGCGCACCGGCGTGCAGACGTCGGACACCTCTGGCGTGCTCGACGGCGACCTTGACGAGTTCATGGCGGCGACACTGGCGCAGCGCGCCTTCGGCACATCGCCAGGCGCCATCGACGACGTGGACTGAGCCATGCCCCATGTTGCGTTCATCGGTTTAGGACGCATGGGGCACGGCATGGCCGGCCGCTATCTCGAAGCCGGTTTCAGCGTTGCCGTCTGGAATCGCAGCAGGGCGAAAGCAGAAGATCTGATCGCACGTGGCGCACGCTGGGCAGCTTCGCCGGCGGATGTAGCCGAAGGCGCCGACGCCATCGTCACGATGGTCGCCGATGACGAGGCTTCACAGACTGTGTGGCTCGGCGCAGATGGTGCCGGGAGGGCTGCGAAGGCGGGCGCGTTGGCGATCGAATGTTCGACAGTATCGCACCAGCACGCGCTCGACCTTGCCAGGGCGCTGCAGGATCGCGGCCTGATCTATATCGATAGTCCGGTCACCGGTCTGCCGGATGCGGCTGCGAGCGGCAAGCTCACGCTGCTGGTCGGCGCGGATACTGCGGACCTCGACAAGGCCCGGCCGTTCCTGGCGCCGATCGGATCGACGATCCGACATTTCGGCCCCGTCGGATCGGGGACGGTTTACAAGCTGATCAACAACCTGATGGGCGCAATCCATATCGCTGGGCTCGCCGAAGGTCTGGCCATTGCAGAACATGCCGGGCTGGACATGAAGCTGGTGCTGGAGTCCATCGCGAGCGGCGTTGCGGCAAGCCCACAGGTGCTGCGACATGCGCCGCGGATGGTGGCCCGCGATTATTCAGGTGCATCCTTCACCTCCGCACTGCGCCATAAGGATGCGGCCTATGCTGTGAGATTGGCGGAGCAGCTTTTGCAGGCCAGGCCCCTGGTCGGCGCGGCGGCTGTCGAAGCCTATGAAAAGGCAAAGGCTTTCGCGCCCGACGATGACGAAGCCAAAATGATCGAGCTCATCTCGCAACCGAGAGACGGCTGAGCAAGCTAACCGCCCGCCAAAGTCTGCGGCGTCTTGAAACACTCTGGCTGCCGCGCGTCCGCTTCCGTTCTTCGTGCCACCCGATATCATCCGCGTGCCGGAACTCAACATCCGGCGCTGGCTTATCCTGACGCCGCATGTCGCGGTGTCACGAATTCAACGGGGTGTGGGGCATGAAGAAGATCATTCCAATTCTTGCTGTTGGCGTTGCATTGATGCTGGGCGGCTGCGGCCGCGATCCCGGACCAGCAGGTCCGAAGGGTGAGACCGGTGCGCAGGGGCCGGCCGGTCCGCAGGGTGCGCAAGGCGTTCAGGGCATTCCCGGCGCGCAGGGACAGGCGGGTGCACAGGGACCTCAAGGTCCGCAGGGCACGCCCGGCGCCAAGGGTGACAAGGGCGACGCGGCACCGGTCAGCTTCCGCGCGGTGCAGGCAGATGGCGCGATTAGCTGCGAGGCGACGGAGACGCTGGTGTCCGTTGTCTGCCCGAGTGGCGGCGCGCCGGATGGCACGAAGTGCGCCACGACGCCGACCGTTGGTCTCTGCCTGAAGAAGTAATCGTGTGGCAGATTGAAATTGGCTGCTAGCAAACCGGCCCCTCGCTCGCAGGTGAGCGAGGGGCCTTCAAACTTGCGAACGTGTGCTAGACCTTGCCGTCGCCGCGTCGCCCGTAACTCGGAGGCACCGAAATCACGAGATAGTATTCACACCGGCGCGCAGTCTTGTTCTCGAACCAGTGCTCGACGTCGACTTCGAAATACAGCGAGTCACCCTCATCCAGAACCGTCTCGGTGTCCTTGGTTCTCACGGTGACGCGTCCGTGCGTGGCAAGGACGTGTTTGGATGTGCCCTGCGGGTAGGCGGGCAATTTGCCGGTCGAGGTTTTCGGGGGCAGGTGATGCAGGACCACTTCGACTGCCATGCCGGCCATGACGGGCGACAGCAGGAAGCGCTCGAAGCCCGTCTTTGAATCGCGAAAGATCTGGCGTTGATCCTTGCGCACCACAGCGAAGGCGCGGCGCGGCGCATCGTCGTCGCCCATCAGCGTCGAGAACGATGTCTCCAGAGCCAGCGCGATACGTCGCGCGACCCCGATCGTCGGGCTCTTCTCGCCGCGCTCGACTTTCGACAGCATCGCCCGACTGACACCGGACTGCCTGGAGAACTGCTCCAGGGTCAGGTTGGCCTGTTCACGCAATATGCGAACCCGATCGCCGAATGCGCGACTGACGGGGTCTTCACGAACGACCTTCCGCGTCGCCGGTTTCGCCATGTCGGGTGCTGCTCCAATGTTATTCGCGGATGTAATCCGCTGGTGATTCCATCTTAGGCGCCGTTGCCCGCCATGTCACATCCTGCTGCGGCAGATGACCGCGTGCGTCTTCTAAAGAATAAATAGCCGGGATGACCAGCTTGCCAAAATCTTCTATCGAAGATAGGTGTATCTTTAGAAGATGCCGGCGATCCGTTCGCCGGACAAGCAGACATATCAGGAGGAAGAATGCACCTTGTTACTTTCCTGCATGAGGGCCGGGCCACGGTCGGCATTGCAGATCAGGCGCTCACTCAGGTCTCGCCGCTGCCGCGGGACGTTGTCCCCGATATGATTGCGCTAATTGCCAATTTCGATAGCCTGAAGGATGCGCTTACCGCTTCAGCGGGCGCGCCCCTTCCTATCGCCAGCGTCGAGCTTCTTGCGCCAATCCCGCGCCCGGCACGCAACGTGTTTTGCGTTGGCAAGAACTACCATGAGCACGCGAAGGAATTCGCGGGCAGCGGTTTCGACTCCTCGGCAAAGGAAGTCGTGCCGGAAGCGCCAGTCATCTTCACAAAGCCGTCGAGCACGGTGATCGGTTCCGGCAAGTCGATTCCGAATTATCTCGATCCGACCGACAGCACCGACTACGAAGGTGAGTTGACGGTCGTCATCGGGCGTGGCGGCCGCGGCATCAAGAAGCAAGACGCGCTGGCGCATGTGTTCGGTTACACGATAATCAATGACGTCACGGCACGCACGCTGCAGCACAAGCATCGCCAGTGGTTCATCGGCAAGGGCATCGACGGTTTCTGCCCGATGGGTCCGGCGATCCTGACCGCTGACGAGATGCCCGACCCGACGAAAATGCGACTGACGACATCCGTCAACGGCGAAAAGCGCCAGGATGCGTCGGTGACCGATCTCATCTTCGACATTCCGACGCTGATCGAGACGCTCTCGGCAGGGATCACGCTGGAGCCGGGCGATCTGATCGCGACGGGAACGCCGGCTGGCGTGGGCCTCGGCTTCACGCCGCCGCGCTTCCTGAAGAAGGGCGACGTGGTTACGATCGAGGTCAGCGGCATCGGCAAACTCGAAAACCCGGTCGGCTGATTAAGCCTACACAGGTTGCGGTTTTGATGAAGAGGCGCGGGGCATCATCTGCCCCACGCTCAATTCTGCGAGCTTCAACAACTTAGAGCTTTGAAAGAGCTCCAGGGCGAGCAGGCGCTGTCTCCCGAGATGGCGCGTCGTCCCCCGGATGCGACTGAAACCAATGCGTTGCTCAAAAACAAAACGGGAGACAAGTATGAAACGTCGCGACTTCATTGCAGGCCTCGGGGGCTTGTCGACGCTCGCTTTGACCGGTCAGGGTGTACGCGCGCAGGAAGCCTGGCCGAGTCGCAACATCACCATGGTCGTGCCATTTCCGGCTGGCGGGCAGGCCGACATCGCCGCGCGTCCGGTCGCGAGCTATATGCAGAAGGTCCTCGGCAAGCCGGTCATCATCGACAACCGCAGTGGCGCTGGCGGCTCGCTCGGCAACGCGACCGTTGCCCGCGCCCAGCCTGACGGGCATACGCTGCTGATGACGCTGTCGTCGCTTGCGGTTCTGCCCGAGTCGGATCGCATCTACGATCGGCCGGTGGCCTATGAAGTCGACCAATTGCAACCGGTCGCGCGCGTGCTCGCGGATCCGACCCTGTTCGCGGTGCCGGCCAGTGCGCCGTGGAAGACGATTCAGGAATTCGTCGCTGACGCCAAGGCGCGTCCCGGAGCGATATCATACGGATCGTCGGGCCCGTTCGGTACGTTGCACGTCTCGATGGAGATGTTTGCGATCGCCGCCGGCATCAAGCTGCTTCACGTGCCGTATCGTGGCGCAACGCCTGCGATCAGCGATCTCCTGGGCGGCCAAATCCAGGCGCTGGCCTCGGCGCCGGGCACACTCAAGCAACATGTGGATGCCGGGACATTGCGTGTTCTCGCAAACTTCGGCGGCGAACGCCTCGCTGCCTTCCCGAATCTGCCGACGTTCAAGGAATTGGGCTATCCCGATGTCGAGTTCTACATCTGGGCCGGCCTGTTCGCGCCGAAGGGAATGCCTGCACCGGTCGTGACCAGATTGCGCGAGACAATGAAGCAGGCGATGAGCGATCCGGAAGTTACGAAGACGTTCGAGGCTGCCGGTAACATGCCCGCCTATCAGGACTCGGAAGAGTTCGCGGCGTTCGTGGCCAAGGATAGTGCGCGTCTGGTTGCCGTCGCAAGGAAGATCGGCAAGGTCTAACTGCGGCTGCGTGTCCACTCCGACAGCCAGGCCGTGAAGCGGCCGCTGTCGCGGGTGCCGCCATGCCAGGCGGCAGTCACCTGACCGTCGCTTGCAACCATCAGCACCACGTCGAGACCCGCCGAACGGCGCAGGGTCTCGACGGCCTGCTGCGGCGTCTGTGCGATCGGGCCAGCGACGTTGAATGAGGTATTCACCGACAACTCAACGCCGATATGGCGACCGAGCGCCTTGAGATAGGCATGAGTGAGCGGATCGTCCTCGGCGCGGACGATCTGGATACGGCCGGTGCCATCGGCATGGATCACGGCTGGGATTCTGTCCCGTGCATGCGGCTTCGATTGTGCCGTCAGCACCATATAGTTATAGGCGTTGTAATCCGCGTCGGACGCGCCCTCCAGCAAATCGAAATACTCGTGCGCCGCGTCAAGCGTCGCCATCGGCGCCAACGGGCGGATCGCCTCACGATATTTCACACGTTCATTGAGCCGTTCGCGCGTGCCAGCATCGCAGGGATTGGCAAGGATTGAGCGATGGCCGAGCGCACGTGGGCCGGTTTCTGCCGCGCCCTGATAGAGCGCGATGATGGCGTTCTGCCCGACCACGAAGGCCATCAGGTCGGCAATTGTATCGCAACCCTCAGGCGTTGAGATAACGCCGATCGTCTGTGTCTTGATGTCGTCAGCCTGCAATGCCGCGGTGATGTCGCTCTGTGTCGGCGCATCGCCGCAATAGAACGCCTGCGTCATCGCGGCACCGCGCGGCGCGCCGATGAGATGCGCGAACATCCAGGCTGCGCCGATGGTCACGCCAGGGTCGCCGGGTGTCGGTGGGATCCAGAGATGCAGTCGTTTTGCACGCCCCTGAGCCTGGGTGAACCAGTTCTCGTCGAAATGCTGCAGCAGTCGCATGTTGCCGAGCGCGTTCAGTGCCACGCCGCCGGAGAGCACCAGCCGATGCGCGCCGGTGGTGCGCAGCAGATGATCGACGACGTGCTTCATCGCGTCCTCGAAGAGGAGTTGTGTGGCCGCGGCCTTATCGAGGCGATCCTGCGTATCCGGCCGATGCTGGATATCTTCGACGCGCAGCACGGCGTCCGGATTCCAGAGCTGATCTGGTTTGAGCGGCTTGCCAAGGATATCGATCAATGCGGACTTGTAAGGCGCCTCGAACGGGTCGCAATACCAGTTGCCCATCGCGCGGTTGAGCTGGATCTCGCCGTCAGCCCCGAAATGCAGTACCTCGCGCAAGCGAGCGTAATACGGATTGCTGGCGCGATCCATGTCGCCCCAGGCGGCGGCGCCCATGTAGCGGCCCTCGCTGGAGAGCCAAGTCCAGCCGCCCTGTGTTGAAGAGATCACGCTGTAGAACGCGCCGAGGGAGTCGAAGACGCTGTTATTGCAATAGAGCCGTTTCATCTCGCCGTGCTCGGCGACATAGAGCGAGATCGAGCCTTGATCACCGGTCCCGTCGAGGACGGCGATAGCGACTGGCTCATTGCTGTCTTCGAATGGCGACGCTGCAAATGAGAACCAGGCGTGGTTGTCGTGGTGCGGCATCATCAGCAGCGGGACACGCGCAGGCAGGCCGAATTGCTTCCGGAGCAGCTTCGGGGTCCGCGTCATTTGCTCGAGGCGTCGTGCGTCGAAGCTGACGGAGTTCTTGGTGCGCAGCAGCTTCAATCCGTCGGGAAGTTCTTCGACGATGCTTCGCACCAGCGTGCCGAGCAGATCGGGATAGTCCCAGGTCGTCAGCCATGCATCGATATCGGCGACGTCACGGCCCATGGCGCGCAGCGTGACGCGCATCGCATCGAGTGCTGCGCGCGGATATTGCGTGGTGTGCTTGTCGCCCGAGAAGCGCTCTTCTTCGTTGTTGATGATGAGGCGCGGGCCGTGAGCCTGCGTGACTTCGACCAGCGCCACGCCCGAATTGTGCGTGCCGGGCAGTCCGAGGCCGGCGAGCAGAATCGTTTCGCCGCGCGCCAGCTTGGCGCGGAGCTCCGAGATGCGACGGACCGTGAAATGGGAGTCGTTGGCGTGAAAACCTGCCAGCGTCATCGCCCAGGTCGCGACCCGTCGTGTGGCGCGGAAACAGAACCGGCCGAGACGGGGGAAACGGGGACCGATGTGTCGGGGGGATTTCAACGGGCTGCCTCGGATTGACGGAGACCCGCTTCAATCACATCAGGGGCAGGGCAACAATGCCCCACATCCAGTTCAGCCTGCGTTGAGGCGAACGCCGGCGCGGAGAAATTTCTGCGGATCGACAGCTTCGCCATCGATACGGGTTTCATAATGCAGATGCGGGCCGGTGGAGCGACCGGTCGAGCCCACCAGGCCGATCACCTGGCCGATCTTGATGATATCGCCAACCTTGACGTTGATCGCGGACATATGGCCGTAGCGGGTCGACAGGCCGTTGCCATGGTCAATCTCGACCATGCGGCCGTAGCCGCCGGCATAGGCCGCGGAGACGACGCGGCCGTTGGCCGTGGCGCGGATCGGGTCGCCCGTGGCGCCGCGGAAATCGAGGCCCGTATGCATTGCGGGGCGGCCCAGGAACGGATCGCTGCGCACGCCGAAGCCCGAGGTGAATTCGACTTCGCCGACGACGGGCTTGCGATAGGGCACCAGAGCCATGGTCCGGTTGAGCTTGTCCATCTGCGCACGGGTCACGTGGATGCGGTAGAGCTGGCGTTCGAACGGATCCGCGCTCGAGGACAGTTTGACCGGCACAAACGGGCCGCCCATTGGCGCGCGCGGTGTGGCGGATTCGAGTTTCGCCATATTGAGCCCGAGGTCCGAGATCGCGCCACGCATGCGACGAACCTTGGAGTCCATGGATTCTTCAGCCGCGGCGAGTGTCGCAATCTGGCGGCTCTCGACCTGATCGAGCGAGGCCTGCAAACGACCGATCACATTGTCGACGCCGCCGAGTTTGGCGAACTGGTTCGGTTGCTGGGCGGTGAGAGCAGGGGTGCGGGACTCAAGCCGCGCTTCGCGGTCCGGCGGCGCTACGAAGGTCACCGTGTCGCTGATCGGCGACGGCTTGGGGATCGATGTCGTCGGCTCGATCGCGGCGCCGCGGGCCGGTGGCTTGCCGATCGAGCCTGTGATTGACAGATCGGGCATGGCGCCGAGCGCCGTGGCGCGCGATTCCAGCGTGGTCTGCCGGCGCATGACCTGATCGAGCTTCTGGTCGAACTGCTCCTGGTCCAGCATCTGGCGGCTGGTGGTGCGGTCGATCTTGGCGCGGAGTTCGGCGATGCGATCTTCGTAGGCGTATTGCATGTCCGCCTGGCGCGCGATGAGCTTGGTGAGCACGTCGTCGCGAAAGGCAAAGTAAGTGGCTGTGGCCGCAGACCACGCTCCCAGCACGGTTACCGTGCCGACGACGATCCAGAACACGACAGGTCCGATGCGAACCTGCTTGCCACGATGGGCGATCGTGTAATCGCTTTGATTGGCTTTCGGGGGCGGCGCCTTGACCGGCCCGACGCGGCGAGCCTGTGGCCGTCCATGGTCGTGTGCGTGGTGCTGAGGGTACTCGGCATATTGGGTAGGGCGGTTCGACATCAGCACTCCTGATGCCAGCCGGAGACTCGTCGGCTGGCTCAACGGAGGCGATTTGAGCCCTTCATGGTTAATTTTGAGCAAATGACATTGATCAAATCCGACGTGCTTCTTCGAGCACCGCGTCTGCGTGTCCGTCCACTTTGACGCCGCGCCAGATCTTCGCGACGTTGCCTTTTGCGTCGATTAAAACCGTCGTGCGAAGAACGCCTTCGAAGGTTTTGCCGTACATCGATTTCTCGCCCCAGGCGCCATAGGCTTTAAGCATCGATTGCGTCGCGTCCGACAGCAGCGGAACTCCCAGCGCGAACTTGTCGCGGAACGACTCCTGAGCCTTCAGCGGGTCGGCCGAGACGCCAAGCACGGCGGCGTTGGCTGCCTGAAAGTCGGCGGACAGGCGGGTGAAGTCGATGGCCTCTTTGGTACAGCCCGGCGTGCTGGCGCGGGGGTAGAAGAAGATCACCAGCTTCTGGCCGGCATAGTCCGACAGCGAGACCGTGGCGCCGCCATCGCGCGGCAACTGGAAGGCCGGAGCCTTGGCCCCCTCGGCTGCAACACTAGGCGCCGGTGCGATTTTCTCGGGAGTTGCTTTCGGTGCCGCCACGGAGGGCGGCGCAGGCTTCGCAACTGCTTTGGGCGACGCCTTCGCGGCGATCGTCTTAGTCGCTGGAGCCTTTTTGGCGACAGGAGCCTTCGCGACCTTGGCGGCTGGCTTGGCTAGCGCCTTGGACACGGCTTTCGCCACAGGCTTGGCTTGCTTGGCGGCAGCCTTTTTGGCTGGGGACTTTGCCGCAGCCTTGGCAGGCTTCTTCGCCTTCGAGAGAGAAGCAGTCTTGGCCGTTTTCTTGGCGGCGGCCTTTGCGGGTTTCTTGCTGGCTTTCTTGGCCATGGATGTTCCTTTCTTCGCGTTCAGCGGTTCAATTGGGCGGCGCGCCCGACGAGGCGCTTGGCCGCAGTTTCCAGCGTCAGTCCGGCTTTCGCGCCTGATGCGTTTTCTGCCACTGTACAGATGGCCCGTTTCGAGGGATTCTTGCGCGATTTCTTGGACATACGCCTTCCTTTCGTCGCTTTCGGCGGCTCAGTGTGATGACATTGCAAAGCGCCGGCGACCGGGTGGCAGCACGTTGCAGTGCAAATGCGCTGGCCCAAATATGCTGGTCTCGGAGTATGGTTACAAAGGATTCGACGCAACACACGTTCCGTGCGCCATAGGGGCGCCGCAACGACCGCACGACGAGTGATAATTCAAACCGAGGATTGGCAGCGATGCCGGCAGAAGAGCGCTCGTCGGTTGTCGATGCGCGAAGGGCCGGTGACGATCATTCTCATAGTCAGCGCCAGCACCGAGAGGCAATGGCCAGAAATAAGCCGCCACAAGCGTATCGATCGCGCGCCGATGACGAGTCCTTGCAATGGGATGATGCCGATTGGGATCATCAGCATGACGAGGCCGGGCATCACCGTGCGCGCCGCTTGCTGTCCAAGAAAGATAGTGGCTGGCACCGTTTCGGCGATCGGCTGGTTGCGATTCGCGATTGGCTGTCCGGCGGTCGATGGGTCAAGCGGATCGCGGCTGTCGTCGGCATCCTTCTGATTATTTTTGGCGTTTGCTTTGGCGCCTTGTGGGTCCGGCTGGGTGCAGGCCCGATCAATTTCGACATGGCCACCCCTTGGCTGGTCGAGGCGATCCAGGACAATATCGGGCAGGGTAATACGGTCGAAGTTGGCGGCACGCAGATCGAACGCGCCGGGCGGGTCCGGATGGCTGTACGAATCCGCGACATCGTCGTCCGCGATCGTGATCACGCCGTCGTGGCCAGTGCTCCGAAAGCCGAAGTCCGGCTCTCCGCTGCTGCCATGATGATGGGCCGCTTGCGCGCCGAAAGCCTCAACCTGGTCGATGTCGTGCTGGCTGTGCGCATTACGCCGGATGGGCAGGTGACCGTGTCGACTGGCGAAAATGCTCGCCCGATCGCGACGGGTGTCGCATCGCCGCGCACACCAGGGTCGTGGCTCGGTCCGGGCCGACAACCGGAACTCACTTTCCCGCGGCAGCCGCAGCCGCCGGTGGTCCAGATTCCGCAGCCCCCTGCTGACAAGCGCGAGGCATCCACCGGCTTGCTTGCGGGTCTCGATTGGCTCGACAGCCTGACCCTGTCGGGCCTCGACGGACAGAACCTCAACGAGATCGGTCTGAAGAACGGCAAGCTGGTGGTTGATGACCAGCAGCGCGGCAATACGTGGGACTTCAACAATATCAGCCTGACCCTGCGCCGACCGAGCGGCGGCGGCGTCATGATGACAGTGGGCGAAGGCGGCAAGGCCCCATGGACACTCGGCGTCACAGTCGGCGCGCCAGCCAATGGCGTGCGTGCGGTCAGTCTGCGGGCCGACAAGGTCTCGACCCGGAATATCCTGCTCGCGCTGCGCATGAAGGATCTGACTTACAGCGCCGATCTGCCGCTGACCGGTGAGTTGAGGGGCGAAATCGGGCGCGACGGCCTCCCGACCTATTTCCGCGGCAAGCTCACTGCAGGTGCCGGCAACATCGTCGATAACGACACGCCGGATTATCCGATGCCGATCGATCAGGCGGAGCTGAGCGTCGAGTGGGATGCCGGCCGCCGTGTGCTGCTGGCGCCGTTCAAGTTCGTGTCCGGTGAGAACCGCGTCACTTCGCTTGCCCATGTCGAGCCACCCAATGGCGCGACCGACTCGTGGCAGGCAGGGATCAGCGGCGGCACCATCGTATTGGGTGGAGGTCCGGGTGAAGCGCCGCTGATCTTCAACAGCATCGACATCGGCTTGCGTTTCGATTCCGACAACCGCCGGGTTTTGCTGACGCGGGCGAATATCAGCAACGGCGAGATCGGCGTCGCCGGCACAGGCAGCATTGACTACGCGGGCGAGCCGCGCATGACCCTCGGCTTTGCGGGAACGCCGATGTCGGCCTCGGCGCTCAAGCGCATGTGGCCGATCCTGATCGTGCCTGAAGTGCGCGAATGGGTTACCGAACGCATCGAGGGCGGGCAGCTTCAGAGCATCGAGATCGGGGTCAATTCGCCAACGAAGAACCTGACACGGCGCGGGCCGCCAATCCCCGATGAGGGGCTGTCGGTGAAGATCCTCGCCAATGGCGTGGCATTGCGTCCGGTGGATGGCATGCCGGTGATCCGCGACGGCGATTTGCGCGCGCGCGTCACAGGACGGACCGCGACCGTGACCATCGGTCAGGCGAACTCCGAGACCGCGGGCGGACGAAAGCTCAATCTCAGCGATATCGTGTTCGAAGTTCCGGACATGGCGCCGAAGCCATCGCCAGCTCGCGTGCGTTTCAAACTGGAGGGACCGGTGGCGGCCGTGGCCGATATCCTCAACTCCAACCGTCTGAGCGAAGTCACCGGCAACATGCTCGACCCGGCGACCACCAAGGGCAATGTGACCGCTCAGGTCACCATGGGCATGCCGATCCAGCACGAACTGACCAAGGCCGATACGACCTACAACATTACCGCGGATCTGACGGCATTTTCCGCCGACAAGCTGGTGATGAACCAGAAGCTCGAAGCCAATTCGCTGAAGGTCACAGCGAACAATCAGGGCTATCAGGTCAAAGGTGACGTCAAGATCAACGGGCAGGCGGCATCGCTCGACTATCGCAAGCCGACCGATGGCGATGCCGATGTGCGTCTCAACGCGACGCTCGACGATGCAAGCCGCGCGCGACTCGGTGTGGACCTCGGACCGGCGGTGGTCGGCAATCTCCCGATCAAGGTTGTCGGCAAGATCGGCTCCGGGGACCGTGACAGCAAGCTCGGGGTCGACGCCGATCTGACGCAGTTGAAGCTCGATAACATCCTGCCGGGCTGGATGAAGCTGCCCGGCAAGAGCGCTCGCGCTGTCTTCAACGTCGTGAAGAAGGGCGACACAACCCGTCTGGAAGACATCGTCGTCGATGGCGGTGGGGCTTCGATCAAGGGCTCTGTCGAAGTCGATCAGAACGGTGACCTCGTAGGTGTGAACTTCCCGACTTATTCACCGTCCGAGGGCGACAAGACGTCGTTGAAAGCTGACCGTGGTTCGGATGGCGTATTGAAAGTCACGATGCGTGGCGACGTGTTCGACGGTCGCGGCTTCCTGAAATCGGCGATTTCCGGCAAGGATGGGGATTCCAAGAGCAAAACCAAATCGGTCGACTTCGATATTGATGTGAAGCTCGGTGCTGTTGCCGGTTACTACGGCGAGGCGGTTCGCAGCGTCGATGCCAAGATTTCACGGCGCAACGGTACGATCCAGAAATTCTCCCTGAGCGGAAAGCTCGGACGCGACACACCGCTGACAGGCGATATGCGCGGGCGCTCCCAAGGTGCCGGCCGTGACGTCATCTATATCGAGACCAACGATGCCGGCGCTTTCCTGCGCGCGACCGACACCTATTCCAAGATGTCGGGAGGCCAGCTCGCACTGGCGATGGATCCGCCGTCGTCGGATACCCGCGCCAAGGAAGGCCTGATCAACATCCGCGACTTCAACGTCAAGGGCGAGGCGCAACTGGCCAGTGTTGCCGGAGGCGGGCAGAACGCGGCGCAGAGCAGCGTCGCCTTCTCGCGGTTGCGTGCCGAGTTCACGCGGCAGAACGGCCAGCTCACCATTCGGGACGGCGTCGTCAAAGGCCCGACCGTCGGCGCGACCATCGAAGGCAGCATCGATTACCCGCTCAATCAGGTTCGGATGAGCGGCACCTTTGTGCCGATGTATGGGCTGAACAACATGTTCGGCCAGATTCCGATCGTCGGACTGTTTCTCGGCGGCGGCAGCAATGAAGGCCTGATCGGCGTCACTTACGAAGTCGTCGGTACGCCCGGTGCGCCGGTGCTGCGCGTCAATCCGATTTCGGCCATGGCACCGGGTGTGTTCCGCAAGATCTTCGAATTCGGCACCGGCAAGCAGAACAATTCGGTCGAATTCCCGAACCAGAACAACAACAGCAACTAACGACGTCTGTGGCTCAAGCGCAGCGCTCGCCATATTGGGCGGGGCTTAGCTTGACCCGAGTTCGGATGCGAAGCGCTGCATCAGATTTTGGATGATGGCGGCCGTTTCGGGACGTCGCGTCAAGCAACGCGATGTCGGACCGGCAACCACCAGCGACAATCGGCGATGTTGTACCGGCAAGGGCACGGCGACGCCCGCGAGGTCAGCGATATATTCCGATGAACTCTGCTGATAACCGCGCTCGGCCGCCTCTCTGAGTTCGTCCTCGATCGCCTCTGCCGTTGTCGGCGTGGTGTCGGAGAAGGCTTCGAACTTGATCTTGCGATAGATCGCCTTGCGTTCCTCGGGTGAATGCTGCTCGAGAATGGCGCGCCCCACGGAACTCGCATGGACCGGAACGCGGTCGCCGATCTGGGCGAAGTAGCGCACCGAATGCGTGGACTCGACGACATCCAGAAAGATCGCGGACGTTCCGGCGAGGGCGGCGATGGCCGTCGTCTCGCCGGTTTGGTCGGCAATCTCGGTGACCAGTGCATGGGCCGCGTCGGGGAGCGGCTCGGCATCCGCAACGGTGCGGGCGAGGGTGAGCCAGCGAGGACTGGGATAGTAGCCGTTGCGCACACGGGGCTCATAGAGCCAGCCCTTCTCGGCGATAGTGCCGACGAGATTGAACGTGCTGGAGCGCGGCCAGCCGAGGTCGTCCGAAATTTCGGCCAGCGTCGCGGGGCGTTTACGTCGGGCGAAATACTCCATCAATTCCAGGACGTTGGCAGCTTGTCTGACCAGCATTGAAATTCTCGTTCTTCCCTCTGGGGCGCGCCACGAATGGCGAACTGCCCGCGTTTCCGCACGGTCTGGTTGGTCTCTGTATCGCTGAAATGGTTTTGAAAGCCATCCACATCACCAACACTGGTCTTGACTTATAATTCACGTATAGGTCTTATAAATTCATAAACAAGAATTATTCGCGTGATCGCCGGCAGGCACGTTGCCGGGGGTGAAGCACGGAATTCGTCAGGGGAGGAATAGATGACCATTCGCAATGCTGTTGCCGTGTCCGCCGTGGCGCTGTCGCTCGGGCTGTTGTCCGCGCCGATGGCGTCGGCGCAGACGCCGGTGAAACTCGGCGTTCTCGCCGATATGTCCGGCATCTTCTCGGATATCGGCGGCATGGGCTCGTTCGATGCCACCAAGATGGCTGTCGAGGACTTCAACAAGCTCCCGGGCGCGGACAAGTTCAAAGTCGAAGTGATCCAGGGCGATCCGCAGAACAAGCCGGACATCGCGCGCAACATTGCTCGCAAGTGGTACGAGACCGAAGGGGTCGATGTTCTGGTGGACATTCCGACCAGCGCCACGTCGCTGGCTGTCGCGCCGCTGACGGCCGAACTCAACAAGGTTGCGTTGTTCACGGCATCCGGCACCTCCGATCTGACCGGAAAGTCCTGCACCCCGAACTCGGTGCACTGGACCTACGATACCTGGGCGCTGGCGCACGGCACGGCCGATGCCATGACCAAGGCCGGTGGCAAGAGCTGGTTCTTCCTCACCGTCGATTTCGCGCTCGGCGCTTCGCTGGAGCGCGATGCCACCGCCGTGATCAATGCCAATGGCGGCAAGGTGCTCGGTAGCATCAAGCATCCGACAGACTCGAACGATTTCGCGTCCTATCTGCTGCAGGCGCAGGCATCGAAGGCCGACATCATCGCGCTGGCGAATGCTGGCGGTGATACCATCAAGGCGATCAAGCAGGCCTCAGAGTTCGGCATCGTACAGGCCGGTCAGAAGCTCGCCGGCATGCTGATGTTCATTTCGGATATCCACTCTCTCGGTCTCAACACGGCGCAGGGCCTGCAGCTCACCGAGGGCTTCTATTGGGATTTGAACGAGCAGACCCGCACCTTTGGCGAGCGGTTCGCCAAGCGCAACAACGGCCGCTATCCCAGCATGAACCAGGCCGGCGCCTATTCGGCGTCGCTCACCTATCTGAAGGCGGTCGCCAAGGTCGGCTCGCCGAAGGATGGCGCGGCGGTCGTGAAGGCGATCCGCGAGATGGGTACGTTCGACGATCCGCTGTTCGGCAAGACCACGCTGCGTGAAGACGGCCGCGTGTTGCACGACATGTATCTGTTGCAGGTCAAGAAGCCCGCTGAGTCGAAGAAGCCGTACGATTACTACAATGTTCTGGCGACGATCCCGGCCGATACTGCATTCCGTCCGCTCAAGGACGGCGGCTGCCCGCTGATCAAGTAACGGCTGCATAACGAACGACGAGAGCGCGCAGATGTCGGTGACCCCGCACTGCGCGTTTTTCATTGTCTGAACTGCAATTTCAAAACCATCACAAGGACAACAGAATGCGTCTAGCAAATAAACTCGCCGCCGTCACCGCTGCTGCATCGGGCATGGGACGCGCCGGCGTCGAACTGTTCCTCAAGGAAGGCGCCAAGGTCGCCGCCATTGACGTCAATGCGGACGCGCTCGCGCAGCTCAAATCCGACATGAAGAAGCTGGGTTATGAGCTCACCATCATCCAGGCCGATCTGTCGAAGACCGAACAGATGAAGAGTTCAGTCAACGACGCGGCTGCCGCGCTTGGCGGTATCGATATCCTCTGGGCCCATGCCGGCACACCGGGGCCGGCCGGGGTCGAGAATCTCGATCTCGCGGCTTACGAATTCGCGATGGCGCTCAATGTCACCTCCGCCACGCTGGCGGCCGGCGAAGTCATCAAGCACATGCGCAAGCGTGGCGGCGGTTCGGTGATTTTCACCTCATCGGTGTCGGGCATCGTCGGCTCGATGATGAGCCCGATCTATTCGGCTGCTAAATTCGCGGTAGTCGGCCTCACCAAGTCGCTGGCGCAGGCATTCGCTTCCGATCAAGTCCGCGTCAACGTGATCTGCCCGGGTCTTGCGGATACGCCGATGAAGCTCGGCTTCACCGGCCGCTCGGGCGTCGCAGCGGAAGCAGCGGCCAACGAGGCCAAACTCTTGGCAGCCGTGCCCATGGGCCGCCTCTGCAAGGCAGAGGACGTTGCACATGCCGCACTGTGGCTCGCCTCCGACGACGCCTCCTTCATCACCGGCGTCGCGTTGCCGGTGGATGGCGGCTTCATCGCGCGCTGATCGGCGGTCACTCCCAAAATAGCAAAGGGCGCGGTCCTTGCTGACCGCGCCCTTTGTGCTTGAGGGATATCTGCGTCAAGCGGCGCGAACGCCGGCGAGGAAGGTTTTGACTTCGCCGGACAGTTGCTCGGCCTGTTTCGACAGGCCGGTTGCCGCACTCAGCACCATGCCCGCAGCGTTGCCGGTCTCGTGCGCTGCCGAGCTGACACCGCCGATATTGGTGGTGACGTTCTGGGTCGCTTGCGCCGTCTGCGTCACGTTGCGAGCAATTTCCGCAGTCGCCGTACCTTGCTCCTCGATGGCAGAGCCGATCGTGGTGGCGATGGCGCTGACTTCTTCGATCGTGGCGGTGATGCCCTGGATCGCGTCGACCGCTTCCCTGGTTGCACTCTGGATCTGCGCGATGCGGGTGCTGATTTCCTTGGTGGCATCGGCGGTCTGCCCGGCGAGGCTCTTCACTTCGGTGGCGACCACCGCGAAGCCGCGGCCAGCATCGCCAGCGCGTGCAGCTTCGATGGTGGCGTTCAGAGCGAGGAGGTTGGTCTGGGCCGCGATGGTTTGGATCAGCTCGACAACATGTTCGATCTGCTGCGCGCCATCCGCCAGCGCGCGCACGATGGTGTCGGTGCGGCGTGCACTATCCACGGCGTGCGACGTGATCTTGGCGGACTGGGCCATCTGGCGGGCGATCTCGGTGATCGACGACGATAGTTCTTCGGCGGCAGATGCGACTGTCTGAACGCGCGTGCTGGCTTCGGTCGCAGCCGAGCTGACCATGGTGGCCTGCTGGTTGGTGCGATCGGCTGTGCCCGTCATGGACTGTGCGGTGGCTTCGAGCTCGGTCGACCCCGATGCCATCAGTCCGACAAGCTGGCCGACGGATGCGTCGAAACGATTGGCGAGAGCGATCAAGGCCTCGCGTTTCTCGGCTTCGCTCATCTGCTTGAGCTTGGCCTGCTCGGCTTCGAGAGACCGCGCCGTCAGCGATGTCTGGCGCAGCATCTCCAGCGTTTCCGCCATGCGGCCGATTTCGTCGCCGCGATCAGTCTCCTCAACCTTGGCGTCGAGCGCGCCGTTGGCGATGTCATGCATGCGTGACTGCAACCGGCGAAGTGCGCCCAGAATGTCGCTGGAAATCAGCCAGGACAGCAGCGCCATCAAAGCGAGCACGCCGGCACCGATAGCGCCGAGGCGCATCAGCAGGGCGTTCATGTCGGCATCGAGGTCGTCCACATAGACGCCAATACTGATGACGACGTTCCACGGCGCGAATTTACGGGCGAACACGACTTTCGGTCGGGGCTCATCCTGTCCAGGACGTGGATACAGATAGGTCGCGGTCGCACCTTCAGGCTTGCTGTTGGCGGCGGCGATGACGGCGGAGGCGATCAGGACGCCATTGGAATCCTTACCGTTGGTGATGGTGCCTTCGAGCTTCGGTAGCGTGCCATGGACCATCACGGTGGAGTCGGCGCGATAGGCGAGCACGTAGCCCTGTCCCTTGTCGAACAACATGCGCCGGCTGCGCAGGCGAAGCTGATCTTCGGCTTCGGGCAACTTCATCTTGCCCGCTTCAACTTCGTCCTGGAGCGATTGTGCGAGGCCAGTGACGAGATCGACGGCGGTGCGGAGCTGCAAAATCCGATCCTCCATCATCCGCTTCTGACTAAGCGAAGCGGCGACCGCGATGACGGCGCAGACCGCAATGGCAGAGACTGCGACCATGCTGACGAGCTTGGTGCGGATCGTGAAGTTACTGAGCAGACTCATCTGGACCTCGGCGTGAACGTGACCAGACAATGATACCGTCAACCTGCTTACCAATGGTAAATCACGGGTTGCAATGCGTCCTTTTCAGCATGCGTCGCTTCGTTAGGTCCTGAAATGAATGAGGCGCAGTCATTGCTGACTGCGCCTGTCATTCAATGGGGTTTGGTTCGTCGTGCTTAGGCGGCGCGCACGCCCGCGAGGAAGGTGGTGACTTCGCCGGACAGTTGCTCGGCCTGTTTCGACAGGCCGGTTGCCGCACTCAGCACCATGCCCGCAGCGTTGCCAGTCTCATGCGCTGCCGAGCTGACACCGCCGATATTGGTGGTGACGTCCCGCGTAGCTTGCGCCGTCTGGGTGACGTTGCGGGCGATCTCCGCCGTTGCCGCGCCTTGTTCCTCGATGGCCGAGCCGATCGTAGTGGCGATGGCGCTGACCTCTTCAATGGTGGCGGTGATGCCCTGGATCGCGTCGACCGCTTCCCTGGTTGCACTCTGGATCTGCGCAATGCGGGTGCTGATTTCCTTGGTGGCGTCGGCGGTTTGACCGGCAAGGCTCTTCACTTCGGTTGCCACGACGGCGAAGCCGCGGCCGGCATCGCCGGCGCGGGCGGCTTCGATCGTGGCATTCAGCGCCAGCAGGTTGGTCTGGCCGGCAATCGTCGAGATCAGTTCGACCACATGCTCGATCTGCTGCGCGCCGTCAGCAAGGGCACGAACGATGGTGTCGGTGCGGCGAGCGCTATCAACGGCGTGGGTGGTGATCTTGGCCGACTGCGCCATCTGACGCGCGATCTCGGCAATCGACGACGACAGTTCTTCGGCGGCAGCGGCGACTGTCTGTACGCGAGTGCTGGCCTGCGAGGCGGCGGTGCTAACGATATCAGCCTGATCGTTGGTGCGGGCGGCCGTGCCGCTCATCGACTGCGCGGTGGCTTCGAGTTCGGTCGAACCGGAAGCCATCAGGCCGACCAACTGACCGACAGATGAGTCGAAACGGTCGGCGAGGGCGATCAGCGCGTCGCGCTTCTCGGCTTCGCTCATCTGCTTCAGCTTCGCCTGTTCGGCTTCCAGCGTACGTGCGGTGAGCGAGGTTTGGCGCAGCATCTCCAGCGTCTCGGCCATGCGGCCGATTTCGTCGCCGCGGTCGGTCTCGCCGACGTTCTCGTCCAGCGAACCATTGGCGATTTCATGCATGCGCCTCTGGAGTCGACGCAGTGCGCCGAGGATGTCGCTGGCGATCAGCCAGGACAGCAGCGCCATCACGGCGAGCACACCGGCGCCGACAGAACCAAGGCGAATAAGCAGGGCATTCACGTCGGCGTCGAGGTCATCAACATAGAGCCCGATGCTGAAGGTGACGTCCCAAGGTGCATAGTAGCGCGCGAAGACCATCTTTGGGACAGGTTCTGTCTGACCTGGTCGCGGATAGTAATAATAGGTGCTGCCGCCGGTCGGCGTCTGACGCGCGGCTTCGATGACAGCCTTGGACATCATGACGCCATTCGAGATCCTTGGCACCCGTGTTCTTGTCTTCGAGCTTTGGGTTACCGCCATTCACAAACTGGACGCCATCAGGTCTGTAGGCGAGGAGATAGCCTTGCTTGTTGCCGAAGTTCATGTTGCGGGCCAACTGACGGTAGCGCAGCTGGGCATCGGTGAGGCTCGTCTTTCCGGCGGTGACATCTTCCTGCACGGCATCTGCCAGTGTCACCATCAGTTCGGCCGCGGTCTTGAGCTGCTCCATACGGTCCTGCTGCATGCGCTTCTGGCTGAGCGAAGCGGCGACGGCAACAACGGCGCAGACCGAAGCGACGGACACCAGCACCATACTGGTGAGCTTGGTGCGGATGGTGAAGTAACTGAGCAGACTCATCTGGACCTCTGAATGTAGCTTGCCGGACAATAGTACCGCAAATCTGCTTACCAATGGTGAATCACGGATTGCGAAGCGCATCTTAAAGAGGGGCAGTGAGTGTCACTTGGCGGCAGGCGCTTAAGGCAGAAAGGCGCGGTCATCGCTGACCGCGCCTTTCATACAAGGATGTAGCTGCGTTTTAGGCAGCCCGCACGCCGGCGAGGAACGTCGTGACTTCGCCAGACAATTGCTCGGCCTGCTTCGATAGGCCGGAAGCGGCGTTGAGCACCATGCCGGCAGCGTCGCCGGTCTCATGCGCGGCAGCGCTGACGCCGCCAATATTGGTGGTGACGTCCTGTGTAGCTTGCGCCGTCTGGGTCACGTTGCGGGCAATCTCCGCTGTCGCGGCACCTTGCTCCTCAATGGCGGAGCCGATCGTGGTGGCGATGGCGCTGACCTCCTCGATGGTGGCAGTGATGCCCTGAATCGCATCGACCGCTTCCTTGGTCGCGCTCTGGATTTGCGCGATGCGGGTGCTAATTTCCTTGGTGGCGTCGGCGGTCTGACCGGCGAGGCTCTTCACTTCGGTCGCCACGACGGCGAAGCCGCGGCCTGCGTCGCCCGCACGGGCTGCTTCGATCGTGGCGTTGAGTGCGAGCAAGTTGGTCTGGCCGGCGATGGTGGAGATCAGTTCGACCACGTGCTCGATCTGCTGCGCGCCGTCAGCAAGGGCACGAACGATAGTGTCGGTGCGGCGGGCGCTATCAACGGCGTGGGTCGTGATCTTGGCCGACTGCGCCATTTGACGCGCGATCTCGGCGATAGATGATGACAGCTCCTCGGCGGCGGCGGCGACCGTCTGCACACGGGTGCTGGCTTGCAAGGCGGCAGTGTTGACGATGCCGGCCTGGTCATTGGTGCGGGCGGCGGTGCCGCTCATCGACTGAGCGGTGGCTTCGAGTTCGGTGGAACCGGACGCCATCAGGCCGACCAACTGACCGACAGATGAGTCGAAATGATCGGCGAGGGCAATCAGCGCGTCGCGCTTCTCGGCTTCACTCATCTGTTTCAACTTGGCCTGCTCGGCTTCGAGGGAGCGGGCGGTCAGCGAGGTCTGGCGGAGCATTTCCAGCGTTTCGGCCATGCGGCCGATTTCGTCGCCGCGGTCCGTTTCGCCGACATTCTCATCGAGCGCGCCATTGGCAATCGCGTGCATACGAGCCTGCAGCCGGCGGAGTGCGCCCAGGATGTCGCTGGCCATCAGAAAGGACAGCAGTGCCATCACAGCGAGGACGCCGGCGCCGAGCGAGCCAAGGCGGACGAGGAGAGCATTAACGTCGGCGTCGAGGTCATCGATATAAAGGCCGGTGCTAAACGTGATATCCCATGGGGCATAGTAACGAGCAAAGACCATTTTGGCGGTCGGCTCGGTTTGGCCGGGACGCGGATAGAGATAGTAAGTGCTGCCGCCATTGGCGGTCTGGCGTGCGGCGTCGATGATTGCTCTGGAAATCAGGATGCCATTGGAATCCTTGGCGCCCGTATTCTTGTCTTCCAGCTTCGGGTTGCCGGCATTCACCAGGAGAACGCCATCAGGTTTGTAGGCGACGAGATAGCCTTGCTTGTTGCCGAAGGTCATGTTGCGAGCCAGTTGGCGGTAGCGCATCTGGGCGTCGGCCAAGGTGATCTTTCCGGCCGCGATTTCTTCCTGCATGCTGTCGGCCATGCCGACCATCAGATCGACCGCAGTGTGAAGCTGCTCCATGCGGTCCTGCTGCATGCGCTTCTGGCTCAGCGAAGCGGCCACCGCAATGATGGCGCAAATAGACGCAGCAGAGACCAGCACCATGCTGGTGAGCTTGGTGCGAATGGTGAAACGGCTAAGCAAACTCATGTCAACCTCTGATCGGAGCACTACTGGCAAAGAGATACCAGCTAGTCGCTTACCAATCGTGAAAGCTGACAAACTCAATGAGTTCGCTGTGCGAACGTGCGTGTAGCGATTTAGCGGCGCAAGGCAGGGACGACGAGAAACGGGATCATGCCGATCACGACGCTAATCAAGGCAAAGGCGAGCAGCGAGTTGTAGCTCTGGGTCCAGTCATGCAGCAGGCCGCCGGTCCATGAACCGAGCGCGGATCCAAGCCCGCTGCCGAAGGTGATTGTCCCATAGATCGTGCCGACCCGCTTGCCGCGAAAGATCTTCATCGCGGTCGCGGTCAGCAGCGGGCCGCGCGAGCCGATCATGCTGCCGAAGCAGACGACGAAGCCAGTAAGCAGCGCATAGCTCGGATACCATTGCAGCAGCCAGAGCATGACGATGCCGAGGAGCGACAGGCTGTAGCTGAACAGAATGGACGGCCGTCGACCGATCACGCCGTCCAGCCAGCTGACACCGAGCATGCCGAACAGCAGCACCACACCGCTGAAGCCCCAAGCGGTCGCCGCCTGCAGCGGCGGGAAACCGACATCGATCAGATAGGCGACAACCTGCGGCGAGATCGCATACATGCCGATGGCCGTGAAGAAGAATGTCCCGAACAGTGCCCAGAACGCGTGATGGCGCATGGCGCCGATCAGCGTCCAGCCTTCGTCGATGAGTGTCTCGCTTGTCTGCGGCTTCCCGAGATGCGGTGAGCCCGCGCCGAACCTGCTCCACGGCAAGAACAGCAAGGGCACCAGCAGCGCAAGGACGCCAAAGCCGAAGATGCGATAGGCGCCACGCCATTCGACGTGATCAATCAGCAACTGGGCGATAGGTAGCATCAACAACACGCCCGCGCCGGTTGCCGAATACACGACGGACATCGCGGTCGGCAGCCGCTTGCCGAACCAGCGTCCGAGCAGCAGCGAGTTCGGCACATTGCCGATACAGGCTATTGCGAAACCCAGGCAGAGACCGAGCGCGAGCTGAAATTGCCAGAGTTTCTCTGCATAGGCCGCCGCGAGCAGTGAGCCACCAAGCAGGGCGATGCCAGTCAGGAACACGGTGCGCGGACCGGAACGGTCGAACAGCCGTCCGACCAGCGGTCCCGCAAGGCCGACGCAGAGCGCGATGAGTGAGTAGATCGAGACGACCTCGGCCCGGTCCCAGCCGAAGGATTGCGAGATCGGGAGCAGAAAGACAGTGAAGCTTTCCTGCAGACCGCGTCCCAGCACGGACAGTGTGAAACAGACACCGAGAACAGTCAGTCCGGTGCGTTGGGACGTCTTCAAATCCATCTGGCTCTTCTTCACGGCGTTTGCGACAGCTGCGCCATGGAGCGCGTTTCGCAGTGCATGAACAAGTGCGCTAGACGAATGTGGCTATGCAGGCTTGAGCAGGATGTGCCGCTTCTTCCCGAGTGAGAGCTTGATGACGCCTTCCGTCAGCAGCGCGGGGGTCAGCATCATCTTCTCGTCGGTCACCGCAACATCATTGACGCGCAAGCCGCCGCCCTTGATTTGCCGCCGCGCTTCGCCGTTCGACGCGACGAAACCGGCATTGACGAAGGCCGCGAGGACACCGACGCCTGCTTCAAGTTCAGCTTGGGGAATATTGACGGTCGGCAAGCTGTCGGCGAGCGCGCCTTCCTCGAAGGTCTTGCGTGCCGTCTCCGCAGCGGCATTTGCTGCATCGCGGCCGTGCACCACGGCCGTCGCTTCGGTGGCGAGAATCTTCTTCGCCTCGTTGATCTCCGAACCGCCCAAGGCCGCGAGCTTGGCGATTTCGTCGAGCGGCAGGCGCGTGAAGACCTTGAGGAAACGGCCGACGTCTGCATCTTCGGTGTTGCGGAAGTACTGCCAGAAGTCATAGGGGCTGAAGAGATCGCCATTGAGCCAGACGGCGCCGGAGGCCGACTTGCCCATCTTCTCGCCGGACGATTTGGTGAGCAGCGGCGTTGTCAGCGCGTAGAGCTGCGGGCCGCCCATGCGGTGGCTGAGATCGACACCGTTGATGATGTTGCCCCACTGGTCGGAGCCGCCCATCTGCAGCAGCGTGCCGTAGCGGCGGTTGAGCTCGACGAAGTCATAGCCCTGCATGATCATGTAGTTGAATTCGAGGAAGGACAGCGACTGGTCGCGGTCGAGGCGCAGCTTCACGCTGTCGAAGGACAGCATGCGGTTGACCGAGAAGTGGCGGCCGACGTCGCGCAGGAATTCGACATAGTTCAGTTTCAGCAGCCAGTCGGCATTGTTGACCATCAGTGCGTCGGTCGGGCCGTCGCCATATGCCAGCATCTTGCCGAAGATCTTCTTGATGCCTTCGATGTTCTCCGCGATCTTCTCGACCGTCAGCAATTGTCGCTGGTCGTCGCGAAACGAGGGGTCGCCGACCATTGAGGTGCCGCCCCCCATCAGCGTGATCGGGCGATGGCCAGTCTGCTGAAACCAGTACAGCATGGTCACCGAGATCAGATTGCCTATATGCAGACTGGTCGCCGTGGCGTCATAGCCCACATAAGCCGTGACCGGTCCCTTGCAGCAGGCGGCGTCCAGCGCCTCGGCATCGGAGACCTGATGGATCAGGCCGCGGCTCTGCAGGACGTTGAGAAAATCGGACTTGTAGCTGGTCATCGGTTTACGGCTCGGTTCGGATAATTTTACGCTGTCTCAATGGATTGGCGGCAAGGTGGGGGCGTGCTGGCCGTCCCAAAGTGCCTGTGGCATTATAAGATTGGGCGCTTCGACACAAGTTTTGACCGGAAATGAGGGCTTTGCCGCGTGCCTGATATGCTGACCGCGATCGGACTAATGAGCGGAACCTCGCTGGACGGCGTCGATGTCGCCCTGATCGAGACCGATGGCGAACGGGTCGGGTCGTTCGGCCCGTCGGGGTATCGGCCATATAGCGAGGCTGAGCGTGCCGTGTTGCGCCAGGCGCTGGCTGAGGCCGTGCAACTGAGCCGGCGCGATATCAGGCCGGGCAGTCTGGCCCAGGCGGAGCGGGTGGTGACATCGGCTCATGCCGAGGCCGTCGAGGCGTTTCTGACTGATCATGGCATCGCACGTGACAGCATCGACATCGTCGGCTTTCACGGACAGACCGTACTGCATCGTCCCGCCGATCGACTTACCGTGCAGATTGGCGACGGGGCGAGTCTTGCCGGGATGCTCGGCCTGTCGGTGATCCACGACCTGCGCGCGGCTGACGTGGCTGCGGGCGGGCAGGGAGCGCCGCTGGTGCCGGTCTATCACCGTGCTTTGGCGCAGGGACTGCATCGCGACGGGCCCATTGCCGTGGTCAATATCGGCGGCGTATCCAATGTGACTTACATTGATGGCGATATCGCATTTATTGCCTGCGACACCGGCCCGGGCAATGCGCTGCTCGATGACTTCGTGTCGCGCGCAACGGGGCAGCCCTTCGATGCGGATGGCGCACTGGCGGCGCAGGGACGCGTCGATGATGCGTGGATCGCGAAGGGATTGCAGAATCCGTTCTTTGCAGCAGCGCCGCCAAAATCGCTAGATCGTAATCATTTTGCGGCACTCGTGCTGGGAGACGTTACGCCAGCGGACGGCGCAGCGACCTTAACGGCGTTCACCGCTGCGACTATCGCCAGCATTGCGCCGCTGTTGCCTAAGCCACCGCTTAGCTGGATCATTACCGGCGGCGGCGCACGCAATCCGACGATGCTGCAAATGCTGCGGCAGCGATTGCCCGCTGCGACAGTCGAGAGCGTAGATGCGCTGGGTTGGTCCGCCGATGCGATGGAGGCGCAGGCTTTTGCATTTCTGGCAGTGCGTTCGCTCGCGGGCTTGCCGTTGAGCTATCCGGCGACGACCGGTGTGCCCGAGCCAATGACGGGCGGTGTGAAAGCGGACTATCTCGCGAGCTAGTGCGAAGTTCGCCGTAGTCAGGGCGATTCGACTCACCCAACGAGATCAGGTTGATCGCGTACAACGGCGTCTATGTCTGTTGTAGTCGGCAAGCTGCCGCAGACACGGATGCGTGATGGCATCACCAAATCTCGTGATGAGTTCGGTACGGAAATGCCGCGGCTTGCCGATTATGTTGCCGAAAGCACACAGCCGGAAAATGATGCTGCGACAATCGACCGCGCGCATTGTTTCGCAACATGATCTTCCACAACTCTGCCTCATGAATGGCACGCCCGGGGCAATCGCGCGTGCCGATACGATCGGTCTGGAGGCAACATGACCATGATGAAGCAAATGATACTTGGTTCCGCAGCAGCGTTGCTGGCAGCGAGTACTGCCCAGGCGGCGGACCTTCCGGTGAAGGCCAAGGCTGTCGAATATGTGAAGATCTGCTCGATCTATGGTGCCGGCTTCTACTACATCCCGGGCACCGACACTTGCATCAAGATCGGCGGCGCGATCCGCCTCGATACGACTTTTAACGGTGGCCCGTACGACGCGCCGTTCTGGCAGGGCGGCGCCGGCGGCAACAATCTCTGGACCAAGGATAACTTCCTCACACGCGAACGTATCAACATCACGACCGATACGCGCACGGCGTCCGAATACGGTGTGGTGCGTACCTATGCGAATATGCAGCTCGACTTCACGCAGAACCGCGACAGCATCGCCGGCGGCTTCACGGAAGTGGATTTCGCATTCATCCAGTTCGCCGGATTCACCTTCGGTAAGGCTGTCTCGAACTTCGATCCGCAATGGGCCCTGACCAAGCCCTGGATTTCGTCGGGCTTCCTCGCGGGTTCGAGCAATACGACCGGCATTCCGCAGATCGCTTACACAGCCGAATTCGGCAACGGCTTCTCGGGCACCATCGCGCTGGAGAATGCATCGCCCTATCGCAATGCGGGCCTCTACAACACCGCGACCTTCATCGTCGCACCGGGCGCGGGGTCGTTCACCGGTGCCTTCTACGGCACCAATTCGAACACGTTCTTCGGCAACGCCACGGGCGGCAACCATATTCCTGATGTCGTCGGCAACCTTCGTCTCGATCAGAAGTGGGGCTCGCTGCATTTCGCTGCGGCCATGCACACGTCGACGGCCGGCTTCTACGGGGCAAATGAGTCCTTCGGGCATCCTGACGATGTCTACGGCTTTGCCGTCAGCGGCGCGGTGGAATTCAAGGTCCTGCCCACCGGTGCAAACGACAGCCTGAAGATCGAAGCGTCTTATGCCAAGGGCGCTGCGCGTTACGCCTTCACCGGCGGTTCGCTCGAAACGTCCGGCGGCGGTCGTTTTGCCAAATTCGATGGCAACACGGTTGGCTTCGGCTACGTGCTCGACGGTGTGTATTCGCCGGGAAGCTCAATCCAGCAGAGCGATGCCTGGGAAGTCAGTGCCTTCTATGAGCACTACTGGAACACGGCATGGCGCACCTCGGTGTTCGGCAACTACAGCCATATCTCCTATGGCGATGCCGGCAACGCGATGCTCGCCGCGGCATTCAGCCCGGCCGGCGGCCGCCTGGGAACGAGCAGTTCGTCCAACCCGGGTTCTACGGCTGGCAGCATTACTGGCACGACCAACAACTTTGACTTCGGGATAGCTCAGGTCGGTACGCGAACTGCCTGGACCCCCGTCAAGAACCTGACCCTGTCGGCTGAGTTCACATATACTCGGCTCGATCAGAACCTCGATGGCACATATACGGGCACGGCGACCGGCAAGCCCAATCAGGCCTATCAGATCAAGGATCAGAATCTTTACAACGGCTCGGTCCAGATCCTGCGCTCGTTCTGATCCCGATCAGGACCTAAAACTGAAACTGAAAAGCCCTCGGCCGATCCGGCCGAGGGCTTTTGTTTTGGGGTCTCGAAGAGACTTGTCGCGGCCTCGGGTCTCAGCGCACGTTAGCGAGGCGCATGTCGAGATAGCCGGTCACCGATTCCATCAGCGGCTCGAGCTTGTTGTCGAAGAAGTGGTTGGCGCCCGGAATGATGTGCTGATCGATCACGATGCCCTTCTGGGTCTTCAGCTTCTCGACCAGCGTGTTGACGTCCTTCGGTGGCACGACCGCGTCCTTCTCGCCGTGCACGATCAGACCCGACGACGGGCAGGGTGCGAGGAACGAGAAATCATAGAGATTGGCCGGCGGCGCGATCGAGATGAAGCCTTCAACCTCGGGGCGGCGCATCAGGAGTTGCATGCCGATCCACGCGCCAAAAGAGAAGCCGGCGACCCAGCAGGCGCGTGCTTCGGGATTGATGGTCTGCGCCCAGTCGAGCGCTGCAGCCGCATCCGACAATTCGCCGGTGCCGTGGTCGAACGAGCCTTGACTGCGGCCGACGCCGCGGAAGTTGAAGCGCAGCACCGAGAAGCCGCGATGCACGAAGGCGTAATAGCACTGGTAAACGATCTGATGGTTCATCGTGCCCGCGAATTGCGGATGCGGATGCAGCACCATGGCGATCGGCGCATTCTTCTGCTTGGCCGGATGATAGCGGCCTTCAATACGGCCTGCGGGACCGGTAAAAATAACTTCGGGCATAGTGATCCTTAGGTCCCGTTCTTGGCGTGATCAGCCGGTTTCGCGCAGGGCTCGGCGAGAATGGCTCGGAGGGGACCCCGCGAGGGAAGGGCGATCGGGCACCGTCAGGTTGATGGCGGGCGGCGCCGGGTGAAGTTGAGGCCGCGTTCTACCACGAGCGGAGGGGCGAAAAGCAAGCATATTGAACGCGTCGGTGGCTGTGACACGCGTTGCCGCGGGCGCATTCGGCGAGCAATTGGGCTAAGAGTGACGGCGTGCAGCATTGGATGACGTCCAATGCGGCCATCGAGGCTCCAAGTCCTTCAAGGTAAAACAGAATTGGCCAAAGACCGAGTCTATCTCGACTGGAATGCGACAACACCGCTGCGCCCGGAAGCGCGAGCAGCGATGGCGGCCACGTGGGATTTGGCTGGTAACCCGTCATCGGTTCATACCGAGGGCCGTCAGGCCCGCCGGATCGTCGAGGATGCCCGTGCGACGGTCGCGGGCGCGGTGGGTGCAGATTCGCGAAACGTTGTATTCACCTCGGGCGGAACTGAAGCCAATGTGCTGGCGCTGACGCCGGGATTGGTGCGCAATCCGGGCGCGCCCGTGCGGCGGCTGATCATATCCGCGGTGGAGCACGCCTCGGTGCTGGCGGGAGGCCGCTTCACCGCGGGAGACCTCCAAGTGCTGGGCGTGGACCGCGATGGCGTCGTGAAATCGGATGAGTTGCGGGCGCTCCTGGCGGGTGGGGAACCGGCGCTGGTTTCCGTAATGCTGGCCAATAATGAAACCGGCGCCCTTCAACCGATTCCTGAGCTTGCCGACATCGTACATGACGCGGGTGGCTTGCTGCATGTGGATGCGGTGCAGGCGTTCGGAAAGATGTCTATCAAGATCAGTGAATTGCAAGCTGATCTTCTATCAATCTCTGCGCACAAGATCGGCGGTCCCAAGGGTGTCGGCGCACTGGTTCTGGCCAACGGTGTCGCCGGGCTTGACCCACTGCTTCGCGGCGGTGGGCAGGAACTGGGGCGTCGGGCGGGAACCGAGAATGTACCTGGAATCGCCGGCTTCGGCGCTGCCGTGACGGCCGCCATGGCGTCGCTTGATGACATGAAACGGGTCGAAAAACTGCGTCAGCGGCTTGAGGCGGGCTTGCGGCAATCCAGCAACGGACTTGTGTTCGCCCAAGATGTGCCGCGTCTGCCCAATACGGTCCTATTCGGTGCACCCGGATTACGCGCCGAGACCGCCGTGATTGGATTTGATCTCGAAGGTATCGCGGTATCGTCCGGTTCGGCCTGTTCTTCTGGTAAGGTGCAGCCATCTCACGTGCTCGAAGCTATGGGTTTCGGGCCGGAGCTGACCCGGAGTGCCGTGCGTCTCAGTCTGGGCTGGTCCAGCACCGAAACGGACGTCGATCGGTGTCTGGAGGCTTGGCGAAAGCTCTCGGGTACACTACTTAAACATAGCGATGAAACACAGCTTGAACGGTTCTAAGAGGGGTGATTTCCCCGCGGGAACATCGTAAAGAACCCCGACAAGCTTTGAATTTCACGTTTCTGGATTGATCCACCGCGGTCCTTGAAACCGCGAGCGGAGGATAAAATGGCTGCCGTACAAGAGACCGTCGATCGGGTTCGCCAGATCGACGTTGATCAATATCGTTATGGATTCGAGACTGTCATCGAATCCGAGAAGGCGCCGAAGGGCCTTTCCGAAGATACCGTCCGCTACATCTCCGCCAAGAAGAACGAGCCAGCCTGGATGCTGGAATGGCGCCTTGAGGCGTATCGCCGCTGGCTGACCATGGAAGAGCCGAAGTGGGCGCGGGTCGAGTATCCAAAGATCGACTTCCAGGACATCTATTATTATTCGGCGCCGAAGCCGAAGAAGACCATCGGCTCGATCGACGAGATCGATCCCGAGATCCTCGAGACCTACAAGAAGCTCGGCATTCCGCTCCGTGAGATCGAGGCGCTGGAAGGCGTCGTGCGTCCCGAGGGAGAGCGCAGGATCGCCGTCGACGCCGTGTTCGACTCGGTATCGGTCGCAACCACATTCCAGAAAGAGCTGAAGCAGGCCGGCGTCATCTTCATGCCGATCTCGGAAGCCATCCGTGAACATCCCGATCTGGTAAAGCAGTATCTCGGCACGGTCGTACCGACCTCCGACAACTTTTACGCCACGCTGAACTCCGCGGTGTTCTCCGACGGCTCGTTCGTCTATGTGCCGCCGGGCGTGCGTTGCCCGATGGAGCTGTCGACCTATTTCCGCATCAATGAGCGCAATACCGGCCAGTTCGAACGAACGCTGATCATTGCCGACAAGGGCGCTTATGTCAGCTATCTCGAAGGTTGCACGGCGCCGCAGCGCGACGAGAACCAGCTCCATGCGGCTGTCGTCGAGCTTGTCACTCATGACGATGCCGAGATCAAGTATTCGACGGTGCAGAACTGGTACCCCGGCAATTCCGAAGGCAAGGGCGGCATCTACAATTTCGTCACCAAGCGTGGTGACTGCCGCGGCGACCGCTCGAAGATTTCCTGGACCCAAGTCGAGACCGGCTCCGCCATCACCTGGAAATATCCGAGCTGCATCCTGCGCGGCGACAATTCGCGGGGCGAGTTCTATTCGATCGCGATTTCGAACGGCTATCAGCAGGTCGATAGCGGCACCAAGATGATCCATCTCGGAAAGAACACGACGAGCCGTATCATCTCCAAGGGTATCGCGGCCGGCAAGTCGCAGAACACCTATCGCGGCCTGGTCACCGCGCATCGCAAGGCGACGAACGCGCGTAACTTCACGGCCTGTGACTCGCTCCTGATCGGCGATCAGTGCGGCGCGCATACCGTGCCGTATATCGAGGCGAAGAACGCCTCGACGCTGTTCGAGCACGAGGCGACGACGTCGAAGATCTCCGAAGACGTGCTGTTCTATTGCGTCCAGCGTGGCCTGTCTCAGGAAGAAGCTGTCGGCCTCGTGGTCAATGGTTTTGTGAAGGACGTGTTGCAGCAACTGCCGATGGAATTTGCAGTGGAAGCGCAGAAGCTGATTTCGATCTCGCTTGAGGGATCGGTGGGCTAAGTCCCGCCATCGCGGATGCCCGCACAGCGGCGCTTCCAGGATGTCGGCAAAATTGAAAGCCATCCTTAGAGGCTCGCCACGATTGGCGAGCACTCCTGCCTGAACCCGAATGCGTTCAGGCGAGGGTGACGATGATGATCAAAGGATAAAGACTGATGACCGCATTGCTTGAAGTGAAGGACCTGCAGGTTCGTGTTGAGGATCGCGAGATTCTCCATGGGCTGACGATGACCGTGAACGGCGGCGAAGTGCATGCCATCATGGGACCGAATGGTTCGGGTAAATCCACGCTCAGTCACGTCATCGCCGGCAAGCCCGGTTATGAGGTGACCGGCGGCGAGATCCTGTTCAAGGGCGAAGACCTGCTGGAGATGGAGCCCGACGAACGCGCCGCCAAGGGCGTGTTCCTGGCGTTCCAGTATCCCGTGGAAATTCCCGGCGTGACGACGATGAACTTCCTGCGCACTGCGGTGAATGCGCAGCGCAAGGCTCGCGGCGAATCCGAATATCTGGTGCCGGACTTCCTCAGGAAGGTCCGCGAAGTTGCTGCTTCGCTGAACATTCCGATGGATATGCTGAAGCGCGGCGTCAATGTCGGCTTCTCCGGCGGTGAGAAGAAGCGCAACGAAGTGCTGCAGATGGCGCTGTTCCAGCCGAGCCTGTGTATCCTTGACGAGATGGACTCCGGTCTGGACATCGACGCGCTGCGCATCGCCGCCGACGGCGTCAATGCGTTGCGTTCGCCGGACCGCGCCATGGTGGTTATCACCCATTACCAGCGCTTGCTGAACTACATCATACCGGACCATGTCCATGTGATGTCGCAGGGCCGCGTCGTGAAGAGCGGCGGCAAGGAACTGGCGCTGGAACTCGAAGAGTCCGGCTACGCGCAGTATGAAGACGCGGCGGCCTGAGTGAGACAATCATGAATGTAGCTCTCGCAAAGACAACAACGGGCGCAGTGCTGGACGGCACATTCGCCGCTGCGCGCGGCCGGTTGCCGGGCGTCGGCACGGTGGCGGAAACGCGCCAGCAGGCGTTCGACGATTTCGCGCGTACCGGTTTGCCGACCCGGCGCATCGAAGAATGGAAATATACCGACCTGCGTAATCTGCTACGCGACGTGGCGCCGCTTGCACCGACGCCGGATCAGGCTGCGCTGGCCCAGGCGGCCAGACTGGTCGAGGCGCTTGGCACGGGCGATACGCAGAAGCTCGTCATCGTTGACGGCGTCTTCGCGGCAGGCCTTTCCGATCTGACATCGGGCGGCGGCGTGACGGTACATGCGCTCAGCGCCATGCTCGACGATGCCACCAGCGCGACGCGGGCTGACCTGCTGCGCTCGCGTATTGTCGATCCGATGATCGCATTGAATGCCGCTTTTGCGACCGATGGCATGCTGATTGATATCGCTGACGATGCTGCTCCGGCTAGGCCGCTGCACATCGTCCATGTCGCGACACGTCCGAGCGTGGCCGCATTCACACGGTCGCTGGTGCGTATCGGCAATCGCGCACGTGTGACGCTGGTCGAAAGCTTCATCGCGACAGAATCCGCGAAGGCGTATCAGGCCCATGATACCGTAGTGATCTGGATCGGCGACGATTCCGATCTGCAACATGTGCGCGTGATGGAAGATGCCGGCGATGCGGCGAATATCGCAACGGCCATTGTCACAGTCGGTGAGCGTACCAAGTTCAACACCTTCAGCCTGACCACTGGCGGTGGCGTTAGCCGCTATCAGAGCTTCATCACGCTGGCTGGTGTGGATTCTGAGCTGTCGACCAACAGCGTTCATCTGCTGCGCGACAAGCAGCATGGCGACTGTACCTTCGTGATCGAGCATGCGGCGCCGAATTGCCTCAGCCGTGAGCTGTTCCGCGCCGTGCTCGACGATCGCGCGCATTCGGTGTTCCAGGGTCGCATCAACGTCCATCAGATCGCGCAGAAGACCGACGGCAAGATGATGTCACGGGCACTGCTACTGTCCGACGAGGCCGAAATCGACAACAAGCCCGAGCTCGAGATCTTCGCTGACGACGTGCAGTGCGGTCACGGCGCGACCATTGGCGCGCTGGATGATAGCCTGCTGTTCTATCTGCGGGCTCGCGGCCTGCCGGAGAAGGCGGCACAGGCGCTGCTGATCCAGGCATTCGTGGGTGAAGCGCTGGAGTCGATCGTGAATGACGATCTGCGTGACGTCGCGATATCGGCTGCAGAGCGTTGGCTGGAGACGCGCGCATGACATTGCATCCCGCGGTCTCGAACGGGTCGTACGACGTCGCTCGCGTCCGCGAGGATTTTCCAGCGCTCGAGATGAAGGTCTATGGCAAGCCGCTGGTCTATCTCGACAACGCGGCATCGGCGCAGAAGCCCTATGCTGTACTCGACCGCATGACCGAGGCCTACAAGTCCGAATATGCCAATGTGCATCGCGGACTGCATTACCTCGCCAATGCGGCGACTGAGGCCTATGAGGGCGCGCGCATCAAGGTGCAGCATTTCCTCAATGCCAGGCGCCCCGAGGAAATCATCTTCACCCGCAACGCCACCGATGCGCTGAACACTGTCGCGGCGGCGTGGGGCGGCGAGAACATCAAGGCCGGCGATGAAATCGTGCTCTCGATCATGGAGCACCATTCCAATATCGTGCCGTGGCATTTCCTGCGCGAGCGCCATGGCGCCGTTATCAAGTGGGCACCGGTCGATGACGAAGGCAACTTCCTGATCGACGAGTTCGAGAAGCTGCTGACCGACCGCACCAAGATCGTTGCCATCACCCAGATGTCCAATGCGCTGGGCACGCTGGTTCCGGTCAAGGACGTGGTGAAGCTCGCGCATGCGCGCGGCATTCCCGTCGTGGTTGACGGCAGCCAGGCGGCCGTGCACATGCCGGTTGACGTGCAGGACATCGACGCCGATTTCTACATCTTCACCGGCCACAAGCTGTACGGACCGACCGGCATCGGCGTGCTGTATGGCAAATATGACCGCCTGGTCGCGATGCGGCCCTATGCCGGCGGCGGCGAGATGATCCGCGAAGTGGCGAAGGAGTGGGTCACCTATGGTGATCCGCCGCACAAGTTTGAGGCCGGTACGCCCGCCATCGTCGAAGCTATCGGCCTCGGCGCTGCGATCGATTACGTCAATTCGATCGGCAAGGAGCGGATTGCCGCCCATGAGCACGACCTCCTGGCCTATGCACAGGACCGGCTGCGCGAGATCAATTCGCTGCGTATTATCGGAACTGCCAAGAACAAGGGCCCGGTGATTTCGTTCGAGATGAAGGGCGCTCACGCCCATGACGTGGCGACCGTGATCGACCGGCAGGGCGTTGCAGTTCGCGCGGGAACCCACTGCGTGATGCCGCTTCTGGAGCGATTCAATGTGACGGCCACGTGCCGTGCATCATTCGGAATGTATAATACCCGCGAGGAGGTCGACCACCTCGCACAGGCGCTGATCAAGGCACGGGAGTTGTTTGCATGAGTGACATTGCAGAAGCCAAGACGCCGGACACCACCCCCGAGACTGAGAAGCCCGCTCACATGCAGACCACCTCGGCGCTCGATCCCGCCGAAACCGAACGCTTGGGCACTGAAATCGTCGCCGCGCTGAAGACCGTGTTCGACCCGGAAATTCCGGCTGACATCTACGAGCTCGGCCTGATCTACAAGGTGGACATCAAGGACGATCGCTCCGTCCAGGTCGAGATGACGCTGACAACGCCGAACTGTCCGGCGGCCGAAGAACTTCCGACCATGGTCGAGAACGCCGTGGCCAGCGTGCCCGGAGTCGGCCTGGTCAAAGTCGAGATTGTCTGGGAGCCGACCTGGACGCCGGACCGGATGACCGACGAGGCCCGTCTCGTTCTGAATATGTGGTGAGTTGCGTCCGGTTTGCTGAATACGCCGATGGCGGCCTTGAACCGCCGAAGGGACTGAACACATGACTGAGATGACACCGAACCCGACCATACCGGCTGCCAAGCCGAAGCCGCGTCCCCGTCCACAGGTGATGCGCCTGACCGATGCCGCTGCAACGCGGATCCGGGAGCTGACGGAGCGTGCGGATTCCGAGATCGTCGGCTTGCGCGTCGGCATCAAGAATGGCGGCTGCGCCGGCCAGTCCTACACCGTTGAATATGCCCATGACATCAAGCCAACCGACGAAATCGTCGAGGACAAGGGCGTCAAGATCCTGGTCGATCCCAAGGCTGTGTTGTTCCTGCTCGGCACCGAAATGGACTACAAGACCGACCGCATGCAGGCCCAGTTCGTATTCAACAACCCGAACCAGATATCAGCCTGCGGCTGCGGCGAGTCCGTGCAACTGACGCCGGCGAAGATCGACGGCTGAGAGTTGTCTTATCGAAATTAAAACTCTGTGATGCCCGGGCCTGTCCCGGGCATCCATTTTTCTAGGCTTCGGTGAAAACGAAAGAGGCTGGATGGCCGGGTCAAGCCCGGCCATGACCTAGGGAGACGATGCGGACGGACCGCTTCCGCAATGGCGCGTCGCATCCTACACTTCCCCGATGGACCGCGATTTCCTCAGTGAACTTTTCGCCGGCTTTGGCCCGGTAACGATCCGCCGGATGTTTTCCGGCTTCGGCATCTCCGCCGACGGCATCAACTTCGCGCTGGTGCTGCGCGGCGCGGTCTATCTGCGCGCCGATGAAAACTCGATCCCGCGTTTCGAGAGCGAAGGCTCGCAGTGTTTTCAGTATGAGATGCGCGGCAAGCTGCGGATGATCGGATCTTACTGGCAGCTGCCGGAGCGGCTTTACGACGATCCAGATGAAGTCACCGAATGGGCGAGGGTCGCGCATGCCGCAGCGATCCGTGCATCGCTGGCAAAAGCAGGCAAGAAGCGGGCAACGAAGAAGGCGGAGGTCGTGAAGAAGACCGCGGCGAAAAAGAAGGCCGCCAAGAAGGCTGCGGTCGGGAAAGTCGCCAGCAAGAAGGCCAGTAAAGCCGCAAAGAAGCGCAAATCCTCATCCTGAGGGGCCGTGCGCTTGCGCGGCGTCTCCTTGCGAATGGTGAAGCCATTCGCAAGGGATGGCTACGGGGCGCCGGCGCGAGCTTACGATTCCGAGACGCGCGAAGACGCGTTCCTCACCGTGAGGACGGAATGTGGGGCGTCACGCCACCTGAAACTGCAGCTCCGCCGAATATTCCGGATCGACTTCGCAGATCACGCGGTTACGGCCACTGCGCTTCGCGGCATAGAGACAGGCGTCGGCACGGCCGATGAGCGATTCCATATCGTCGCCGATCTGCAGCATCGAGACGCCGACGGAAATCGTGACGCGTCCCAGGATCTCGCCAGTCGATTTTTTCTTCAGCTCCTTTGACATCACGGCGCGGCGGATGTGATCGGCAACGGTAAGCGCCTGACGCAGCGGCGTGTTCGGTAGCACCACGGCGAATTCCTCGCCGCCATAGCGCGCGGTGATATCCTGGCCCTTGATGGTCTGCTTCAATGACTGGCCGACAAGACGCAGCACCTGGTCGCCGGTGAGATGGCCGTAATTGTCATTGAAGGACTTGAAGTGATCGATGTCGAGCATTAGGAGCGACAACGGTTCGCCGCGCTTCACCGCGGTATCGATTGCCGCCATCAGCGCACGGTCGAAATATTTGCGGTTGCCGAGCGCGGTGAGGGGATCGGTCAGGCTCTCGGCGCGGATCGCCTCGAGGCTCTGTTGCAGCGTGTAGACCTCGCTCTTCGAGGACAGTAGCCGTTCTTCCAGCGCCTTGTTCGTGTCGTGTACTTCACGGGTGGATTTGACGAGACTCTCGATCACCGCTTTCACCGCAGCAGAATCGTGCGCCCGCGACAAATCCTTGCTGGCACCATCCAGACTGGCATTGAAGTTCGTCGTCATGCCCAGAGCGTCGGTGATGAGCGCCATCACGTCGTCGATCTCGCCGATGACGCGGGCGCCCACCTGATCGATGCGATCGGTGGTCCGAATCTGTGAGAGATAAGTGTCGTGGATCAGGTCGAGATCAGCTTCGGTCAGGCGACCGTTACGGGCCAGCGTCTCATTGATGACCTTGTTGAGCGCCGAATTGTAGCCGGTCGCATAAACGTACCAGATCTCATAGTTGCGCGGAATCGCCGTCTGGCGCAGCGATCGGATTTGGCCCAGCGCGACTTCGGCAAAGGCCAAAGTGCGCTCTTGTTCGTCCAGGATTCCGGTCACGTTCTGTGCCCTCGCGGATGGCGGGTATGCGCCGTCCTCTGAAATGCAAATTTGTTAAAAATATCGCATTCAGATTAGGGGACGAGAGTGAACGGCAAGTAAACGTTCCTGGCGCTATACTACCTATGCGCGTGCCCGGACCGGACGCAACAGGAAGGCTGGCAGGTGCGAATGATCCGCCGGCTCGTTGTCTTCGCGGCGCGGACGTGGCGCTTCGGCGCGGCCGATGGAAGGGGGGCGCTGCGCCTGCGGGGCTGCCGCTGCCACCACCGGTGCTGCCAAAGCGGCTTCCGCGGGTTGCGGCTGCGGGCTGCGCTCGCCGCCTTCCGAACGACCACCTTCACGGCGCGGGCCACGCTCACGGCGCGGCTTGCGATCACGTCCGCCTTCGCGGGGCTGATCGTTGCGGCTGCCGCGCGGATGTTCGGCATTGGCTTCGCGATTGCCGGTGCGGTTGCGCGACTGGCGCGACGCCTCGGCGGTTTCGCCTTCGACAGGCTCGGAGATCGCTATGGAGGTTTCGACCTTGGGGATCGACTGGCCAATCAGTTTTTCGATCGCCAGCATGGATTTCTGGTCGGATGGGCACACCAGCGAGATCGCGGAGCCGGTGCGGCCGGCGCGGCCGGTACGGCCGATGCGGTGCACGTAGTCGTCGGAATGATGCGGCACGTCGAAATTATAGACGTGGCTGACGGCAGGAATATCGAGGCCGCGGGCGGCGACGTCGGAAGCCACCAGGATCGGCAGCTCGCCCTTGCGGAACTGGTCCAGCGCGGCCGTGCGGGCCGACTGCTCCATGTCGCCATGCAGGGCGCCGACACTGAAACCGTGCTTCTGGAGCGACTTGGCGAGCAACGCGACTTCACGCTTGCGGTTGCAAAAGATGATCGCATTCTTGAGGTCGGTGGCTTCGCGAAGAAGGGCCCGGAGCACTTCGCGCTTCTCGTGCGGCTCGCGGCCGACGGCCACTTGCGACTGGGTCACGGTGACAGCGGTGGAGGCGGGCTTGGAGACTTCGATCTTCACCGGATTATGCAGGAAGGTCTCGGTGACGCGGCGGATTTCGGCGGGCATGGTCGCCGTAAAAAAGAGGGTCTGACGGGTGAACGGCACCAGCTTGCAGATGCGTTCGATGTCGGGGATGAAGCCCATGTCCAGCATGCGGTCGGCTTCGTCGATGACCAGCAATTCGACGCCGGTGAGAAGCAGTCCACCACGTTCGGTATGGTCGAGCAGGCGCCCCGGCGTGGCGATCAAGACGTCAACGCCGCGGGTCAATTTGGTATCCTGGTCGCCGAACGAGACGCCGCCGATGAGCAGGGCCACATTGAGCTTCTGGCCGACGCCGTATTTGTCGAACTGCTCTTTGACCTGTGCGGCGAGTTCGCGGGTCGGTTCGAGAATGAGCGTGCGGGGCATGCGGGCGCGGGCTCGGCCCTTTTCCAGCATAGTCATCATCGGGAGAACGAAGGCAGCGGTTTTGCCGGTGCCGGTCTGGGCGATGCCGAGCACGTCTTTACGCGCCAGCACATGAGGAATCGCCTGTTCCTGAATGGGGGTTGGGGTGGTGTAACCGGTGGCCGCAACGGCGGCGAGAACCTTGTCGGACAGGCCGAGATTGGAAAAGGACATTGAGCCTCTGTATGGGGGCATGATCTGATCCGGTATCCGGATGATCACAGTTCGGAATCACGCCTCAGGTGGAAACCGCCGCTTGGATTCTCGGAGAGTACTGCAGCGCTTATCCCCGGAGCGGCACGCAAACATGCACGGAGATCGCTGGGCGCTGACAGGCGGCTTACTCAAGATATCGCGCTTCGATACCGGGCCGCGTCGAGCCGGAACATAGGCCGGAATCGGCCAAAGTCAATCCGCCACACCCTGGAACATCCCAAAAAGCTTAATGTTTTAGCGGAAAAGGGCCAAAACCGGGATATTGGCGGGGGCTTGGGGCCCCGCCGGACGGCCGCTACCCGACGTCGCGTGTGACGTCGATGCAACGCTGACCGCTAGTCGACCGGCCTGCGTTCGCGGCCGGGTGGACCGGCAATGGCGATGAGCGCGCTGCTCAGCAACAGCGCGGTCGAGATCACCGTGAACATCGCGATCGCACCGTAGCTGCCGAGTAGCGGCAGCAGCGCGATCGGTACCAGCGCCGATACGACGCGGCCGAGGCCCCATGCGCCAGCGGTGGCCGAGGCGCGCAGATGCGTCGGCAGCAGTTCGACAGCGTAGAGGCTAAGCACGGCGCTGTAGACGGCACTGGCGAGGTTGAACACGATTCCGGTGACGATGAGCGGCGTCAGCACCGTGCTGACAGCGAAAGTCAGCCCGGTTGCGATCATCACCACGGCACAGGCGACCAGAGCGAGGCGCCGCGGGATACGATCGACGAAGGCCGATGCCGCCGCGATGCCGATCGATGGACCGAACATTGTGAGTCCAGCGAACAGCAGGGACTCGCTGACATGAAATCCCTTCTGCACCATTACAGCGGCGCTGAGCAGCGGGAAACCGATCGTGGCCCAGGGTCCGAGTACATAGAGCGCGGCAAGGAGTGCTGTGCGCCGCAGGCTGATCCGATCGCGGGCGAGCGCTCGGAAGCCGCTGGATCTGGTCGCAATAGTTTCAGGAGCGGAGATCGCTGGCGGTGATGGCTGACGCGCGGATGCCTCGAAGCGACGGCAGGCGGCATCGGCCTCGGCGTCGCGTCCGACCGATGCGAGCCAGCGCGGCGATTCCGGCACCAGGAAGAACAACAGGGCTGTCAGGGTCGAGCACGCGCTGCCGAAGATCAAAGCCCAGCGCCAGCCTTCGATGCCCCATGGCGCGATGGGCGTCAGCCAGCGGATCATCAGGATGATCGCCGGTGCGCCGAGAAAGGCGAGCGCGCCGCACAGCATCATCAGGAGGCCGCGGCGCCGGGGCGGCAGCAGGTCTGACAGATAGGCTGATGTCAAAGGCGGATAGCCGCCGATGGCGAGGCCGGAGATGAAGCGGAAGGCCGTCATGGTTGCCACATCGCGACTGGCGGCGACGGCGAGCGAACTTAGCGCCAGGACGGCAAGCGCGCTCTGCAGCGCGATCTGGCGGCCATAGCGATCCGCAATCCAGCCGAACACAGGCGCACCAACGGCGCCGCCGGCAAACACCGATGCCAATAACAGCGAGAGCTCGCCGCGCGAGATGCTGTAAGGCGGTGCGAGGAAGATGCCGGAAAAGGCGTTGCTGAGCGCCACTTCGGCAATGTCAGCGAACAGGCCGAAGGCACAGAGCGCGAATATGCCGAGGTGAAGCGGTGAGACCGGCAGCCCGTCCAGGCGTGCCGCAATAGTCGGCACGGCTGCGCTCGCTGGCGCCCCGTGCGTCCGCACCTGGTCGTTCATCTGAAGCCCCGCATCTCACAGCGGCAACGCGATGCGCGTCATCCGCAGCCCGCGCGGACCATATGTCGATGCAACGCGATGAGTCGAGAGGAGGGTATGTGGCGGCGAACCGCAGCGCCTCAGATCTGCGTCGGCGTTGCCGCGCAGCCATACAGGATCATCTCGCAGGTCTGGCGATAGCGCGCCGAGAAGTCATTCGCTGCGATCGGAGGGAGTGCCTGGTTGACAGCCCGTCCGCCGTCGGCCAGCGCTTGCGCGATCTGTGCGGCCGTAAAACGGCCGGTCAGGATCAGCAGCTTGTTATAGTGGAAATCGACGATCAGCTTTTCCAGCTCGGCCTGGAAGGTGATGGCGGACTCGATCATGAGATCGCGACAGCGCCGAAAGGCTTCCGCATTGAGTTCGACGGTATGCGGTGAGAAGGTCAGCATCCGGCGGGTCTCGCCGTAGCGCAGATCGACGATCGTGGCCAGAATGTCGAGTGCGCTGCCGCCACTTTCGCGGACCTTCTTGCCGGCTTCCAGCGCCTGCGCGACTGCAACCTCGTTTCGATGGGCGACCCCGGCACGAAACGCTTCTTCCTTGTTGCTGAAATAGTAATAGAGCGCGCGCTGCGTGAAGCCGCACTCTCTCGCGAGACCGACCATTGACAGGCCGGCATAGCCGTGGTCGAGAAATGCCTTGTTGACCCGAAGCAGCAACTCGTGCCCGGGCGTAATCATCTTCTTTGCCATTGGTCGTCAGGTATCCAGTCGTAGCAGGCTTCGGGCGGGTGATTAAAACTGCCTGAAATCTTACAGTCTAAAAAATCCCATCCTCAAATCGCCAAGCTACGAGGAACGCAAAGTTCCTGAAGCGCGCTTCCTGACGTTGGTTGCCTGTAGCAGGAGTAGCGGTTTGACCAGCTAGCTCCCCGGATCTAGTCCGAACCTTGATATGTCGCTTAGCATAGTTCAGGGCAAACATGTCGAGGATTTGCCCTGAATCCTTTATCCACAGGACTTCGCGAGATTTAGTGCGCCGTCACTTAGCTCGTTGGTGCGCTCGCCAGCCACGGTTGGCGCATGTCCGTACAAGTTTACCGAATCAGGCCTATCGGCCGGCGTCCGAGGAGATTGTACCAGCGCTGGATCACTTGCCGTAGGTGCCAAGTTGCATGCCGAGATTCTGCATCACGAAAGCATTCATGCGCAGATGCACCTCGCTACCGCTCTGTAGGCGGGCGTCGATCTCATAGGTCGCGGGGTCGACCTGGCGAATAGCGATGATCTGGGTAATGGCCAACACGTCCGGTGTGGTCTGCGCCGGTTTGGCGGCCACCGGTGCGTGTTTTGGTTTGGCGGTCGGTGCAGGCTTGGCTGCAGGAGCGGGGGCTGCATCCTGGGCGAGTGCGATGGTAGGAAGCAGCAGTGCGGCTGCGAGGATCAGTGACTTCACGTCGATCTCCTGACTTTGATTTGGCTCGGGCTAATGGAGATTAAGGCAGAATTTGTGGCAGCGGCTCCGCAATGTGAGGGCAGATGATCTGCTTGTGTGGGCAAGACAAAATTACCTGTAACGGCTAGACCTCGGTTTGAACCGGCCGCCGTTTTGCCTCGACCAAGGCAGACAATCACGCGGTCGAGCCAGCATAGAGATAAATGCGCTGGCGGGGCGGGGATAGAACAATGCGACGGCTTTTGATCCTGCTGGCGGCGCTGGCGGCGGCAGCACTTTCGGCGGCGCCGGCTTTTGCTGGGAAACGCGTGGCACTGGTGATCGGCAACAACGACTACCGCAACGTGCCGAAGCTGCAGAAGGCTGTGAACGATGCCCGCAGCATGGGCGATGCCCTCAAGAGTCTCGGCTTCAGCGTCATGGTGGCCGAGAACCAGACCCGGCAGGCCTTTAGTCAGTCGTTGCTCGCTTTCGATTCGACGGTCGAAAAAGGCGACACAGCCTTTTTCTTTTTTGCTGGCCACGGCTTCGAGATCGCCGGCCAGAATTTCCTGCTGCCGACGGACGTTCCTGCCGCCACCGAGGGTCAGGAAGAATTGGTGCGTGACTCCGCAATCCTTGCCGACCGTATCGTGACGCGCCTGCAGATGCGCGGCGCGCGGACGTCGATTCTGGTGTTCGATGCCTGTCGCAACAATCCATTCGAGCGCGCTGGCACACGTGCGGTGGCCGGCAGCGGCGGCCTCGCCCCGATGACGACGCTCCCGGAAGGCGTCTTCTCGATCTTCTCTGCAGGACCGCGGCAGACCGCGCTGGATCGTTTGTCGAACAACGACACCGATCCGAATTCGGTTTTCACACGCACGTTCATCAAGGAGTTGCAGGAGCCATCGCTGAACCTCGTGCAGGTCGCGCAGCGCACCCGGCGGACCGTCAGCGAGATGGCAGAGACCGTGAAGCACCGTCAGGTGCCTGTGTATTTCGACCAGATGGTCGATGACGTCTTTCTCAATGGTGTGGCGCTCAAGCAGGCCGATGCGCGGCCGGCCGAACCGCTGCAGCAGGTCGCTGCGCTGCCGCCTGTCAACGTTCCGCAACTGCCGCCGGCCAACGATGCGGTGAATGCGCCGATCGCCAGCTTCTCGCGTCACAATGGTGGCTGGACCGTGATGTTCTCGATCGCCGATCCGACGCTGGGCATCTCCTGGCGGATGGGCGAGGCAGGTAGCTTCCGCGAGACCGGCTTCATGGACACGCTCGATCCGCGCACGCGCAAGCGGATGCCGAATCCGGCGATCCAGCTCGATGCTGATGCGGCGGCGGCGACAATCTATCTGCGTTACATCGACGCGAACGGCGAGATGCAGGGGCCGTTTCCGATCCGCTTCGATCCGGAGGCTGCGCTGGTTCGTGATCAGCGCAAGATTCTCGACATGACGGCGGGGAGCTGGCTTGCTTTCGGCGGCTACAACACACCGTTGATGTACTATACGCACCTGATGTCGTATCGCTGTGCCATCCGCGAAGCCCGTGTAGGTATTGACAGTGCCATGCCGGACAAGGTTCTGAAATTCCCGCCTTGCGATCTGCACGACCCGATCGCGACACCATCTGGCGCGGAACCCTACCTCAAGATCCCTGCGACCACGAAGTTTGTTTCAGTCGAACTGACTTTCCGCGACGGCAGCGTATCGGAAATCAAGAGCTTTCGACGCTCTGGAAATCGATGAGCATGATCGATACCGCCCTGCGAACCACGGCATTTCGACTATCGCGAGCTCGCATTCCTTGATCAAAAAATCCGGCTCGCCGGAGGAGAAGCGAATGACGACAGGCGCGAACGAGAGCTCTCTGACCACGCGCTGCTGCATCGTTGGCGGCGGCCCTGCCGGGATGATGCTCGGCTATCTGCTCGGCCGCGCCGGCATCGACACGATTGTCCTTGAGAAACACGCGGATTTCTTTCGCGATTTCCGCGGCGACACCGTGCATCCATCGACGCTCCAGGTGATGGACGAGCTTGGCCTGATCGACGACTTCCTGAAGATCAAGCACGACCGTATCCAGAAAATGGACGGGTTCTTCGGAACGCATAAGCTACGTATCGCCGACATCAGCCGCACCAGCGCGAAATATCCGTTCATCGCCTTCATGCCGCAGTGGGATTTCCTCAATTTCCTGCGCGACAAGGCACAACGCTATCCGCATCTCAAGGTGATGATGAACACCGAGGCAACCGATCTCATCTGGTCGGGCGCGCAGGTGGCCGGCGTCAAGGCCATCACGGAGCAGGGCCCGGTCGAGATCCATGCCGATCTGACCGTGGCCTGCGATGGCCGACATTCGATCGTGCGACCGGCGGCGAAGCTGGAGGTCGAAGACATCGGTGCGCCGATGGACATCTTGTGGTTTCGCGTCGGCAAGGGCCCGGAGACCGAAAGCGTGTTCGCGCGGCTTGAGCCCGGCAAGATGATGGTGACCATCGATCGCGGCGACTACTGGCAATGCGCTTACGTGATCGCCAAGGGGCGCTATGAGGAGATCAAGGCGCGCGGACTAGAGGCTTTTCGTGCCGAGACGTCACGTCTGGCGCCGACCCTGGGCGCGCATATCGGTGACCTCACGAGCTGGGATGACGTCAAGCTCCTGACCGTGGCGATCAATCGGCTGACGCGTTGGACCCGGCCGGGGCTGTTGTGCATTGGCGACGCCGCGCATGCGATGTCGCCGGTTGGCGGCGTCGGTGTGAACATTGCGGTTCAGGATGCCGTCGCGACTGCCAACCTGCTGGCGGCGAAGCTTGCAAAGGGACCAGTGACCGAGGACGATCTCGACGCCGTACGGCGCCGCCGCGAATTCCCAATGCGCGCGACACAGGGCATGCAGGTCGTGATGCAGAACAACATTATCAGCCGGGCGCTGGCTCCCGGCGGTCAGCCGCTGACGCCGCCGCTGATCATGCGTCTCGTCAGTGCGTTTCCGCCGCTGCAGGGATTGACCGCGCGCTTCCTGGCCATTGGCGTACGACCGGAGCACGTACAGTCGCCGGAAGCGTAGGAGAGGCTATCCCTGCACCGAGAAGCCGCCGTCCACGGGGATTGCCGTTCCGGTGACGAAGTCCGACGCGCGCGACGACAGGAACACCGCAATGCCCGCGAAATCACCTGATGCGCCCCAGCGGCCGGCGGGTGTTCGTGCCAGGACCTTGTCATGCAGGCCGTCGATTTCACGGCGCGCATTCTGCGTCAGTTCGGTATCGATCCAGCCCGGCAGAACGGCGTTGCACTGAATATTGTGAGGCGCCCAGGCGACGGCGCAGGAGCGGGTGAACTGCACTATGCCGCCTTTGCTGGCGGCATAGGCCGGCGCGAAAGACGCGCCGAAGATCGACAGCATCGAGCCGATATTGATGATCTTGCCGCCGCCCGCGGCCTTCATCGCCGGATGCGCCGCCTGCGAGCAGACGAAGGCGCTGGTGAGATTGGTCTTGATCACGCTGTCCCATTCGTCGAGCGCGATTTCGTGTGGCGGCTTGCGGATGTTGATGCCGGCATTGTTGATGAGGATATCGATGCGCCCGAGTTCTTTCAGCACGCCGGCGATCATTCCCTCGACAGCGGCCTTGTCGGTCACATCGGCTGCAATCGCGACGGCTTTTGCGCCGCTCGCGGTTAGTTCCGCCACAGCGTCCTTGGATTTGGTCTGGTTACGCCCGACCACGGCGATGGTGGCGCCAGCCTGCGCCAGACCCCGCGCCATGCCGAGTCCGATGCCGCCATTGCCGCCGGTGACGATGGCCACTTTGCCAGAGAGATCGAACAGTCCTGCGGTCATGGTGTTGTCCTCATTGCATCAGCCTTGAACTGAAAAACCGCCATCGACCGTGAGCGCGGCGCCATTGACGAAGTCGGAAGCCCGGCTGGCCAGGAACACGGCCGCGCCCGCAAGATCATCAGGCCTGCCCCATCGCTGCGCCGGTACACGCCCGAGAATGCGATCGTGCAGTTCGGGCCGGATGTCCCTGGCGCGTTTGGTCAGGTCGGTATCGATCCAGCCAGGCAGAATGGCGTTGGACTGGATGTTGTCCGCAGCCCAGGCAGTCGCCAGCGCGCGGGTGAATTGCAGGATGCCGCCTTTGCTTGATGCGTAGTTCGCCGCGCCGCCGGCGCCGAGCGTGGCCAACACTGAGGCGATATTGATGATCTTGCCGCGGCCTGCGGCTTTCATCGCCGGGTAGACAGCCTGCGCGCAGATCAAAGGCGCGGTCATGTTGACGTCGATGACCTTCTGCCAGTCGGCCAGCGCCATGTCTTCGATCGGCGCGGAGATGCTGATGCCGGCATTGTTGACGAGGATGTCAATGCGGCCGAACGCGTTCAACGTTGCGGACACCATCTGTGCGACAGACTTGGCGTCGGTGACGTCAATCGTCAGCGCGAGTACGGAATGTCCGGACTTCTCGAGTTCGGCTTTTGCCTGCGCGGCATTATCGCTGTTGCGATCAGCGATCGCGAGGGTGGCACCGGCATTCGCGAGCCCGCGCGCCATACCGAGGCCAATGCCGGTATTGCCGCCGGTGACTATGGCGACCCTGCCGGTGAGATCGAAGGGATTGCTGGTCAAGATGTCCGCCCCGCATGATTGTTCCTGACGCGTTCTGTGGCGCGTCTGGGATGGATCATCGCAAGACTGGCGGGAAGATGGAAGAGGGCGTCAGCGCCGCGCGAGACCGAGTCCTATCAGGCCGACGCCGACCGCGGCGAGAGCTGCGCCGTAATAGACCCACTGCATCTGGCTGATCATGAAGCTGGATTTCGGCCAGTTCACGAACCCGGTGCCCTGGCCGATCCAGAGGGTGCCGATGAGGAATGCGAGAATGCCGAGGGTGAGGAATGGTGCGCGCATGGGATAGATACAATGAACGGAGCCAAAGGTTTCAAGCGCCAGCTGCGGCGGTGACGAGCCAACTGTTGGCTCGTCGCCGCTGTTCATTCTCGATAGGCGCGATCAGAAGCGCTCGCCAACCATTTCCTCACTCTTGGCCCATAGCGCCTTGGCGCGTTCGGCATCGAGCGCGTAAGCGCGCACGCCTTCGCTGGCCGGATTGATCAGCCCGTCGACGATCTCCGAGACGTGGCAGTTCTCGCAATAGCGGCCGCCGATCTCGTCCGCGCTGGCGACCACGCCGGCCCACACCGAAGTTGCAGCGCCTTGCGGAATGGTCTTCCATTGAAACAGCGGTTTACCCTCGGCAGCAAGCTCAGCATTGATGCCGTCGAGCATGGCATCGATCGTTGCTTCGCCCATATGGCGGCCGAGTTCTGTCTTGATGCCGCCGGGATGCAGTGCGGTGGCACGCACGCCACGTGCCCGGTGCCGCCGGTCGAACTCGACGGCGAACAGGATGTTGGCGGTTTTCGAACGGCCGTAGCCGATGAACGGCTCGTAGGAGCCCTTGGTGAAGTTGGGATCATCGAGATCGACGTCGGCGAAGCGATGGCCGGACGAGGCGACGTTGACCAATCGCGCGGTAGGCGACAGCAGTGACGCGATACGGTTGACCAATACGAAGTGACCGAGATGGTTCGTGCCGAACTGGGTCTCGAAGCCGTCCACGGTGAGGCCGAATGGCGGCGCCATCACGCCGGCATTGGCGATCACCAGGTCGAATGGGCGGCCCGCCGCGACCAGCGCGTCGGCGCAGGCGCGGACACTGGCCAGCGAGCCGAGATCGAGTGCGATCAGTTCGAGGCCACCACCGGCGGCGGCATCGGCGCGCACTTGTGCGGTCGCAGCTTCCGCCTTGGCGAGATCGCGGGCTGCTCCAACCACCTGCGCGCCCCTGGCAGCAAGGCTGCGCGCCGTCTCGACGCCGAGCCCGGCCGAGACGCCGGTGACCAGAATGCGCTTGCCGCGGAGATCGACGCCGGCAAGGACATCGTCGGTGGTGGAAGTGGCATTGAAAGGTGCAGCCATGGAGAACTCCTTATGTTGGGCACGACGCGCCTCCGAGCCGATCGAGCCTTGTCGAACCGCGCTTTGAGAGTATAAGTGGAGGCCGCCTCCGTTTAAATACGGAGGCTCCCTCCGCTTATCAAGGAGTGACCGTAAAATGGCACAGGAGGCCAAACCGAAAGCCGTTCGCGGACCCCGGATCGACGCCCAGCGCAACCGTCAACGATTGCTGGAAACGGCAAAGGCGACATTCGCTGAAAAGGGGAGGCCGCCGGTCTTGAGGAGATCGCGCGGCTCGCGGGCGTTGGAATCGGGACGTTGTATCGCCACTTCCCGACCCGTGACGCGCTGGTCGAGGCGGTCTACCGCAACGAGACCCAGCAGCTTGCCGAGGCCGCTGCGGAACTTGCGACCACACATGCTCCGGTGGAGGCCTTGCGCGCTTGGATGCGAGATCTTCGTCGATCACATTGCGACGAAGCAACTGATGGCGGGTGTGCTGGGTTCGATTGTCGGCGACTGTTCGGACCTCTATGCCGATGCCGGCACGCAGATCAAAACTGCGATGGCAATGCTGGTCGACGGCGCCGTTGCCAATGGCGACATCCGCCTCGATCTCGATCCGCTCGACATGTTGCGCGCACTGGCCGGCGTGGCCAGTGTCAGCGCAGGTCCGAATTGGGAAGCCAGCGCCAAGCGGCTCGTCGATATCCTGATCGCTGGCGTTCGCACGCCGGGCGGTGAGGGGCGATGAGTATCACAGGGAATAAAGATCGCTCCCCTGGCGCTCTCCGGACGATTTTTGAAGCTTGCTCGATTCCCGCAAACCCGGCGACGATCGCCCGGCGCTCGACTTCAGCGTAGCCCGGGCGTGTCCGAGAAATGAGCTTTTATACGTCCAGCAATTCCTCGTTGGCGAATTCCGCCTTGTCCGAGATGAACGCAAAGCGCGCTTCGGCCTTGGTGCCCATCAGGCGCTCAACGGAGTCAGCAGTGCCGTCGCGGTCTTCCGGCAGCAGCTGCACGCGCAGCAAGGTGCGGCGCGCCGGGTCCATGGTGGTTTCCTTCAGCTGCGCCGGCATCATTTCGCCGAGGCCTTTGAAGCGGCCGACATCGACCTTGGCATTGGCGTTGAATTCGCTCTTCAGCAACGCGTCCTTGTGCGCATCATCGCGCGCATAGACAGTCTTGCTGCCATGGGTCAGGCGGTAGAGCGGGGGGACTGCGAGATAGAGATGCCCTTCATCGATCATCTTTGGCATCTGCCGGTAGAAGAAGGTGATCAGCAGTGACGCGATGTGGGCGCCGTCGACATCGGCGTCGGTCATGATGATGATGCGCGAATAGCGCAGGTCTTCTTCGCGATAATGCGCGCCGGTGCCGGCGCCGATTGCCTGCATCAGGTCGCTGATCTGCGCGTTGGCCGTCAGCTTTTCCTTGGTCGCCGAGGCGACGTTGAGGATCTTGCCGCGCAGCGGCAGGATGGCCTGGGTCTTGCGATCGCGCGCCTGTTTGGCGCTGCCGCCTGCCGAGTCGCCCTCGACGATGAACAGCTCCGAGCCTTCGGTCGCGGTATTGGTGCAGTCGGCCAGCTTGCCGGGCAGGCGCAGCTTCTTCACCGCGGTCTTGCGCGAGGTTTCCTTCTCGGCACGGCGACGCAGACGCTCGTCGGCGCGCTCCAGCACGAATTCGAGCAGCTTGTTGGCCTGCACCGGGTTACCCGACAGCCAGTGATCGAACGGGTCCTTGATGGCCTGTTCGACGATCTTCTGGGCTTCGGCGGTGGCGAGACGATCCTTGGTCTGGCCCTGGAATTCCGGCTCGCGCACGAACACCGAGAGCATCACGGCGGCGCCGACCATCACGTCTTCCGAGGTGATGGTGCCGGCGCGCTTGCCTTGGCCGACGCGCTCGGCGTGGTCCTTCAACCCGCGCAGCATGGCGCTGCGCATGCCGGCTTCATGGGTGCCGCCATCGGGCGTCGGCACGGTGTTGGTATAGGACGACATGAAGCCGTCGGCGTCCGCGGTCCACGCCACAGCCCATTCGCAGGCGCCATGGGCGCCGTTGCGGCCAGACTTGCCGGAGAAGATTTCCGGATGCACCAGCGTATCGGCATGGATCGCCGCGGCAAGATAGTCCTTGAGGCCGCCGGGGAAGTGGAATTCGTCCTCGGCCGGAGTGTCCTCGAGGCCCTTGAGCAGTTCCGGATCGCACTTCCAGCGGATCTTCACGCCGCCGAACAGATAGGCCTTGGAGCGTGCCATCTTGAACAGGCGCTGCGGCTTGAAGGCTGCCTTGGCGCCGAAGATGTCGGTATCCGGCTTGAAGCGCACGCGGGTGCCGCGGCGGTTATGAACCTTGCCGAGATCCTCAAGCTTGCCCTGTGGAATGCCGCGGGCGAACGTCATCTTGTAGAGCTGCTGGTTGCGCGCGACCTCGACCTCGAGCAGCGAGGAGAGGGCGTTGACCACGGAGACACCGACGCCGTGCAGACCGCCTGATGTCTCGTAGACCTTGGAGTCGAATTTGCCGCCGGCATGCAGCGTGCACATGATGACTTCGAGGGCAGACTTCTTCGGATGTTTCGGATGCGGATCGACCGGGATGCCGCGGCCGTTGTCCGATACTGACAGGAAGCCGTCGGCGGTGAGTTCCACCTCGATGAAGGTCGCATGGCCGGCCAGCGCCTCGTCCATCGAGTTGTCGATCACTTCGGCGAACAGGTGATGCAGCGCCTTTTCGTCGGTGCCGCCGATATACATGCCCGGGCGACGCCGGACCGGCTCGAGGCCTTCGAGGACCTCGATGTCCGCGGCCGTATAGCCGTCTTCGGCATTGGCGGAGCGGGTGGACGCCTTCGGTGCCGCAGCCGATTTCGGCGCGCTGGCGCCGCCAAAAAGATCAGCTTTCGCGTTTGATTTCTGTGCCTTAGCCATATGTCTTAAAGTTTTGTCTCGGTTGGCGCCGCGCGCGGCGCGGCGAATCGTTGCTGTGACTATGCCACGTTCAGGTTGGCAATGTGGCTACGACCTCGGGGCTCAAGCGGCCGTGCCAGAGCGCTCGGTGCGTAGCACGATCACGACGAAGAGGGCCATGGCCGCGAGCATGATCAGTGAACCGATGATCGGAATGGCCATATAGGCGTGGTTGGCGAGCAGGGTGATGCCGATGCCGACGGGGAACATGATGCCGCCGACGATGTGCATCGCGCCTGGACCTTGGCCAGTAGCGAGCGTCCAGCCGCAGGAATCAGGCGGTAATACAACCCGAACAGGAACAGCAGCACACCGCCGACGAGGTTGAGATGCGCATGCGCGGGGCTCAGCAGGAAATCCTGGCGTATGCCCATTACGATGCCGGCGACCATGCCGATCAGCAATACCAGCGCACTCACGCACATCATCAGCGATCCGATCATCTTCAGTCCTTTGCGTTCTTGATTTTGACAGCCGGGCGGGAAGTCAGCCTAACGGCGGTACAGAGTTGCCATTGGGTAAGCCGGTCTCTGACCTTGGACGCAGAAGCCGGGAAAAGGTTCAAATTTACCGGTCGGCACCCGCACCGCGGCTATCGGCCCTCAGATGTTGTGACTTGATGTGATCGGGATGACATCGTCTAAGGTGCTGAAATGATGGCTAATTCCCACATTTCGCGGAAAAGTCCAGCGAAACCAGCTGTTTCCACAATGGCGGCAGTTAGCTCGAAATAGATTGAATTGGCTGACTCGCGGGTGCACCTTGTGTGCACACACCGGGGGCATGCATGGCCAAGATCAGCAAGACCACAGCCGAAAACCTCGAGCCCGGCGAGAGCCTGTATGATGAGCAGGTGAAAGGCTTCGTAGTCCGCCGGCTTAACAGCGGCGTCCTGACATATGGGTTCCGCTATCGGAACAAGGCCAGCACTTCTCGGTGGATGAGCCTTGGTCTGCACGGATCAATCACAGCGGAGCAGGCACGCGGATTTGCCAAGGAGCGGGCCGGCCAGGTCGCCGGCGGGCGCGATCCTGTCCAGGAATTGCTCGACGAGCGCGAAGCTGCCCGCAAGGCGAAGGCGGTAGAAGCCAACACCGTCGATTCTGTCCTCACGGCCTACCTCAAGGCCTATGCCCTCAAGCTCCGCAGCGGCAACCAAATCGAGCGGATCTACAACATTTACGTCCGGCCCCGGATTGGCGCCAAATCGATCTACACCCTCGCCAAGAGCGACATCAAAAGCATGTTGGACGAGATCGAGGCCAAGAATGGACCCGTCATGCGTGACCGGGTGCTTGCCCATGTCCGCGCTGCCTTCAACTGGCAGGCCGGCTGGGATGACGATTTCAAGTCGCCGGTTGTTCGGGCACATACCCGAAAGAAAACGCCGGCCGAGCGGGGCGGCAGGAAGCGAACGCTGGCAGATGACGAGATTCGCAGCCTGTGGACCGCACTGGATGATCCAGAGCTGCCGCCTTCGTTCTCGCGGATCTTGCGAGTGCTCCTACTGACTGCCCAACGTCGGAACGAAGTCTCTGAGATGACCGCCGAGGAACTGAACGGGCCGATCTGGACCATTCCGGCCGATCGATACAAAACCGGCATCGACCACGAGGTATATCTGACCGAGCGGGCGCTGGAATATGTCGGCGACACCAAGGCCGGCATCATGTTCCCGACAACGCGGGGTGTGCGATCGTTCGCCACGTTCGATCCAGCCAAGAAGGCCTTGGACGGCATCATCGCCAAGCAGCGCCAGGAGGCAGGACTGCGCCCTGTGGAGCACTGGACCATCCATGACCTTCGCCGCACCGCCCGCTCGCTCATGTCCCGCGCTGGCGTGCCCGGCGACATCGGCGAGCTAGTGCTTGGCCACGTACTGACCGGCGTGCGCGGCACCTATGACCGGCACAGCTACGCCAAGGAAAAGCGGGAGGCACTAGAGAAGCTGGCCGGGCTGCTGGAATTGATCATCAACCCGCCGGCTGACAATGTTGTGCAGTTGGCGAGGGCCGAGGCGTGAATAACCAAGAAATCAAGGACGGCTTCGCGATTGCCCGGGCATTTTTGCACGACCTGGAAGAACGCATAGAACGGGGCGAAGAAGATCCTGCGCGCGTCCATGTGACCCTCGCTAAGATCGTGGGCGCCGTTCGTTCGCACGATCGCCCGCCCCGCACCAGCGACAAGAACCCACGAGGAATAGGCTACACTTTGGACGAGGCGCAAATCGTCGCGAGTTTGTCGAAACACCAGGGGAACATGTCGGCGGCAATCCGGGCGCATTTTCCAAAGGCCGATGAGGATGAGGTGCAGGTGCATGCCAAAAGGATACGTGACCGCACCCGGGAAATTGACGCCACTGGACTTGGGGGAATTGAGGGTAACGATTAGGAGATTTTCTCCGCGAGTAAACCACCCTCCAACGGCGTAGCGATCTCAAACAATGATCCCACCATCGCAACAAACGGTGGTGATCATGACCGCACTTAAATCAGTTGAAGAGACCGCACAGACCTTGGGAGTAGCCAAGGCAACCTTAGACGGTTGGCGAGTTAAAGGTATGGGGCCGCAGTTCGTCCGATTGGGACGCCGCGTAGCTTATCGTCCCGAGGACATCGAAGCTTTCATCAACGGCGGGCTTCGCAAGTCCACTTCGCAAGAGGTGGCATAAGCGCATGACCCTGATCAAAGAAAAGGGCCGCCCCGGCGAAGGCAGCCCGATTCCGAATGTAGTTCTGTTGGCACGGAACGAAGCGGATTCTAGCGATATCGCTCGACGTTTGCAAACATCACGATTGGCAAGCCGCTGTCCCGTAAGTACGGCCATGGCTTCGATCCTGGCGCCTCTCGTTTTTGGCGAGGTGGCGTCATGAAGCAAAACCTTGAAAGCCAGATTGAGAAAATCATCGATTGGGCCTGCGGCTCGACCGGATCGTTCTTCAACCTCACCACTGCCGAGCTAAGTGAAATCGTCGTCTCGTTCGAGATGGCGCGCCGCAAGGGCTGCGACGAGGTCGAACGTCGCAGAGCGCTTGTCCCGCCGGTTGCTGGACTACTGGGTGGCCTGCAAGGCGGTGCCGAATGAAGGCATTCTACGCGCTTGGCCGGCTGCAGACCGGCGAGATGAACAAAACCGAGCAAGCATATGCCGAACATTTGGATCAGCGCCGCATGGCCGGCGACATCCAGTGGTTCAAGTTTGAACCGATGAAGCTACGGCTTGCCGACAACACGTTTTATTCGCCCGACTTCATCGTTCTGACATCGGACGGATACCTGGAATCCCATGAAGTGAAAGGCTTCTGGCAGGACGATGCACGCGTGAAAATCAAGGTTGCGGCGTCGATCTATCCGTTCCGCTTCATTGCGGTGAAGGTGAAGGCCAAAAAGCATGGTGGCGGCTGGGAGGTGGAAGAATTTTGAGCACGGCAGCCGCAGAGCACCGCGTTGAGTATGAAGATATCACGAGCGCCATGCGTTTGGCGCGAAGCAATGTCGCCAATGCCCGGCTATGGGCGTTCGAGGATGAAGCCTTTCGGATGGCCAGCATCATCTATGACGACCCGGCTCGCCGTCGTTGCATTGTGGATTTCCTAGAGGATCTGGCCACAGCTAACGGGTTGGTTAGGTGCGAAGGCCCCGGCCTCATTCAGCGGATCATCTGCGCAGCATTGCGAGGTGACGCATGAACGTACAATCCATGAATAACGACCAGCTTGACGCTATCGCCATCCGGCGCGATCGATATGGCCCCGGAATGCCATTCGAAACGCTGGACGAGTTGGCGCGCGATACTGTCATCACGCCCAAGCCGTGGATCATGAAGGGCATCATTGCCCGAGGTGAAACGTCGGCATGGGTGGCGCCGCCCGGCGGTCTCAAGTCTGCGCTGATGGCTGAGCTGGCTATATGCACGGCCTGGGGAGACGACTGGCACGGGTTCAAGCACAAGAGTATCTGGAATGTGGTCTACTTCGCACTGGAGCGGGCCGATCTGGTACGCCGCCGTCTTCGCGCTCATGTCGGTGAATGGTCAAAGGCCAACGGGGGACGCCTGCCGGAAGACATGCCGAGCATCACGGTTGTTCCCGGCACGCTCGATCTGATGGACCCGGCCAGCGTCAACAAGGTTCTGCAGACTATCAAGAACAGCGAATACGTGATGGGTCATGTAACCGGGCTGGTGATCTTCGACACTTTCGCCAAGCTGATTGCTGCCGGTGGTGGTGACGAAGATAAGGCCAAGGATCAGGGCCGCGTCTTCACCAACATTCAACGCATCAAGGACGCTCTGGGAAAGATAGGGGCTGCGCCACACGTCGCGCTGGTAGGACATACCGGCAAGGACGTGGAACGCGGCGCCAGAGGTTCCAATGCGCTCTACGGGGACGTGGACATGCTTGTGACCATTGCCGGCGACGACGTGAAGACCGCCACGGTGGTGAAGGCCAACGATATGGCCGAAGGCCCGGTATTCAGCTTCAAGTCCAGATTGTTCGAATTCGGCACCGACGACGACGGCGACCCTATCACGGTCAACATCGTGGAACCGGCAGAGCAATCATCGCAAGTTGCGACGAAAGCCAAGGACAGGCTGACTGCCAACGAACGAACCATGTTTGGCATTCTCCACGATGCCGGCGCCATCGGCCTCTCCACCGAGGACTGGAACGAGAAGGCCCGCGCGCTCGATATCGGCACCAAGCGCAAAGCCACGCTCCACGACATCAAGCAAGCGCTCAAGGGCAAAGGCATGATCCGCCAGCTCGGTGAGCGATGGACGGTGAACCATGATTGAAGGGCTCGGTCGGTTACGGAGTTACGTCCCTTATAGGGGGACGTAACGTAACGTAACCATCAGACCCTGAATTCCGTAACCCGTAACGTAACCGTAACGTAACCCGTAACCAGAGAGACCAATGGCGCGACCATCGGAATATTCAAAGAAAAAGGCGGATTTGATCTGTGAGCAGATGATAGCTGGCAAAGGTCTGCTTGAGATTTGCCGTGAAGCAGGTATGCCAGATCGAAACACGGTCTATAGGTGGCTAGAGAGGCAGCCAGAGTTCCGCGACAACTACACGCGCGCAAGAGAGGCCATGTGCGACTACTACGTCGAGCAGATCCTGGTGATCGCGTTCAACGAATCCGGCGACATCGTCATTGATGGCAAGAAGACTGTAGCGAACCACGCCAAGGTCCAGCGAGATCGCCTGAAGGTGGACAGCCTGAAATGGATCGTGAGCAAGCTGTTTCCGCGCCAGTACGGCGACAAGCTACTTCTGGACGGCAATAAGCCCGGCCTGAGCCATGAACAGGCGCTGGATCAGTTGGATCAGGGGCCAACCGTCGGCCGGCTGATGAAATCGATCGACGGCAAGACGCGCGGTCTGAACGTGTTGCCGCCATTTGAGCGGATCGAGCGCATCATTGTTGGCGTAAAGCCGCTGATGGACGACGACGGCAATATGCTCAACACAGAAGAAAAGCTGCGAGCGCGCATCCAGGAGCTTCAGGACCGCCTAGACGGCAAGGGAGAGGCAAAGCAGGGCGAGGCTCCTAAGCTGTTGGAGTTCGATCCTGGACCACTGCCAAAAGGCCTGGACGCCATCGTGCTGGCGAAGCTTCTGCAGGTGATCAAGAACTGTGTGCCGCGGGCAGATCAGCGCGACCCTCAAGAGGTGATCGACGAAGTTCTAGGCGTTTGCGAGAGCGCCCTTCGCATGCGCTATCGAGAGGTGGACATCCCGCTCGGGGCGGATATGGCATCCGCCTAACGCCAGCAAACCTGAGCCAATGTGTGCACACTGAGATCATACTAAACGCACTCAAAGCAAGTAATTGAAAATATGTGTATTTATACGTTTATAGTGTGATTTAGGGTTATCGCATTAGAAAACCTGTGTCAGAATCTCTGCAACTGATTTGCGGAGATCGACATGACGGACAAAGACCTTGGCGAGTTCATCGCCGTTCTGCAGAAGCATTCGGCACTCGGCCGCGTGACGTTCGACGAGATCGTAGCCGCCATCCGCTTTGCGGAGACGCTGGGCTACCGGGTGAGCAAGGCCGCGTGATGAGCCGCTTTCCCGATACTGCTGTTGTCAGCCTGCCGGCCGGCGCCAAGACCCTGATCGCTGAGGTGGCGCATCGACGCTCGATGCTGCCGGCGCAGTACATGCGCACGGCGGTCATCGAGAAGCTGCAGGCCGACGGTGCGGATCCCACCACGACCACGACCACGACGGCGCCAGCCCCTGAGCCAGTCGATCCTTCGGAAGAGGATGACCGCTCTTTTGACGATGGCGAGTTTGACGAAGAGGCGTTTGGGTAATGCCGAACAACGCTCGCATCGTTCACAGCTTTGTCTCGAACAAGCCTACCCGCAACGATCCTACGCGGGTTTACGGGGCAGAGTGGAACGCTGACCACGTTATCGAGGGTCTGGACCAGGTCGATAACACCAGCGACGCCACGAAATGGGCGGCAGTGGCCACACTGACGAACAAATCGATCGATGGCGCGACAAACACGCTGACGAACGTGCCTGCCAGTTCATTGAGCGGCCTGTCCGCAAACATGGCGGCATGGTTGGCCTCTGCCAGCTCAGCAAACCTGCGCGCGGCAATGACCGATGAGTCGGGCACCGGCCCACTGGTGTTCGGCACTTCTCCCAACATCACCACCCCGACTGGCATTGTGAAGGGCGACGTTGGCCTTGGGAACGTGGATAACACGTCGGATGCTACCAAGTGGGCAGCGAGTGCGACGCTCACGAACAAGACCTATGACACCGCCGGCACAGGCAATAGCTTCAGCATCAGCGGTGTGGCTGTCACCGCGAATAGCGGCACAGGTGCGGTAGTTCGGGCGTCGGGCGCCGCTTTGACGTCACCGACCTTCACCACTCCTGCATTGGGCACTCCAGCATCAGGCATTCTGACTAATACCACTGGTCTGCCTATCGCAACTGGCGTGTCAGGACTCGGCACTGGCATTGCCGCGGCACTTGCGGTCAATACCGGAGCGGCTGGTGCGCCTGTCCTGTTCAACGGCGCGCTTGGCACGCCTTCGTCTGCCACCCTCACGAATGCTACTGGTCTACCCATTGCCACGGGTGTTGCGAACCTAGGAACGGGTATCGCGACATGGCTGACCACGCCGTCGAGTGCAAACCTCCGTGCTGCGTTAACCGACGAGGCAGGTACGGGCTCTGCCTATTTCGTGGGTGGTGCATTGGGCACGCCTGCGAGCGGCACGGCTACCAATCTCACGGGTCTTCCTCTTTCCACAGGCGTCACGGGAAACCTACCTGTCACGAACTTGAATAGCGGCACGTCTGCCACTTCGTCCACATTCTGGCGTGGTGATGGTACATGGGCCACGCCGGCTGGTGCTGGCGATATGCTGAAGGCGAATAACCTTTCGGATGTTTCCAGCGTTTCGACTTCGCGCGCTAACCTGCAGCTTGGTAACGATGGCTATCTGTTCGGATTGACCCTATCGACGGCTGGCAGTTCGGCGTCATTCGGGATTGCCGGGGGTAAGGCTGTGGATTCGACTGGCGCATCACTCATGGCGCTGGGATCGGCTTACACCAAGACGAATGCGGCGTGGGCAGTTGGATCTGGAAATGGCTCGCTGGACACGGGCTCGATCGCGTCAAGCATCTGGTATCATGTCCATCAGATCAAGCGGCTGGATACCGGCGTTGTTGACATTCTGACGTCGTTGAGCGCCACGGCGCCGACGCTTCCGACGAACTACACCGTATTCCGTCGTATCGGTTCAATGCGCACGGACGGCAGCGGCAATTGGCTACTTTTTTCGCAGTTTGGCGATGAGTTCCTTTGGGGCGTCGGGTCTCTCGTCAACGACGTGAACGATAGCACGCTTGGTACGACGCCCAAGCTGTATACGCTACGCGTGCCGACGGGGGTGAAGGTTACTTCTCGGCTCAGGACTAACGGTACGACCAGTTCGTTTCTAATAGCTTCCCCCGATGAAGGCGCGATTACATTCAATACTCCGACGACGAACCAAACGTCCAACACGTCGAGCGGCGTCACCACAAATACGATTGACGTTCGCACCAACACGTCGGCGCAGATTCAAGCCGTGGCTCAGGGCGCCTCAACAAGCATTTTCATCACGACCTACGGCTGGATCGATCGACGAGGCAGGGACAGCTAAACCATGAGCGAAAATCGCGACGCAGAGTCCGGCCAGTTCACGGCATCGACCGAAGAGAAGTTTGGGCGCGAAGGTGTGGAGGCGTCGCACGGCTTCACGTCGATGCCTGAGAATGAGCCGGGGAGTTTTGAACCTCTCGACGGGATCGAATTCAAGACGCCTCGCGAGGCCGCCGACTTCCTGAGCTATGCCGGCCCCGATGATCTGGTTGAGGTCAAGTATATCAAGGACGGCGAGGCATTGCCGGAGAACGAAACCGTCACGTCCGAGCGCGCGGCACGGGATCTGACCGCCTTCCATAATGCGAACATCAAGGATGCCTCGCACAGCGTCTCCACTGAGTTTGCCGCGGCAGTCGATGCCATGCGCAAGGATGCCGTGAAGGGTGACCCCAAGGCCGCGGAGCACTTTGGCATTGAGGTGCCCGAGGACGGCGAGAAGGTGCCGACAAAGGAAGCCAAAGCAGCAAAGCCGGAAGCCGAGCCATCGGCAGACGCGGTGCGCGCGAATTCCGACCTCGACCCGGAAGTTGAGCGTGCGCTGAAGCATCCCCAGGTGCGGCAGGCCATTGAGCAGCAGCTTGGTGAGGCGGAGCAAGTGCGCACCTCGTATTCCGCCGCACTGGAAGCCGCCAACTCGTTTGCACAGGCGACATTCTTTCAGGTCGCGCCACAGCTAGAGGGGCTGCCGCCAGATCAACTGGCGCAAGGCCTCATGATGCTGAAGGATGTGGACCCAAAAGCCTTCAACGCCGCAATTGGTGTGCTGGGCCGCGTCGAGCAGATCAACCAGGCCAAGCAGCAGGAGCAGCAGCAGCGTGAGCATGCTCAATCTCAGGAATTCTCGTCCTTCAAGGCGAGCGAGGATGCAAAGCTGGCTCGGGTCCTGGGCGATGATCATGGCCGCGTGGTCAAGGAGTATGGCGCAAAGGTCGGGCCGTATTTCCAGAGCCTGGGTTTGACGCCGGCCGAAATTCGCGGGCTTGCCCGTGATCGCACGATACACAGTGCAGTCGGGCAGCAGGTCTTGCTGGATGCGATGCGCTACCGCGAGATCAAGGACGCACCAAAGGCCGTTGCTTCGCGCAGTCTGCCGCCAGTGCAGCGACCCGGAACGACCGCTGGCCCGCGTGCATCTTCCAGCGAAGGCAGCATTGCGAAGCTTGAGAAGCAACTGGAAGGCGCCTCTGGACTGAAGGCGGCGAGGATTGCAGCGCAACTGACGAGTGCCCGCAGGGCATCTGCACGATAGGAGACAACATGGCCGACACACCGGACTTCCTCGAACGCGCCGACAGCATTTCCAAGAACTGGACCGGTGAAGGTATTGATCACGGGCAGGTCGTTGAGCGCTTTCATCTCTACAGTCTCGAAAAGCGTGCAGAAGCACTAGATGCTTTCGATTCCGAACTGCGCACCGCTGACACGTCCAATCTGCGGCGTTACTCCAAGCTGGTCGCACTGCGGCGGGACATGGATCACGTGCATCACAATCTGCGCAAGGTGGGCCGTTGAGCAACCCCGTCATGGACGCGCTGGTCAGTACGCGCCTTGCCGAGCGGCTGGAGCGTGAAGCTTCGTTGAACGGGGCTATCGCTGCTGAACTGGAACGCCAATTTGAGAGTGCGGGCATTGCGCTGGCTCCTGTGCCCGATGTTGAGATGCCAGCCGACTTCGTTGCATGGTGCGATGGCATCGGCCTGCCGTCATTGCCGGCGCGGCCGGCTGCCGTCGCGCTGTACCTCATGAGCAAGTCTGGCGACATGCTGGAGCAGGCCAAGGCGATATCGCAGGTGCATCGTGCACGTGGGTTGTCCGATCCCACTGCCGGCGCTCCGGTCGCGACGGTCATCTATTCACGCTCGGATGTGAAGCCGCCGCGGTCATGGTCAAAGGAACGATGGGGCGCATTCTATGAGCTGCCGTTCGAGCTGCAGGACTATCTGATCAAGCGCGATGCACAAGTCACCGCTGAGCTGCGGCGGGCCCAGAGCAGGGCAGCAATTCCGAAAGCGGAGATAAACAATGAAATCGCAAAGCACTGAAGACCGCATTGCCGCGATCCGCGCTGAGATCGACGCCTTCATTGACGAGAAGGCGGCTGAGGAACTGAAGCTGCTGGGGCCGGGCGTCCCGCTGCAGATCGTCCGTGACATCCTGACAGCGCGCGGTGGTCGGTGCCAGTGTGCGCAGTACCTGGAAATCGCAGCCAAGGAAAAGGTGGCGTAGTGGGTTGGTTGACGACTGGCAGAAGGCAATCGCGCCGGCTGAGGTTTTGCCGCAACCTGCGCCGAAACCACGGGCGCCACGCGTCAAGCGTGAAGTGCATCCCGTGTTCGTTCAAATCGGATCGTGCTTGAACGGCGATCCCGGCACCGTAGAGGTGCATTTCTACACCGTGAACGGCGACGTGGTGACGTTGACGGAACGCAATGGGAAGTCGCTCGGAAAGTCAGCACAGATCTACGAGGGGCAGACTGCGCAAACCACGGCGAGGGTGATGGCGCGGGCTCTCGACAAGCAAGAGGGCAACATTAATCGGAAGATTGAGTATCAGTCGCAGGGGTATGCATGAGCGGGCAGCTTTCGACCCATACGCCATCAACGACGATAGACTCTCGCGATACTTGTGTTCATAGTTCGGCTCGCACTGACAGTGTGCGGGGGATTGATGCCGGATCAGCATGGGAAATTGACTGCCGAGGATACTGCGAAGGTCGCCAAATGGTGGACTGGGCGCTGGAAAAGTCCTGTTGTTTGCCCCGTTTGCAAGACTTCCGACTGGACTCTCGCTCCACATTTGGTCGGACTTCATCGACTAGCAGTCGATCCGTTGTCAGAAACCGGCGAAGTTTACCATATGATCTTGGTTGGTTGCAGAAATTGCGCTCACACCATGACGTTCAACGCTGTTCAAGTTGGTCTGTCAGAGCCTCACAGCGATTGGGCGCAAACGCGCTTGCCTCAGATTGGGGACCGCGAAGATGGCAGATAGGCCGGAGATCACTGGTGACTTTCCGTCAGGTGCGACGATGCAGCCCCGGTATATGGCGCGCACGATGACGACGTATCCGATCAGCGAGCCGGAGATGGATCAAATCTCTTCACTGAGTGGCCAAGTGACGACCCGGCTTTCGGTGGCAACATTGTTGTTGGGCTTGGCGACGAGTATCTGGACAAATGCGGTCTTCGCAAATGAGATGACCGCAGCAGGGCAGTTAGCAACCTACTACGTCGCGCCAGTGTTTATCGTTTTTGCCATCGGTTATGCCGTCTCGGCCTATTGGGCGCATCGTAAACGTACAAGTGCCTGGGAGAAGATAAAGGGAGATGCGTCTCCCATGACGGCAATTGCAGAGGCGGGGACCCTGATGCTCTCGGGTGCCAGGCCGGCAAAGAGGCGCTGAGTTTTTAGGTTCAGAGAACTTTGGAACTCGCCGGCCGAGACTTGACGATGTTCTCTAAATGTTCTTATCTTGGCCATGGCCGAGACCTACGGCAATTGGCCGTTTCAAATCGCTATTCCTGACGATGAAGAGACCTGCGTTAAGGCGACGAGCTTCTGTTCGCGGAAGCTGCTGTCGCTGCGCGTGCGTGGCCCAAGCGTGGTGCACGAGGAGAGACGGTGGGCTGTTTTCTGCTTCACCTACCATGGAGACGCGGAAGCGCTGCGTAACGCGTTCGATGGGAGATGGGTGCACGCGCATTTGTGGCGACCATAGAATTATTGAGAGACGAAATGATTTCGCAGTGGTCAAGGGATGAGCGTCGGCGACGCAGGGAGGAAGAGGCGGCCAAGCCACATCCGCACCACGTCATAATGCTCGAGTTGATGCGCCAGCTTCGACCGCACACATATGGTGCGATCTATGACAACCCGCACTGTGTTGCTGCTCGTGCGTTGCAAAAGGCAATCGACGAAATGGCCGGCGCGATCACGGGTGATGCGCAGTATTTCCACGCGAAGCCTCATAGTCTTTGCGTCGGATTCCGGGAGCCGCCGAAGGATTGAGGTCGTCCGACGCTCAGGCGCATCACCACAGCCCTTCGGATACTGTATCGCCTCTGGTGCGAGTCCCATCGTCAAAAAGTACTTCGTCGAGCGAGACGAGCTGTGCATCGCCAAATTTGCGATGCTTAGGGGGAAACATCCTGTTTTGTTCGCTGACAAACCAAGCGACGCGCGATTTTACCTGGTCGTGCCGCAGAGATTGTTCGACGAGAGCTCGGAAGATATTGCTGACAATGTCATCACGAGCATCGTCCGGCAGGTACCGCGGAATCAGATCGTAGACCTCCCGCAAGTAACGACTTTGAACTGCGGGCGCCGCCTGCATGAAAGCGCGATGTCGATACCGCTGCAACTGAGCTCGTGAGTTATTGTCCTTGGTGTGTTCGATCACGAACTGATCGAACGTCGGGTTCTCTCGGCGGTACCGTTTGAAAGTGGCAAAGCTCACTAAATAGCCTTCGCTCACGCCCTGTGTGAAGCGCCGGATAGGTACTCGTTCTTTGAGCAGCTTCGTTACTTGCTTGATAATTTGGGGGCTTATGATGCCACCGGCTTTGGCGCGAGCGCTGGTGCATGCTTTGCAGAAAATGCGTCGCGAGGTGCGAAATCCGACATTGTCGCCAGTCATAGCGTGGCCGCGTTGGCAGTGACTTCCAAGGCGTTTAGTTTGTCCCTTCAGGACATCATTCGCTTTTGCATTCTGTTTTGCTAAAGCGCCCATCTCTTGGCCCCAAATGGGGTAAGCCGCACTGTGCTTCTTAAATTTCGTTGGCGTAGCAACTGCAGGGCCAAGTCTACCGCCGCCTGTAATTCGGCACAGTGATGAACCACGGCGAAGAGCCGCCTCAACGTCTCGCGCTTGTTGGGGTAGCATCCAAGGTGAAAACGCACCGCGAGCGAGAAAAGGCGCTGCTCTTTCGTTGAGGCAACTACCTACGTTCGTGCAATCACGGGCGTGGGGGCAAAGGGAGCAACACGCGAGATCCGACATGGCGCACCTCCGAGGAGGCGCGAAGCTAGTTGGACGGGCGAGAGTTTTTCAACGGATCGGACCGGATTTTCCCCGGTATGCCCGCTATCGACAGGCAGTCGCTTCTGAGGGGATCACTTCATCGGACGGTTGTTCACCGCCAGCAACGAGCAAAAAATAGGGAACTACCAGCAGTGCCGCCCCCAATGCCACGACGTATGCCGAACCGCTGTCGTAGCCAAGGCCGACTACCACACAGCCGGCGCCAGCAATCATTCCGCCCCAGAACTCGAAAGACATGTTCGCCCCCTCAGGTTGAGCGAGATCATGATTCATGTTGGAATCGGGCGCAATAGGCGCTTCACTGCTGTGGGGTTGTCGCGTCGGCAATATCGGCAACGACATCGGCAATGTCAGATGCCGTTTCAGCGGCTGGAAATATGTCAGCGCTAGCCAGTTGCTCGTCTACCAACCGGGTGACGATAGCGTGCAGTGGACCCAGGTCAGGCTCTCCGGTTTGAGCTGCCGTAACGTGTGCATGCTGTAACGCAACGACGTGCTCCTGCCTGTTCAGTTTAATGAGTTCGGGCAGAATGGTCTCGCCAGGTAGGAGAGCACCAGATTTCAGGCATAGGACGAAGTAGCATGCGGCCCGCGCGGTGCGACCGTTGCCATTGATGAACGGGTGAATGTTGTTGAGGCGCCAAAGTACGTATGTCGCGAGAAAAACGGAGTCAGTGGTGTCCCAATTCCGGTTCACCATGTTCACGAAGTCGTCCATCAAGGCGGGTACCCGATAGTGATCGGGCGGCCGATGATCGCCGACGTGGACCGGGCAGGGTCGATACTCTCCAGGATTGGTATGAAGGCAGGTGATAGCTTGAAAATTGAACGCTTTGATGACGTGCTGAGAAAGAAAAGGGCGCCCCATACCAAGGGACGCCGACACAATCGCTCTCAAGAAATCGTACTGTCGATTCGCATTTGAGATTTGAAGTTCTTGATAGACCGGGTGATCTTCTTTGCCGGTCAGCTCAAAAACTATCATTAGTCGGCCTTTGTGCCTTCTTGCTCCGCCAACGACTTCTCAACTTTGGCACGTGTCACAGCACTCTCCTTGTCGAGACTGCCCATGATAAATGACACTCGCTGCTTCCGGATCTGGTTTGCGGATGGCGGATGACGAGAAGCGCGATCCAACGCCTGAAGCGTTGATTCTTTCGTCTTGAGACTGGTCATGTCTTGCTTTCGAATGCCGGTTCAATGGTTTGGCGTTTTCGACGATGCGTTGGCATGCTGTCGAAATTGATGATCGCAATTTGTATGCCGATTGTCACGTGAACATTGATCATCAGCTTAATTGCGATCATCCGTGCGTGTTCCGCGCAACATGATTACCTTTTGCTTCCCCGATGGGGATAGATTTTTAAGCAAATCAGGAGCAGCATGTCCGTGGGTGTGAGAACCCGGACTCGAATAGGACGGCCCTTGGCGGGGCTTTGTCCGAATGCGCACAGGAGGCCTTGGCGGGCATCCTCAGGCGCTAGGTAGCGCTTGGCGGCGCTCCAACTCTGGCTTTATGCCGGGGGCGGTGCGCCATGTCCAGAGCCGCAAGGCTTAAAAGCGCGCCGACTTGTCTTCGAGCAAGTTCTCACCCCCCGGCTGCCGGCCCGACGCCGGTAACGGCTGTGAGAAGCCAAGCTCGAAAGACCACCCACCATGAACATGCACGTAGCAGCGCCTGGGACGCCCCAGGATTCGCGCGCCCGCAATCTGGCTACCCAGGAGCGGAGACGCCTCAAAGCGCTCCAGCGACTCTCCAGACTCCGGCGCGAGGCCATCGACCAGATCGACCGGCTAATTCAGTTTCTCGATCAGACGGACCAGTACGCCCAGCACGAGCTGGAAGTGAACGAGGACGACAGTCGGCAGGAAGAGGCCGACATGGAGCCGACCCTGGGCGCCGCGGATCGGATCATCAATCAGGATCGGGCATGGAGCAGCTCTCGCTGGGCGGCCAACCAGATGGATGGCGAGCTCGACGACTGCGACGCAGAAGACAGCGACCCGGCAGAGGAGAGCGAGCACAGCGGCTGCGGCGATCTGGACGGGATGGCCGAGCAGTACGGCGGGCACTACGCCTCGAACGGGGAGGTGCAGTGATGATCACCGCCAGCACCGTGACAGAGATCCACACCGCCTGCTCAGCCGGCTTCATTCCGGTCAATGTGGACCTGCCTTGCGCGATCGCGGCGCATCGGCAGCACCCGGGCATCATGACCCTGCGGACCATCATCATGGCGGCGCCGGCAACAGTGGAAGAGGAGCGTCAGCGCCTCGACTACCTCGCGGGCCTGCCGGAAGAAGCATGGATCCGGGACGAGGGGTGGTGGAAGTACCGGGACGCTGTCCTAGACGGCTTCCGTCGCGTCATTGCCTGGAGGTCGATATGCGCCTGATCGAACAGATCCTCAGGGAATGGGCCGCAGCCGATCCCGCGACCCGTCAGGCCGCACTGGAGTATCTGCGTAAGCAGGTGGAGGCGAAGCAATGCGCCTGATCCGTCTGTACTGCGCCCGGCTGGTATTGCGCGTGAGCATCGGGCTGGCGGAGAGGGCGACCCGAACGCTTCTTTAAGCATTGGAGCGGAGGCTGAATTCAAGCGGCCTTCGAACTCGCACCGCGACTGAAGACCCGCCGGACCTAGTCCACCCGGCGGGTTTGTCTTGTGAGCGAGTTACTTCAGGACGTCCTTGGTTCCAAGCACATCCTTGTTGCCGAGGAGTCCGCCCTCTGAGGCGGGATGCTTACCGCCGAATGCCCGCAGCGCCTGATTGATCTTCACGTCAGTGTCGAGATCGATGATCTTTCCGGCTTCATAATTCTTGTAAGTTTCCAGCGTCAAACCAGCCTTCTCAGCCATTTCGGCTTCTGTTTTACCGAGTTTTTCACGGACGGCTTTAACGGTAGCCGGTGACCATTCTTCTTCGTTGATCTGTGCATTCATTGGTCTGCGTCCTCACTAGTTTTATTAGTATTTGCCATATAGCGCTCGCTGAGCGTGTAACAAGGCCAGCCCGCCGCTCGATCTCGCCAACCCGTGAACGACTGGCCAGTCTGCCTGTGCTATGTGCATTCCGGCCAGATTCACGCGAAAGGGCGCATGCTGTGTGCACCATGAAATAAATTGTGATCATATGACAAAAAGCTCACGTAAGTATCTGACAAATAGTTGAAATTGGCGACCTTCAAACTTCGCGCTTGTGACTTGATGTGATCGGTGCCGCCGGATTACCTGTCGCGGGCGTTTGAAGGTTAAAGCGGTTCGCGGCCAATCCGGCCGGGCCAGAGCCGTAAAGGGATACTCTCCATATGGAAGGCTGGATGCACGGGCTGATCGAATTCGTGCGCCAGAACCAGGTCTGGGCGGCGCCGATCGTTCTGCTGCTGGCCTTTGGGGAATCGCTCGCTTTCATCTCCCTGCTGCTGCCGGCCTGGGGCGCGCTGGTGGCCATCGGCGCACTGGTCGGCGCGAGCGGCATCAGCTTCTGGCCGGTATTGATTGCCGGTGCTCTCGGCGCGGCGCTCGGCGACTGGCTCTCCTATTGGTTCGGCTTCAGATACAAGGACCAGGTCGCCCAGATCTGGCCGCTGTCCAAATTTCCCGACCTGCTTCCGCGCGGCGAAGCCTTCGTCAAAAAATGGGGCGTGCCCAGCATTTATATCGGCCGCTTCTTCGGCCCATTGCGGGCCTCGGTGCCGCTGGCCGCCGGCATTTTCGAAATGCCCTATTGGCGCTTTCAGGTCGCCAACTTCACCTCGGCCTTTATCTGGGCGGGCGTCCTGCTGCTGTTCGGCGACGGCCTGTCGATGACCGTGGAATGGCTCTGGAAACTGAAGTAGTCCGGCGAGGAATAACCGCCGTGTCCGGGTGTTGAACGGGCTGACATGTCGCGGTGTCTGAATGCCGCGACATCTCGCAGAAGTCATCGAACGCTGGTAAATAATTCCGCCAGCCCCCGCCTGTCACTGCTTCACCCCGGAGAACATCATGGACTTGTCACGTCGTCACGCCCTTGCCGGAGCCGCCGCGCTCGCCGCATCTCCATTGCTCACCGCAGGCTCCGCCAAAGCCTCCGCTCCGCCGGCCGACAAGCAGGCGCCGAGTTTCTATCGCTACAAGGTCGGGGATGCGCAGGTGAACGCGATTTCCGACGGCGCCAACACCTTTCCGCTGGCTGACACTTTCGTGCTCAACGCCAAGAAGGATGAGGTCAACGCCGCGCTCGACAAGGCCTTCCTGCCGAAGGACAAGATGACCATTCACTTTGCGCCGCTGGTCATCAACACTGGCGGCAAGCTGGTGGTGATCGATACGGGCAACGGCCCCGGAGCCCTCGCGGCGACCAAGGGCAATGTCGGCCAGTTCGCCAACAACATGGCCGCCGCCGGCATCGACGCCAAGAACGTCGATATGGTCATCATCTCGCATTTCCACGGCGATCACGTGAACGGGCTTCTGGCCGCCGATGGCACGCCGGCTTTTCCGAATGCCGAAGTCCTCGTCCCGGCCGCCGAGTGGAAGTACTGGAACGACGACGGCGAGATGGCCAAGGCCGCCAATGACCGCATGAAGGGTCTGTTCGCCAGCAACCGCAAGCTCTTCAACGATGGGCTGAAGAAGAAGGTTACGCCCTATGAGTGGGGCAAGGACGTCGCGCCGGGCCTGCTCGCCGTGGAGTCGGTAGGCCATACGCCGGGCCATACGTCGTTCGTGCTGTCGTCCGGCAGCGACAAGCTGTTCATTCAGTCCGACGTCACCAACCATCCGTCGCTGTTCGTCACCAATCCCGGCTGGCATCTGATGTTCGACCAGGATCCGGCACAGGCGGAAACAACGCGCCGCAAGGTCTATGACATGCTGGTGGCCGAGAAGATGCGGGTGCAGGGCTTCCACTATCCGTTCCCGGCCAATGGCTTTGTCGAGAAGGACGGCAACGGTTATCGGCTGGTGCCGGCCCCATGGAGCCCGGTGATCTAAACGAAGCCTGGCAATTTCCCGGCCTGCGCTGCGGTGCAGGCCGGCTGGCCTCGTAAAGACCCGTCGCCTCCGTCGGTGCGTCGTGCCAGTCTCTGCGCCGGAGTCGCGCTAACAGCGACCATGCAAAGCGAGGGGAGAAGACTTATGGATTTGTCAAGACGACACGCACTGGCGGGCGCCGCCGCGCTCGCAGCGACGCCACTGCTTTCATCGGCCCCGGCAAAGGCATCCGCACCGCCGGCCGATAAGCAGGCGCCGAGTTTCTATCGCTACAAGGTCGGCGATATCCAGGTGAACGCCATCTCCGATGGTGCGGCGACGTTTCCGCTGGCCGATACCTATATTTCCAACGCCAAACGCGATGATATCAATGACGCGCTCGCCGGGGCATTTCTGCTGAAAGATCAGATCACCAACTTCTATGCGCCACTGGTGATCAACACCGGCGGCAAGCTGGTGGTGATCGACACGGGCAACGGGCCGGGCGCCTATGCCAGTAGCAAGGGCAATGTCGGTCAGTTCATTACCAACATGACGGCGGCAGGGATCGATCCAAAGATGATCGACATGGTCGTGATCTCGCACTTCCATGGCGATCATGTGAACGGCCTGCTGACGGCGGACGGCGTGCTGGCGTTTCCCAATGCCGAAGTGCTGGTGCCGGCAGCGGAGTGGAAGTTCTGGATGGACGACGGCGAGATGAGCCGTGCCACCGGCGATCGCATGACCGGTCTGTTCAAGAACAATCGGCGGGTGTTCGAGGCCGGGTTGAAGAAGAAGGTTACGCCCTATGAATGGGGCAAGGACGTCGCGCCGGGGCTGCTGGCTGTCGCCTCGATCGGGCACACGCCGGGTCATACGTCCTATGTGCTGTCGTCCGGATCGGACAAGGTCTTCATCCAGTCGGACGTCACCAACCTTCCGGCGCTATTCGCAGCCAATCCCGGCTGGCACGTGAATTTCGACCAGGATCCGGTGCAGGCCGAAGCCACCCGCCGCAAGGTCTATGACATGTTGGTCGCCGACAGGATGCGGGTGCAAGGCTTCCACTATCCGTTCCCGGCCAACGGTTTCGTCGAGAAGGATGGCAACGGCTACCGCGTCGTGCCGGCGCCGTGGAGCCCAGTTCTCTGAGGTCTGTGCTCTGGTGATCTTGACGGATCGCGGGCGCGGCCCTATGACCGCGCCCATGATCAACCTTGCGACCAGCATCATCGCCCGCCGCCGCCGCATTATCGCGGCAGGTGGAGATATGCGCGCATAAGCGTTTCGATCTCTCACTGCCGCCGGATATGGTCCGCGGCAGTCTTTCTCCCAAACAGCAGCGCGACCCATCCGGCGGCCCTCACTCAGGAAGGAGCCCGTCATGTATACGCCGCCCAAATTTCAGACCGATCGGACTGACGCACTTGCGTTTGCGGACGCGCGCGGCTTCGGCACGGTCTGCGCCTTCGATGGCAGGAAGCCGATCGCCTCCGCGGTGCCTTTCTGCCTCGACTACGGCAATGACGGCACGCCGCGTCTGGCCTTTCACCTTGTGCGACAAAATCCGCTGCTCAAGCTCGCAGACGGCGTGACGCCATGGGCCATGGCCATCCTGGGCGCCGATGCCTATGTGTCGGCCGACTGGTACGTATCGCCCGATCAGGTGCCGACCTGGCTCTATCAGGCGGTCCATCTCACCGGACCGGTGCGCATCCTGTCGGGTGGTGAACTGGGCCCGCATCTTGACGCGCTGAGCGCAAGGTTCGAAACACGGCTGGCGCCGAAGAAGCCATGGACCTCCGATAAGATGGCGGCGGGGCGGCTTGAGGCGATGAAGAAGGCGATCGTCGGTGTGGTGATGACAGTGGACGAGGTGGAGGGTAGCTCCAAGCTCAACCAGCACAAGTCAGATGCCGATCATCTGGCTGTCATGAGCGCACTGGCGCTGCGGCCGGAGCCTGCCGCGTTCGAGATTTCAAATGCGATGCGCAAATTGCGGTCGCATTTGTTTGCGGAAGAGACGACACAATTGACTGCTATGGCTGAGGCCGAAGGATTTATGGGATGAGCACGAAGAAGAAAATCGGCATTCTCGGTGCGTCCGGTTACACCGGCGCCGAACTGGTGCGACTGCTGCTGCGTCATCCCAAGGTCGAGCTCGTGCTGCTGACGGCCGACCGGCGCGCCGGGCAGGCGATGGGCGATGTGTTCCCGCAATTCGCACCCTATGAGCTGCCGACGCTTGTGAGCATCGACTCGGTCGACTGGACGACCATTGGCCTCGATCTGGTGTTCTGCGCGCTGCCGCATGCGACGACGCAGAAGGTGCTGCAGGATCTTCTGGCCAAGGCGCCCGAGACCAAGGTGGTGGATCTCTCTGCCGATTTCCGGCTTGAGGATGCGGCAGCCTATGCCAAGTGGTACGGCCACGAGCATCATGCGCTGGAGCTGCAGAAGGAAGCCGTCTACGGCCTCGTCGAGATCTATCGGCGCGACATCAAGAAGGCGCGGCTCATCGCCAATCCCGGCTGCTACACATCATGCGCGATCCTGCCTTTGGTGCCGCTCTTGAAGGCGCGCGCCATCGAGACCGATGAGATCGTGATCGATGCCAAGTCCGGCATGACCGGAGCAGGGCGTTCCGCCAAGGAAGAGATGCTGTTCTCGGAAGTGTCCGAAGGCTTCAACGCCTATGGCGTCGGCCATCACCGGCATATGGCTGAACTCGATCAGGAGTTCTCGAAGGCTGCCGGCAAGGAGGTTGTTGTCAGCTTCACGCCACATCTCTTGCCGCAGAACCGCGGCATTCTCTCGACCATCTATGTGCGAGGCCGACGCGGCAAGACGGCGCAGGATCTCCACGAGGTGCTGGTGAAGCAGTATGAGAAGGAGCCGTTCGTGCACATCCTGCCATTCGGCAAGACGCCGCATTCGCGGCATGTGCGCGGCTCCAACATGACCTTCATCGGCGTTGCCGCTGACCGTATCCCGGGCCGCGCCATCATCGTCTCGACGCTCGACAATCTTACCAAGGGCGCATCGGGGCAGGCGGTGCAGAACATGAATCTGGTGCTTGGCTTTGCCGAGACGCTGGGCATCGATCAGCCGGCGATGTTCCCGTAAAGAGCGCGCATACACCTCGGCCCGCATTACAGGCCGGGTGACGACAGCGAGAGACAACAGAAAAGGCCCGAATTTGCGTTCGGGCCTTTTTTCTATGCTCTTGTCACTTCGCCGATCCCGGCCTTTGTGCGCGCTCCTTGAACAGCTCACTCAGTGTCTGCGCCGCCTCAATGGCGCGCGGGAAACCCGCATGGACGGTCGTCAGATAGACGATCTCCTTCAGCTCGTCCTCTTTCACGCCGGCGTTGAGCGCGTAGTTCGCATGGATCTTCATGAACGGCCGATGCCCCAGCGCCGCGAAAGCGGCGACGGCTGCGAGTTGTCGCGTGCGCGCGTCGAGAACCGGCCGGGCCCAGACGTCGCCGAGTGCGTAGCCCGTGATCGCATCGGCGAGAAAGGGAAATTCGGCGCGCAGGCCTTCGAGGGTCGGCGGGCTGCTGCCGGCATTGAGCGATCGAACAACCTCGTCGCCGCGTCGCAGGCGTTCTTCCGTCGTCTCCGCGCGAAGACTTGCTGTAGATACCAGCATGGAGAATGCCGCAACGAAAGCGGTCGTTCGATATGACATGATCGCTTCTCCCAGTTTTCTCGCCGCATCAACGTCGCGAATGTTGCGACAGCGGACAAGCATTGGGGCATGTCGCGCGCTCGGCGTTAGACCGATCCTGCCGATCTCTTGTCCAATCCTCTAAGGCGGCGAAAGGACGCAGGGGCCAAACAAAACGGCCCGAACTTGCGTTCGGGCCGTTCATATTTGATCCGAAGTCAGACGCTTACGCGGCAGCCGACTTGGCGGTCGGGACTTCCGAGATGGTCTTCAGGATCTGCGAAGCGATCTGGTAGGGGTCGCCCTGGGAGTTCGGGCGACGGTCTTCCAGATAGCCCTTGTACTCATTCTTGACGAAGGAGTGCGGGACGCGGATCGAGGCGCCGCGGTCCGCGATGCCGTAGCTGAACTTGTTCCACGGAGCCGTCTCATGCTTGCCGGTCAGACGCTTGTCGTTGTCCGGGCCGTAGACGTTGATGTGGTCCATCAGGTTCTTGTCGAACTGGGCCATCAAAGCTTCGAAGTAAGCCTTGCCGCCGACCGTACGCATATATTCGGTCGAGAAGTTGGCGTGCATGCCCGAGCCATTCCAATCGGTATCGCCGAGCGGCTTGCAGTGGAATTCGATGTCGATGCCGTACTTCTCCGTCAGACGGAGCAGCAGGTAACGCGCGATCCACATTTCGTCAGCGGCCTTCTTGGAGCCCTTGCCGAAGATCTGGAATTCCCACTGGCCCTTCGCCACTTCGGCGTTGATGCCTTCGTGGTTGATGCCGGCTTCGAGGCAGAGGTCGAGATGTTCTTCGACGATCTCGCGGGCAATTGAGCCGACGTTCTTGAAGCCGACGCCGGTGTAGTAGGGGCCCTGCGGCGCGGGATAGCCATCCTCGGGGAAACCGAGCGGACGGCCATTCTCGTAGAAGAAGTATTCCTGTTCGAAACCGAACCAAGCGCCGGCATCGTCGAGAATGGTGGCGCGCTTGTTGGTCGAGTGCGGGGTGACGCCATCCGGCATCATGACTTCGCACATCACCAAGGCGCCGTTCTCACGGGCCGCATCCGGATAGATCGCAACCGGCTTCAGCACGCAATCGGAGCTGTGGCCTTCGGCCTGCATGGTCGACGAACCGTCGAAGCCCCACAGCGGGAGCTGTTCGAGGGTCGGGAAATCTTCGAATTCCTTGATCTGCGTCTTGCCACGCAGGTTCGGAACCGGCGTGTAACCGTCGAGCCAAATATACTCGAGCTTATACTTTGTCATGCGGGTCTCTCATGAGTTGGCGATGCGTAGGGCGTGAGCCCTGAGCTTGCCGGCGGGCGGACGCAAAATCCGCCCCCAGCGGCGCTGCATATAAAGCACGTAGTATGCCAACTTGTCGCGGTGCAACGCTTTTGTGACGAAAAGTGCGGCGCGTCCCCAAACGGGGCTGTCATTCGCTGTCTGGAGAGGGCGTCGGAGGCCGGGAATCGGTCCGGATTCGTGGATTTTTCAGAAGAATTCGGCCGCGCGCGAAAATACCGGCTGCCCAATTCCCTTGCAGGCTATTTTCGACCGGAACTTTTCTGCCTTTCAGACGCTCAAATGAGAGGTCAGACGCTGCTTAGGCGGCTTCAAAACCTGCGCGCCCAAAGCGCATGTCCATCGAGTGCGCATATTGTAGCCATTTGGATGCTTCTTACGAGGCAGTCGGCACAAAAGAAGGGCGCCTCTGTTACAATGATGATCCGAAAGGAAAAAACAGATCAGAGGAAGGAAGAGAAGCGATGCCGACATCTCAAACGCATCACCCCCATACCGCTAAAATCTACCAATTCCCGGTTGGTGGACGTGCATCGGTTGGCCCGCGGGGACGGCTCAGCAAGCCGTTGGACCTGCGTGCCTCAACCGTGAAAACCGTGGCCGACTATGACAGCTGGTACCACGAGGCTGCCATCCAGGAAGCCAACCGGACCTACGAACATTGACGGTGCCTGGTCGAAAGCAAGGTTCGCCGCCCCAGGCGCGGTTTATCGACGACGATCAAGGGCTGAAACAGCGATGTTTCAGCCCTTTTTCATGACCGGAAACCGGTTGGCGTCAGACGCCGAAGATCGACCAGCCGAGCCGTTTCGTGAGCGCCTCGAGCGCAATGCGGCCGAGATGCGAATTGCCGTGCTTGTCGAGACCCGGCGCCCAGACGGCGATCGACGCCTTGCCGGGCGCGACCGCGATAATGCCCCCGCCGACGCCGCTCTTGCCGGGCAGGCCTACACGATAGGCGAATTCACCGGAGCCGTCATAGTGCCCGCAGGTCAGCATCAATGCGTTGATACGGCGCGCCCGCTCCGACGACACCACCGAGAGCCCGGTCGATGGATTGCGGCCCGAATAAGCGAGGTAGCGCGTCGCCATGGCCAACTGCCGGCACGACATCGCGATCGCGCAGTGGTGGAAATAGACGCCGAGCGTGAAGTCGACGGGGTTTTCGACCACGCCAAACGACTTCATGTAATTGGCGAGCGCGGTGTTGCGAAAGCCGGTGCGCTTTTCGGAGGCCGCGACGGCCTCGTCGATGACGATGGAGCTGTCACCGGCCAGGAACTGCATGAAGCGCAGGATTTCGCCGATAGCCTCGCGCGGCTGATGGCCGGACAGGATGACATCGGTGACGGCGATGGCGCCGGCATTGATGAAGGGGTTACGCGGCACGCCGCGCTCCCGTTCGAGCTGGACGATGGAGTTGAATGGGTTACCCGAGGGCTCGCGGCCGACATGTTTCCAGAGCCGGTCGCCGACCATGCCGAGCGCCAGCGTAAGCGTGAAGACTTTCGAGATGCTCTGGATCGAGAACGGCACATCGGCGTCGCCGCCGGCTGCAACCCGACCATCGGCATCGATAACCACAAGGCCGAACTGGTTGGGATCGACACCCGCCAGTTCCGGAATATAGCTCGCGACGTCGCCGCGGTCCGTTCGCTGCGCCATCTCGTCGGCAATTTCCTTGACGACGAGATCGAGACTTGGGGCAGCGTGGTTCATTGCAGATCAATCTGGCGAGAAGAAGCGTTAGTACGGAATCCGCAGGATCGCGATGGCGAGGACCGCCTGGGCGATAAAGCCGACCACGAAGGCCAGCGTGCGGAAAATCGGCAGGCCGAGCGTGTAGACGATCAGATGCACCACGCGCGACCAAAAATAGACCGCGCAGGCCAGAACAGTGGTCGGGGTCGAGACATCGGCGGCATTCAGGATCAGCACCAGCGGCGCGAAGATGATGAGATTCTCGACGGCGTTGTCATGGGCGAACATCATCCGGTTAGCCCATTCAGCCTGCGGCCTGTCGGTACGCGTCGGATTGGCCATGACGCCGGTGACACCGCGGACCATGATGCGGTTCAGCATATAAGGCACCCAGAGCAGGCCGGTGAGAATCACGGTCAGCGTCAGCCAGAACAATTCGCGCGTCATCCGGGTATCCTTTCAGTCGAAATTCCCGCGGAAAACGCGGAGATGGTCATGCAAAACACACGCGCCGCAAGCGGATGCGACGCGTCTTGGCCGAAATCATAGACGTTTGCTGTGACGACGCCAAGCAAGCGCGGAGGAGGCGGGCCGTTACGCCCGCACCCGCACATAACTGCCGGGGGCGTCTTCCAGCGCAGGGAATGCGTCGGTGCCGACATGGCGGGCAGGAACTTCCTCACCATCGATGCCGGAGAGCCACTCCCGCCAGTTTGGCCACCATGAGCCAGCATGTTCCTGCGCGGTCTTCATCCAGTCGGCAAGATCGGTGGCGTGGGCGTTATCGTTGGTCCAGTACTGATACTTGCCGGAGGCCGGTGGATTGACCACGCCGGCGATATGGCCGGAGCCGGACAACACGTATTTCACCGGGCCGCCGAAGAATTGCGAGCCGTACAGCACCGATTGCGCCGGCGCGATGTGATCCTCGCGGGTGGCGAGATTGTAGACAGGCACCTTGACCTTGGAGAGATCGAGCCGGGTGTTGTCGAGGATCATGTTGCCGGTCGAGAGCTTGTTCTCCAGATAGCAGTTGCGCAGATAGAACGAGTGGTTCGCCGCCGGCATCCGCGTCGCATCCGAATTCCAGTGCAGCAGATCGAAGGCCGAAGGCGGCTTGCCCTTGAGGTAGTTGTTGACCACGTAGGACCAGATCAGGTCGTTGGAGCGCAGCATGTTGAAGGCCATGGCCATCTTGCTGCCTTCCAGCACACCCGCCGCCTGCATGTCCTTTTCCAGCGCCGAGATCTGATCCTCGTCGACGAACACCATGAGGTCGCCGGCATGGGTGAAGTCGACTTGCGCGGCCAGGAACGTTGCCGATGCCACGCGGACGCGGCGCTTCTCGGCGAGCCAGGCCAGCGTCGAGGCGAGCAGGGTGCCGCCGACGCAATAGCCGATGGTGTGAGCCGTCATCTCACCAGTGACCTGCTCGATCACGTCCATCGCGGTCAGCGGGCCTTCCTTCATATAGTCGTCGAAGGTCTTGGCGCCGAGACGCTTGTCGGGGTTGACCCAGGAGATCACGAACACCGAGACGCCCTGATCGACAGCCCACTTGATGAAGGATTTCTCGGGCTTGAGATCGAGGATGTAGAACTTGTTGATCCAAGGCGGTACGATCAGCAGCGGCGTGCGCAGCACGTTCTCGGTTGCCGGCTGATACTGGATCAGTTGCATCACCTCGTTCTGGAAGATCACCTTGCCCGGCGTCGTCGCCATGTTGACGCCGACTTCGAGATTCTTCGGATCGGACTGGCGAATGCGCAGCGAGCCTTTGCCGGCCTCGATATCCTCGGCAAGCATGGTCATGCCGCGCATCAGATTGCTGCCGTTCGACATCACGGTCTCGCGCAGCACTTCCGGATTGGTCAGCACGAAGTTCGACGGCGCCAGCGCATTGGTGATCTGCTGGACGTAGAACTCCGCCTTCTTGCGGGTATGTGCATCGAGCCCCTCGGCATTCTTGACGAGGTCGTGGGCCCATTGGGTGGTGAGCAGATAGGCCTGCATGACGAAATCGAAGAACTGGTTCGATTTCCACTCGGGATCGCTGAAGCGCTTGTCGCGCGGCGGTGCCTCGATAGCGGGCAAGCCGGCTTCGCCGACCATCCGGCGCATCGCCGAGCCCCAGAGGTCGAGATAGGCCTTGCCGAGTTTCATCTGCAATTCGGCGGCGCGCTTGTCGTCGGACAGCCAGTAATTGGCGACGATGCTGAAGGTCTTGATCAGTTCCGTCAGCTCGCTTGGCGGCTTGTCGACGGTCTCGCCGGTCTGGCGTGGCTGCAGATAGGCAGCCAGCGCCTTGCCGCCATTCTCCATCGCCTTGGCTATGTTGAGCGCAAAAGCTTCGGGATTGAACGGCTTATCGGTCTTGTCGCCCGAGGTCTTGTTTTCAGCAGCCTTGGCGTCGGTGGCAACTTCGGTCATGGCGCAACAACAGCTTCATTCCAGTCGGGCAACGGTACGTCACCACGCAAATCGATGATGGCACAGTTCGCGGATTGCCGCAGGATTCGATGTGCTGCACCGCGTCAAAGGTCTTGCTTCCGTCATATTGAAGATCCAAGCCTACATCCTGTTCTCCCGGCGTTAATCGTTTGTGACCAGATTGGTTGGATGGTGCGCTGCGATAGGGATAAAATCGATTCTAATGCGATGTAGGGTTGTGGTGTGACGCGTAGAGGCACATTCATCGATGGTCGCAGCGCACGGGCAGTGGCAACCGCCGCCCTGTTGGCGCTGGGCCTTGGCTTGCCTCTTGGCGGCTGCGCCTCGACCATCGCCGACATGCCCATGGTGGGCACACCCGCAGGCGCTCCGGCGCGTCCGGCCGAGGTGGGCACCTATTTGCCGGTTCACGACCTCCCGACCACACGCGAAGGCACCGCCATGGCGCCGGCGGACCAGGCCAAGATGCAGGCCGAACTGACTGCCGCCCGCGATCGCCAGGCCGTCGTGCTGCCGGCCAAACCGGCAGCCAAATAGTCAAAACTGCCCGTCGTGACTGGTGTCACCGGGCTTCCGTGATAAAAAGAAACGATTCAACCGCATGCTGAAGCGGTTCTGGAGCCCGATCCCATGGAAGAATTCTACCGCATCCGCCGATTGCCGCCCTATGTGTTCGAACAGGTCAACCGGGCCAAGGCCGCCGCGCGGAACGCTGGCGCCGATATCATCGACCTCGGCATGGGCAATCCGGATCTGGCGACCCCGCCGCATGTGATCGAGAAGCTCAAGGAAACCCTGGGCAAGCCGCGAACCGACCGCTATTCGGCTTCGAAGGGTATCACCGGCCTGCGCAAGGCCCAGGCCGGCTATTACGAGCGCCGCTTTGGCGTGAAGCTTAATCCCGACACCCAGGTGGTGGCGACGCTGGGCTCCAAGGAAGGCTTCGCCAACGTCGCCCAGGCGATCACCGCGCCCGGCGACGTCGTGCTGTGTCCGAATCCAAGCTACCCCATCCATGCCTTCGGCTTCCTGATGGCCGGCGGCGTGATCCGCTCGGTGCCGTCGGAGCCGACGCCGGATTTCTTCGCTGCCGTCGAGCGCGCCATCATCCATTCGATCCCGAAGCCGATCGCGCTGATTGTCTGCTATCCGTCGAATCCGACGGCGCAGGTGGCGAGCCTCGACTTCTACAAGGACCTCGTGGCCTTCGCGAAGAAGCATGAGATCTACATTCTTTCGGACCTCGCTTATGCCGAGGTCTATTTCGACGACAAAAACCCGCCACCCTCAGTGCTGCAGGTACCGGGCGCGATGGACGTCACCGTCGAGTTCACCTCGATGTCGAAGACCTTCTCGATGGCCGGCTGGCGCATGGGCTTTGCGGTCGGCAACGAGCGCATCATTGCCGCGCTGACCCGGGTGAAATCCTATCTCGACTACGGCGCCTTCACGCCCGTGCAGGTTGCGGCCACTGCGGCGCTGAACGGCCCCGATGACTGCATTCGCGAGATGCGCGACGTCTATCGCAAACGTCGCGACGCGATGGTGGAGTCTTTCGGCCGCGCCGGTTGGGACATTCCGCCGCCCTCGGCATCGATGTTCGCCTGGGCGCCGCTCCCGGAGAAATTCCGCGAAGTCGGCAGCATGCAGTTTGCAACGCTTCTCGTTGAAAAGTCCGGCGTGGTGGTATCTCCCGGCGTCGCCTTCGGCGAGCATGGCGAGGGTTACGTCCGCATCGCGATGGTCGAGAATGAGCAGCGCATTCGCCAGGCTGCCCGCGGCATTCGCCGCTTCCTTGAAAGCGGTCTCGAAACGTTGCACAACGTGGTTCCTCTCGCTAACCGGCGATAGGCGTGATCCCGAAAACCGGCAACCGGTTTTCGGACCGGTCATCGCTCAACAAGAATTCCGACAGGTCTGAAGCTTAATGATCGCACCCCTCAAAGTGGGTATCGCGGGACTCGGCACCGTTGGTGCCGAAGTTGTCCGTCTCATCGAACAGCAGAACTCGATTTTGGCCGCGCGCTGCGGTCGTGGCGTCAAGGTGGTTGCTGTCACCGCGCGCTCCAAGACCAAGAAGCGCGGCGTCGATCTGCGCGGCATCGATTGGATGAAGGATCCGCTCGCGGTTGCGCAGCATCCGGAAGTCGAGTGTTTTGTTGAATTGATGGGAGGTGTCGGCGATCCCGCGCTGTCGTCGATCGAGGCGGCGCTACGCGCTGGCAAGTCGGTCGTGACCGCGAACAAGGCACTGATCGCCAAGCATGGTTTGAAGCTCGCGGCATCGGCCGAGAAGAACGGCGGCGCGCTGAACTACGAGGCCGCCGTCGCTGGCGCCATTCCCATCATCAAGACCATCCGCGAAGGTCTCGTCGGCACCGATATCAATCGCGTCTACGGTATTCTCAACGGCACCTGTAACTACATCCTGTCACGGATGGAGCTGGAGGGCCTGTCCTTCGGGGAATGCCTTAAAGACGCGCAGCGGCTTGGCTACGCCGAGGCCGAGCCGTCCTTCGACGTCGATGGCCACGACACGGCGCAGAAGCTGGCCATTCTCGCCAGCCTCGCATTCGGGACCAAGGTCGCGCAGAGCGCAGTGTCAGTCGAGGGCATTTCGTCCATCGCGGCTGAAGATCTGCGTGCTGCTGCAGAGCTTGGCTATCGTGTGAAGCTGCTGGGCGTTGCCATGCGCACCGCAACTGGCATCGAACAACGCGTGCATCCGACCATGGTGCCGCTGTCATCCTCCATTGCGCAGGTCATGGGCGTCACCAACGCTGTCACGGTTGACGGCGCAGGCATTGCGCCGATCACGCTGGTCGGTCCCGGCGCTGGCGGCGCCGCGACGGCGTCTGCAGTTCTTGCCGATATCGCCGATGTCGCACGTAATGTGCGCGCGCTGCCGTTCGGTCGGCCGGTTGAGAAGCTCAAGACCACCACCAAGGCTCCGATGGAGCGCCATGAAGGTGGTTATTACATCCGCTTGATGGCGCGCGATCTTGCCGGCACGGCCGCACGCATCGCAACGCGTCTGGCCGAGCAGAAGATCTCGCTGGAGTCGATCGTGCAGCGCCATCCGAATGGCGGCATCGAGCCGGTTGGCAAGAGCACGAAATCGTCACCGGTGCCTGTTATCCTGATCACCTATGCCACCACCGAGGACGCGATGCGCCGCGCCCTCCAGGCCGTACAGAGCGACAAGGTGATATCGGGCAAGCCGCAGGTTATCCGGATCGAGAAGAACTAAATCCACGCGTTGAGAGTTGTACGGGGACATTCGTCCCACCGTAGAAGGAGCCCGCCAATGTCGACCCATATTACCGTCCCGCCGCAGCAACTGCTCGAGCGCATTCTGACGCTGGAGATCGTTCGTGTGACCGAGCGCGCGGCGGTGTCGGCTGCGCGGCTGCGTGGTCATGGGCAGGAGAAGGCGGCCGATCAGGCAGCGGTCGATGCGATGCGCCGCGAGCTCAACAAGATGCCGATCGACGGCACCATCGTGATCGGCGAGGGCGAGCGCGACGAAGCGCCGATGCTCTATATCGGCGAAAAGGTCGGCATCAATGCCGGCCCGAAGGTCGATATTGCCGTCGACCCGCTGGAAGGTACGACACTGTGCGCCAAGGACATGCCGGGCTCGATCGCCACCATGGCGATGGCCGACGGCGGCACACTGCTGCACGCGCCCGACGTCTATATGGACAAGATCGCGATTGGTCCGGGTTACGCCAAGAACGTGATCGACATCGACGCATCGCCGGAAGAGAACATCAAGCGCCTCGCCAAGGCCAAGGGCGTGCCGGTGTCGGCGATCACCGCCCTCGTGCTTGAGCGGCCGCGGCACGAAGCATTGATTGCAGCGATCCGCTCGACCGGAGCGGCACTGCGTCTCATTCCGGACGGCGACGTCGCCGGTGTCATCCACACCACCGATCCCGCCAAATCTGGCATCGACATCTATCTTGGCATTGGCGGAGCACCGGAAGGCGTGCTGGCGGCCGCAGCACTGCGCTGCATCGGCGGCCAGATGCAGACCCGATTGATCCTCGATACCGATGAGAAGCGCGAGCGTGCGCTGAAGATGGGTGTCACCGATCCGAAGATGATTTATGGCATCGAGGACATGGCGAAGGGCGACTGCCTGTTTGCCGCCACTGGTGTCACCGACGGCGCATTGCTGTCGGGCGTCAAGTTCCGCGGCGACGTCATCGAGACCGAGACCATCGTGATGCGTTCGGTGACCGGCACCGTGCGCATCATCAAGGGCGAGCATCGCCAGCTCGAAAAATTCCACCTGGATTGAGTTCGGTCACATGTTGAAGGCGAATGTTGAGATCCGCCCGGTCGGCCCCGATGAACGGGCTGCCTGGGAGCCGCTGTGGCAGGGCTATCTAACCTTCTACAAATCGACGCTGCCGCAGATCGCGACCGATACGGCGTGGAAGCGTTTCCATGACGCCAATGAGCAGATGTTCCTGCTCGGCGCCTATGTGGACGGCAAGCTCACCGGCATCGTGCAGTTCCTGTATCACCGCTCATCCTGGACGCCCGGCAATTACTGCTATTTGCAGGACCTGTTCGTTGACAACAGCGCGCGGGGACTTGGCATCGGTCGCGCTTTGATCGAAGCGGTGTATGCAAAGGCCAAGGCTGATGGCTGCAGCCGCGTGCATTGGCTGACCCAGAACGAGAATGCGCAGGCCAGAATTCTCTACGATCAGGTGGCGGACAATTCCGGATTTATGCAGTACCGGAAGATACTCTGATTAAAGGCAATCCGAGCGCGCCAACATGCGCTCGGATTAATCGAACTAAAAACCAAGAAAACAAAATGGGGATGAGACCATGAGCGAGACCGATAACGTCAAGGCTCTGGTGTTCGACGTGTTCGGCACCGTGGTTGACTGGCGTTCCAGCCTGATTGCTGACTGTACCGCGTTCGGCAAAGCGCGCGGCATTGCCGCGGACTGGACTGCGCTCGTCGATGCCTGGCGGCAGGCCTACATGCCGTCGATGGACGTGGTGCGTCATCATCCCGAGCGCGGTTTCGTCAAGCTCGATACGCTGCATCGGCAGTCACTCGATGTGCTGGTCGCTAAGTTCGGCATCAACGGGCTCTCGGACAACGATCTGCATTACATGACACTCGGCTGGCACCGGCTGCATCCGTGGGCGGATTCGGTGAGCGGCCTGACCAGGCTGAAGACAAAATACGTCATCAGCCCGTTGTCGAACGGCAATGTCGCGCTGCTGACCAACATGGCGAAATTCGCCGGCCTGCCATGGGACCTGATCGTGAGCGCGGAACTGTTCGAACACTATAAGCCCGATCCGCAGGCCTATCTCGGCGCCGCCGCACTGCTCAATCTCAAGCCTGCAGAAGTCATGATGGTGGCTGCGCATAACAGCGATCTCGATGCCGCGCACAAACTCGGCCTCAAGACCGCCTTCGTGCCGCGCGTCACTGAATATGGTCCGCACCAGAACCGCGACTTCAAGGCCGAGGGCCCGTGGGACGTGGTGGCCGATGATTTCAACGATCTGGCGAAGTGGATGGGCTGCTGATGGCCTGAGATTTGCCGAAAGCGGCTGCGCGGCCTATTGCTGATCCCATGACGCCACCGACCATCATTCCCGTCGAATCCCAGCAGGCCTTTCTCGGCGTCACCGAATCCGCCACCGGGCGGATCTGGCGTGACCGGGTAGACCAGCGCGGGGCGGCGCGAGCGCTGGCCATGGTGCAGCGTTTCCAATTGCCGGAAATGCTGGCGCGGGTCATCGCCGGCCGCAATATCGAGCTCGACGCGGTCGAAGACTTCCTCGATCCCACTATCCGCAAGCTGATGCCGGACCCGTTCACCATCACGCAGATGGAGGCGGCGGCGAAGCGCATTGCGGATGCGGCGCAGCGCCGGGAGAAGGTGGCGATCTTCGGCGACTACGACGTCGACGGCGCGACGTCGTCGGCGCTGCTGGCCTGGCATCTCCGCCATTGCGGGCTCGACCCGCAGATCCACATTCCCGATCGCATCTTCGAGGGCTACGGCCCCAATGTGGATGCCATCAGGACGCTGGCCGGCAAGGGCGCCACGCTGCTCGTGACGGTCGATTGCGGCACGACGAGTTTCGAGCCGCTGGCCGAGGCCAAGAAGCTCGGCATGTCCGTGGTCGTCATCGATCACCATCAGACCGGTGAGGAATTGCCTGACGTTGATGCCATAGTGAATCCGAACCGGCTCGACGATATTTCCGGTCTCGGTCATCTCGCCGCTGTGGGCCTCGTGCTGATCACGCTGGTCGCCGTCAATCGCGAATTGCGCAAGCGCAGTTTCTGGACCGCAGAGATGCCGGAGCCTGATCTTTTGGGCATGCTGCATCATGTGGCCCTGGGCACCGTCGCCGACGTGGCGCCGCTGATCGGTCTGAACCGCGCCTTCGTTGCCAAGGGTCTCATCGCATTACGCCGCCGCGATCACATCGGGCACACCGCGCTGATGGATGTGGCGCGTTTGAACGGTCCGCCGGAAGCATGGCATCTCGGCTTTATGCTTGGACCGCGCATCAATGCCGGCGGCCGGATCGGGCGCGCCGATTTGGGCGTGCGGCTGCTGCTCGAAGGCGATATTTCCGAGGCCGCTAAGATCGCTGCCGAACTCGATCGGCTGAACATCGAACGCCGCGTGATCGAACAGGCCGCGGAAGCGCAAGCCGAGGCGGAGGCGTTGGCGTCACTGGGGCTCGAAGACAAAGGCTCCGTGATCGTGACGGCCAGCGAAGGCTGGCATCCCGGCGTCGTCGGTCTGGTCGCCTCGCGGCTCAAGGAGAAATTTGCGCGTCCGGCTTTTGCCATCGCGCTGGAGCCTGGCGGAATTGGCACGGGGTCTGGCCGCTCGATCTCCGGCGTCGATCTCGGCAAAGCCGTGCGGCAAGCTGTTGCCGATGGGCTTCTCATGAAAGGTGGCGGCCACGCAATGGCCGCGGGCATCACGCTACGCAAGGAACGGCTTGGCGAATTCCGCGCCTATATCGAAAGCGCGCTGGCTGCGGATGTCGGCAAGTCCCGCAACGAGAAAGAACTGTTCATTGATGGCGCTGTCACTGCGCGCGGCGTCACGACGGATCTGGTGAATACGCTCAACCGCGCCGGCCCGTTCGGGCAGGCCAATCCCGAGCCGGTAATTGCGTTGCCGGCGCATCAGCTCGTTTATGTCGATGAAGTCGGGCAGGCGCATCTGCGGCTGCGCTTCAAGGCGTCGGACGGCGCCATGGTCAACGGCATCGCGTTTCGCTCGGTCGGACAGAAGCTCGGCAACGCATTACAGGAGCTGCGTGGTCAGCCTGTGCATGTGGCGGGCTCGCTGACCGTCGATCGCTGGCAGGGTGCCGAGCGCGTGCAGATGCGCGTGATCGACGTGGCCGCGCCCGATCCCGGGCCGAAGATGATCAGGTAGCGTGATGTCGGAAGAAGCGCCGTCTTATGTGGGACCTCATGAAGGACGCGAATTCGATCTAATGATCGCCGGGCAGAAGCATCTCAGCATGTTTGTGTTCGAAGGCAGTGAAAAATACACGGACTATCCCGACCCTCGCTTCGATGAGTTCGTGGCGAATGGGCGCTTCGTCAAAGCCGAGAAGATTGAGAAGTATAAGCTTTCAAACGGCAGAGAACTTTCCACGCGTTATGTACTCTACGCCGACGCCCAAGAGGCATGGCGCATTCCGGCGATGCTCATGGTGCAGAGCCTCTATCTCACCTTGCTGCCGGGGCGGCGCCCGGATCTGGAACGCGTGATTGGCGAATTGCTCGGATACGACCGGGCTGATGTCGAGCAGTTCATTACATGGCTTCGCCAGCCGTGACGTGACTTCGGCTGCATTCTCCCACTTTACTCCTGCACGCGTTCTCGCCTTAGCAGCCGCGTCGAATACCGATACCGATCTGCCGGATGAATGCTGAGCGAGACCTCAGCCAGCTCGTTTGAGGCGAACAGATACTGCCGCCGAATCGACAGCGCATGCGCGCCAGCCATTGCCTTCAGTGGCTCCGCCATCGCGTCCGAGACGCCAACCGCAGAAATGTCCTGACGGATCTCGGCAAAGCGTCGTCCCGAGATTTTCTCGACGAGCGTGCCGAAGATCTCGTGATGCCCGCCCATCTTCGCGCGCACCTCGTCGGCGAAGGCGCCGTCGATATAGACATCGGTCCAGCAGATCGGCGTCTGTGTGACGTCGCCCGGAATCGTGCGCAGACTTGAGATGCACAACCAGCGACGGCCGGGCTGGCAGCCGAGCTGCTCCGCAAGCTCGCTGTCCGCGACGATGTCGGTGACACGCTGCACGTGTCGTTCGGTCTCGGTGCCGAACTGCTGCACCGCCTCGATCGTATTGAGTGCCTGCGTAAAGCCGTCGCCGCCCTTGGCCGGAGAGGCCGCTTCGACGCGCGTCCCGGCATTGCGCTTCCGGCTGACAAGGCCTGACGCCTGCAGCTCCTGCATCGCCGCGCGCACAGTCGACCGGCTCACGGCGAACTGGTCCGCCAGCTCGTACTCTGTCGGCAGCACAGACCCGACTGGATGCCGTCCGTCTGCGATGGCCTCGGTCAGTGCTCGGGCCACGAACGCGTAACGCTTTTCCACCGTCGTCCCTCGGCCCCTAAGTCCCTGATCGCAAGATGGAAGCCTGATTGGCGACCATCTCGTCAAGAAACGAGATTGACACACGGTTTATGTTCGTACAATTTAATATGTACGAACATAATAAGAGGAAGCGGTATGGGCAGCACGGTTTTCGATTCGGTCCTGTTTCGGGACATGTTCGGCACCGCGGAAATGCGGGCGGTCTTCGCCGACGAAGCCCTGGTCGGCCGCTACATCGAGGCCGAAGTCGCGCTGGCCCGCGCCCAGGCCCGTCTCGGCGTCGTGCCGAAGGAAGTCGCGCAGGCCATCGAGGCTGCCGCCAAATCGATCCGGATCGATTTCGACAAGCTCCGTGCTGAAACCGAAATCGTCGGCTACCCGATCCTGCCGCTGGTCCATCAGCTATCCGAGGCCGCCGGAGAGGCAGGCCGCTACGTCCACTGGGGCGCGACCACCCAGGACATCATGGATACCGCCAACGTCTTGCAGATCCGCGCGGCCTTGCAGATCGTTGCGCGCGATCTGCGCGAGGTCCGCGACATCCTCGCTACCATGGCGAAAAAATATCGCGACACGCCGATGGCCGGGCGCACCCATCTGCAGCAGGCCCTGCCGGTGACCTTCGGCTACAAGGCTGCCGTCTGGCTGTCCTCCATCGATCGGCACATTGAGCGCGTCGATCAGGCATTGCCGCGCATCCTGCTCGGCGAGTTCTCCGGCGCCGCGGGGACGCTCGCATCGGTGGGCGAGGGCGGCTTGGAGATGCAAAAGCTGTTCTGCGAGGAGCTCGGCCTGCATCAGCCCTCGATCACCTGGCATGTTGCCCGCGACGGCATCGCCGAAGCGGTCACACTGCTCGGTCTGATCACCGGCACGCTCGGCAAGATCGCCACCGACGTGATGCTGTTGTCATCGTCCGAATTCGGCGAAGTGTCTGAGCCTTTCGTGCCCGGTCGCGGCGCGTCATCGACGATGCCGCAAAAGCGTAACGCGATTTCAAGCGAGCTGATGCTCGCCGCTGCCAAGGCGGTGCGCCAGCATGTCGCGACCATGCTCGACGGCATGATCCATGATCTGGAACGTGCAACGGGGCCTTGGCATCTCGAATGGGTGTCGTTGCCGGAGAGCTTCCTGCTCACCGCCTCTTCGCTGGCAAATGCCAAATTCATGCTGGCCGGACTTGTGGTTCATGAGAAGCGCATGCTGGAGAATCTGGATCTGACACGCGGCCTTATCGTCGCCGAAGCGGTGATGATGGCAGCGGCGCCGAAACTCGGCCGCCAGCATGCGCATGACGTCGTCTACGATGCCTGCCGCAAGGCAATCGAAGGCGGCGGACAGCTTGCGGACATCCTCGCCGAGGTCCCGGAAATTACCGAAGCGCTTGGCGGCAAGGATGCCATCCGTCGTCACTGCGACCCGGCCAACTATCTCGGCCTGTGCGGTCCGATGGTCGATCGCGTGCTGAGCATGAGCGGACGCTGAAACAACATACATACACAACAGGGGAGGAATTTCGATGACGAAGAACATTTTGACGACCGCATTCGTGCTCGCCGGTGCACTGCTGTCTGGCCCAAGTCTGGCGCAGGATTATCCGACCCGCACCATCACCATGAACATGCCGTATTCAGCAGGCGGCCCCGGTGACACCATCGCGCGGCTGCTGGCGCAGGGCATGAGCGGCCCGCTGAAGCAGCAGGTCATCGTCGAGAACACGACGGGTGCCGGCGGCTCCATCGGCAGCGCCAAGGTCGCCGCTTCGCCGCCGGACGGCTACAATCTGCTGCTGATCCATATCAGCCACGCGACCAATCCCGCGCTGTATCCCAAGCTCAAATACGATCCGATCAAGGACTATGAGCCGATCGGCCTCGCTGTCGATCTGCCGTCGGTGTTCGTGGCACGCAAGGATCTCCCGGCCGCCAATCTCGCCGAGCTGATCGTCTGGATGAAGACGAACAAGGAGAAAGTGAACTACGCCCATGCCGGCATCGGATCGGCCTCGCATTTGTGCGGCCTGCTGCTCAACGCGGCGACCGGCACGCAGCCGACCCAGATCGCCTATCGCGGCGCTGGTCCGGCGATGAACGACATGATGAGCGGGCAGGTCGATGTCATGTGCGACCAGATCGTCAACGTGGTCGGCAATGTCGATGGCGGCACGATCAAGGGCTACGCCGTCACCAGCACCGAGAAGGCGCCGGCGCTGCCAAAACTGCCCACGACAGCCGAAGCCGGCTTGCCGGGCTTTACCTACACCGTCTGGTACGGCCTGTTCGCGCCGAAGGGCACGCCGAAGCCGATCATCGACAAACTCGTTGCCGCGTTGAACGTGGCGCTGAAGGACGAGACTGTGAAGAGCCGGCTTGCCGGGCTCGGCGTGCAGCCAGTGGCGCCGGAACGGGCGACGCCCGATGCGCTGGCCGCGCATCTGAAATCCGAGATCGACAAATGGACGCCGATCATCAAGGCGGCGGGCGTTGTCGGCGCGCAGTGAGCCAAACTCGTGAGTGACGTTCGCAGAGAACATGACTCCTTCGGCACCATCGCGGTGCCGAAGGATCGCTATTGGGGCGCGCAGACCCAACGCGCGCTTGAGGTCTTCCAGATCAGCGATGAGCGTTTCCCGGTCGCGCTGATCCGTGCATTCGCTCTGCAGAAGATCGCGGCCGTTCGCGCCAATCTGCAGCTCGGCACGATCACGCCGGAGATCGCAGCGCCGATCGAGACAGCGGCACTCGAACTTCAGCAGGGCCGTTTCGACGATCATTTCCCGTTGCCGATCTGGCAGACCGGCTCCGGCACCCAGACCAACATGAACGCCAATGAGGTGATCGCGAACCGGGCGAATGAATTGGTGGGCCAGCCGCTCGGGACCAAATCGCCGGTGCATCCCAACGATCACGTCAATTGCTCGCAGTCATCGAATGACAGCTTTCCGACCGTGATGCATGCGGCAACGGCGCTGGAGTTGCGCAGGCGTTTGCTCCCGGCCTTGCAGGTGCTGCGCGACGAGCTCCGCACCAAGGCGGACGCGTTCTCCGATGTCGTGAAGATCGGACGCACGCATCTGATGGATGCAGTGCCGATGACGATGGGGCAGGCATTCGATGCCTTTGCCCGTCAGATCGGCCATGCGATCGACCGCATTGAAGCCGTGTTTCCGCGTCTGCTGATGCTGCCCCAGGGCGGCACGGCCGTCGGCTCGGGGCTCAATGCGCCAAAGGGATTCGACAGCGCCTTTTGCGAGCACCTGAACGCACTGACCGGCGTTACGTTCGTCCCGAACCCGAGCAAGTTCGAAGGCATGGGCGCGCATGACGCGCTGGTCGAAGTGTCCGGCGCGCTGAACGGCCTGGCCGTCACGCTGCTGAAGATCGTCAACGACGTGCGCTTGCTTGGCTCCGGTCCGCGCTGCGGACTCGGTGAGCTCGTCATCCCGCATGACGGGCTGACGTCGTCGATCATGCCTGGCAAGCGCAATCCCACCATCGCTGAAATGCTTGCGCAGGTGTGTTTTCAGGTGATGGGCAACAACGCTGTCGTCACCGCAGCCAGCGCATCCGGCAATTTCGAGCTCAACGTTGCCAAGCCGGTCATCATCTACAACGTCTTGCAGTCGATCCGCATCCTCGCCGACGGCATCGATGTCTTCACGTCCCGATTGATCCGCGATCTCGACGTCGATCGGCGACAGCTCGCTGCGAATGTCGCCAACGCGCCGCTGCTCGCGACAGCCCTCAATCCCGTGATCGGCTACGACAAGGTCGCGCTCATCACAGCGAAGGCGCTGGACGAAGCCATTCCCCCGCGCGAAGCCGCGATCGCGCTGGGACTGCTCTCGGGTGAAGACTATGATCGTTATGTCGATCCGCAGCGCATGGCGGGGATTTGACGGAGCGGCTCAGCCGCCTTGCCGCAACCGCGCGAGGACCTTCAGCCCGCCATAGCCATCCGCCGGCAGCAGACCCATCTTCGTCTGATAGTCCTTCACCGCCTTCATCGTGTCGTTGCCGACGCGGCCATCGGTTCCGCCGGTGTCGAAGCCGGCACGAGTGAGGCGGGTCTGCACTTCCTGCACTTCGGCGAGCGTCAGCGCGCGTTCCGAGCCGGGGAACGGCTGGAGGAAAGGCGGCGCGCCGAGAATGCGATCGCCGAGATGGCAGATCGCCAGCGCATAGTTCATCGACGGATTGTAGCTGCGCACCGCATAGAAGCCCTGACCGAGCAGGAAGGCCGGGCCGCCCTGCACAGGCACCCAGAGCTTGGCATTGGCATTCGGCTGCGGGAAAGGCTGGCCGTCGGCACGCGTGACGCCTGCCGAAGACCATGCTGCAAAGCTGCGATTGCTATCCGATGAGGCGGCGCCGTTGGCGCGGACCTCGTAGCCCCAATGTTCGCCGCGTGGATATTTGCCGCGATTGACGAGGAAGCGTGCGCTGGAGCCGAGTGCATCATCGGGCTTGCCGAACGGCGAGACGCGGCCGTCGCGGTCATAGTCGATTCCGACATTGAGCCACACCTCAGGCATCCATTGCGTATGCCCCATCGCGCCGGCCCATGAGCCGCGCATCTCGTCCGGCGTGCCCCAGCCCTTGTCGACGATCTTCAGCGCGTTGATGAGTTCGGTTTCCCAATACGCGCGGCGGCGCGGTTCGTTCCACGCCAGTGCGGCGAGCGACGGAAATACCGGCCGCATATGGTTCTGTTGCACGATGGGATCGCCATAGGCGGACTCGACGCCCCAAAGCGCCAGCAGCGTGCCGCGCTCGACGCCGAAGTCGCGCTCGATGCGGTCGAACACGGCTTCGTTCTTGCGCAGCGCCTCCTTGCCGGCGGCGATGCGCCAGTCGGAGGCGCGGCGATTGATGTATTGCCAGAGCTGCTCGTGAAATTCCGGCTGCTTCTGCATCTTGGTGAACACGGACATGTCCGGCTCGGTGCGGCCCATCACGCGCGAATAGGTCGCGTCGGAGACGCCTTTGGCAATTGCCTTTGCACGAAAGCCGTCGCGCCACGCGTCGAAGCCCGCGGGCGCCGCAAAGGCGGTCTTGGGCAGCGCCAACAGCGCGCCGGCACCCAGGCCGGAACGGAGCAGGCGGCGTCGGTCGATCAGGGAATCGCGCGTGGTCATACCCCATTGTAGCCGCATGACTTGCGCGGCGGCAGGGGCAATGCGTCGCGGCGCGGGGAGGCAGCCAACGTACTGAAGTCACGCATGAAAAAGACCGCCGACAGCCCTTTTGGGCTTCCGGCGGTCTAGCGAAAAAGCTGCGGCAATCCTGCGACGGTCGGGAGCTTTTAGTCCTTGGCGCGTTCGATGTAGGAGCCGTCCTCGATCAGCACCACGATGCGGGTGCCGGTGCCGACATGCGGCGGCACGTTGGTGCGGACGCCGTTGGACAGCATCGCGGGCTTGTAGGACGACGATGCGGTCTGGCCCTTGGTCACCGGCTCGGTATCGACGACTTCGAGGGTCGCGCGCTGCGGCATCTGGATCGCCACCGGAACCAGACCATGCAGCGACAGCTTCACGGTCATGTTCTCCTGCAGATAAGGCTCGGCATCACCGATGACGTCTTTCTGCACCTGAACCTGGTCGTAATTGTCGTTGTTCATGAAGTGGAAGCCGTCGGCATCCTTGTAAAGGTAATTGAAATTCTGGTCTTCAATCGTCGCCTTTTCCACCTGGTCAGTGGTCTTGTAGCGCTCCGAGATCTTCACACCGTCGCTGATTCGGCGCATTTCGATCTGACTGACAGGAGTTCCCTTGCCGGGGTGGATGTTCTCCGCGGACAGAACCACGTAGAGCTTGCCTTCCTGCTCGATGACGTTGCCCTTGCGAATAGAACTGGCGATGACTTTCACAGATATATTTCCTAGATTTCAGGCCCGGGACCGATCCGGACGTGTGTGTCCCGTGGCCAGCGAAGCGGTTTCGGGGGGCAACATACTGATTTCACGCGGCGATGCCAGCGTTTTGCAACCCAAAAGGGCCGTTTGCTGATGACTGGAACTAACCGTCCGTCGCCCTGGTGGAGCCCGGCGCGGCACCAGGACCGCCGGGGCTTCCTGCTGGCGCGGGGTGCGATCACGAAGAGTATCCGTGCGTGGTTCGAGGCTCAGGGCTTCCTGGAGGTCGAGACTGGCGTCCTGCAGGTCTCACCGGGCAATGAGACCCATCTGCATGCGCCAAAGACGACATTGATCGACCGCGACGGCGAGCGGCTCTTGCGGTATCTGCGGACATCGCCGGAATTCGCCTGCAAGAAACTGCTGGCGGCCGGCGAGGCCAGGATCTTCGAATTCGCCCGGGTGTTTCGCGACCGGGAGCGCGGCGACAAGCACCTGCCTGAATTCACGATGCTGGAATGGTATCGTGCCGAAGAGAGCTATGAGGCCGTGATCGCCGATTGCGTGGCGATCATTGCATGCGCCGCGCAGGCGACAGGCACCAAGCAGTTCACGTTTCGCGGTCAGGTTGCCGATCCATTTGCGGAGCCGGAGATGCTGACCGTGGCAGCGGCGTTCACGCGTTTTGCGGATATCGATCTGCTCGCAAGCATTGATGGTGCCGAGGGTGATCGCGCTAAGCTGGCGGCTGCGGCAACTGGCAAGGTGCGGATCAGCGACGACGATACCTGGTCGGATATTTTCAGCAAGATTTTGGTCGAGCATGTCGAGCCGCATCTCGGGCAGGGGCGAATGACGGTATTGTTCGAATATCCGTCACCGGAGGCGGCATTGGCGCGCACAAAAGCGGGTGATCCACGCATCGCCGAACGCTTTGAGGTCTATGCCTGCGGCGTCGAACTCGCCAATGGCTTCGGCGAGCTGACCGATGCTGACGAACAGCGCCGCCGCTTCACGGAAGCGATGGATGAAAAGGAGCGTCGCTATGGCGAGCGCTATCCGCTCGATGAGGAGTTTCTTGAAGCCGTGGCGGCAATGCCGGCAGCATCTGGCGTAGCACTCGGCTTCGACCGGCTGGTGATGCTGGCGTCCCGCGCGACGCGGATCGATCTGGTGGTGTGGACGCCGCCCGCAGGTGCGTCATGAACCGTCACGTGAAAGTTGCAACAACCCTGCGACAACCCGGCGAGCTCATTGCAAACGGTCTCGCGCCGGCGTCGACGTTGGCTGATCTGGAGAAAGTCGCCGCGCGTTATGCCGTTTCGGTGACGCCGGCCGTAGCCGCACTGATCGACAGCAGCGATCCCAACGATCCGATCGCGCGTCAGTACATTCCGAGTGTGGATGAACTGAACGCGCAGCCTGAAGAGAACGCTGATCCGATCGGTGATCACGCCCACGCGCCAATCGACGGCATCGTGCATCGCTATCCCGACCGTGTGCTGTTCAAGCTGGTACATGTCTGCGCGGTGTATTGCCGGTTCTGTTTCCGCCGCGAGATGGTGGGGCCGGGCAAGGAGACCGCGCTGTCACCCGACGCCTATTCAGCCGCGCTGGATTACATTCGCAGCCATGACGAGATCTGGGAGGTAATCCTCACCGGCGGCGATCCCCTCATGCTGTCGCCGCGACGATTGAGCGAGATCATGGCGGATCTCGCTGATATCCCGCATGTAAAGATCATTCGATTGCATACGCGGGTCCCCGTGGCCGATCCCGGCCGCGTGAGCGCGGAGATGGTGGAGGCATTGAAGGTCACGGGTGCCAGCACATGGGTGGCGCTGCATGCCAATCATCCGCGCGAGCTGACGGATGCTGCACGTGCGGCCTGCGCGCTGATGGTGGATGCCGGCATTCCCATGGTGAGCCAGTCGGTATTGCTGCGCGGCGTCAATGACGATGCGGCGACGCTGACGGCACTGATGCGCGGCTTCGTCGAATGCCGCATCAGGCCCTATTATCTGCATCATGGCGACCTCGCGCCCGGCACCGCACATTTGCGCACCAGCATCGCGGAGGGACAGGCCTTGATGCGCGCCATTCGAGGCAATGTTTCCGGATTGTGCCAGCCGGATTATGTGCTCGATATTCCCGGCGGTTATGGCAAGGCGCCGATCGGTCCCGAATATTTGTCTGAGAATTCTTCAATCAGCCTCAAGCCTGACGGTGAAGCTTCTGCGGAATCGGTCTATCGTGTTGTGGATTACTGCGGCGACGTTCATATCTATCCACCGAAGCCGTAGCGATCGGCTTACACGCGCCACCTGGTGTCGGAGACAAAAAATGAAAACATTGTTCGTGATGACGGCAGGCCTGTTCGTTCTCGGCCATTCGCTGGCTCTGGCGCAGGATTCGTCCCGCAACCTGCCACCCAAGGGCCTGCGCTCGCAGCCGACCACACAGACCAACAGCGGCGGCGCTCTGCCAGAGGCTCCCGTCGGCCATCGCCAGCCACGCCCGGGTGATCTGCCGCCCGAGACCGGCAAGAACGATCCGTCCCGCATTGACGCGCAGGATCGCGAACTTGATCGCATGATCAAGAATATCTGCAAGGGCTGCTGAGCCCCTGCAGACAGTTGGCGGGGTCAGGCCTTCTTGCGGGCGGCCATCGCCAAGCCGATCAGCGAAGCGCCGCCGATCACCAGATTGATGCCGACCATCAAGCCGATGGCCCAGGCTGCCGTGCCGGGCAGGCCCGAGATGATGATGAAGGCGATCACGATATCCATCAGGCCGGAGAAGGCCATCCAGCTCCAGCGCTCCGACAATTCCTTGCGATGCTGGAGCGCGTACATGATGGTCGCTACGCCCTCGGCGAGGAAATAGACGCCAACCACGAATGTCAGTGTCAGCGTGCTTTCGGCCGGGCGCGTAAGCAGAATGATGCCGGCGCCGATGCCGAGGATTGCTGAAATCAGCGACCAGATGAAGCCTGGTGTCTGACGGGCCCAGAAAGTCATCAGCAGCGCTGCAACGCCCGAGATGAAGAACATCCAGCCAAGCATGACGGTAACGGCGATACTGGCCACCTGCGGCACGATCATCGCGGCGAAGCCGAGGATCACCAGCACGATGCCCTCGATCAGAAATGCCTTCCAATGTGCGCGCACGGCGGCGCTCATCTTCGATTGCAACTCGGCGAGGTTGGGCGGCATGGTCATGGCGGCGATGTCCCGATCTGGCCGGCAGCATGCTGGCCGTGCCTCGCATTTATCCGCTCACACGCGGAAGCGTGCAAGTTTGTTGATCGGGTATAACTCGAATGTCGCGCGAGGTCTTGAACGTTACGACTGCATGGTCATGGCCGGTGCGGCCGTGCGCATGCGGTTGCGACCGAGAATATAGGCCGTCGTCGTCAGCACCAGCAGCACTGCCCCGATGGCGATCGATGCCAGACCGAGTGGGATCAGCACCATGGTGACGTTGCGCGCCGGGTTCGTAAACCAGTGATGAATCGAGGTCAGCAAAAAGGCTGTGCCGGCAAAGCCCGCGCCGCCGCCGGCGACCAGCAGCGCCCACATGCCGCGCAACTGGCTGAGCCGCTCGCGTGACACCTCGGTATGTGGCGCATGATGCGCGCCGATCCGCCTGACCAGCCGCGCCGCCAGCGCAATGGTGCCGAAGCCAATCACCACGCCGGCGGCCTCGAGCACGCGGCGCATCACGCCGACGATCTCCGGATGTCGCTGCAGCGTCAGCAAAGGAAGATCGAAACAGGCATGCAGCGTCACCGGCGCGAGAACAATGAGCATGGGTGTGCGAATGAAAGCCCAGCCGTCGCGGCGATGGGCGCCGAGCGCGCGGCCGGAGCGGGTGATGGCGATATAGGCGCCGGCGATGACGCCGAGCGCGCCGTGAAACGGCACGGTCAGTACGCTGCGCAGCACCGCGAGCGTCCGCCACATCTCGGGATATTGCAGGAGATAGACGAGATTCTCGTAGGCGGCGAAGCCGAGGCCGGCGGCGGCGCCGTAAACCACCGTGTCCATTGGATCGGCCGTCCGGGCGCGCTGGGTGGACACCGCGATGATGACGAAGATCTTCACGATCTCCTCCGGCGCGGCGACGCCAAACACGGCGTGGAGCACCATGGCCAGGGTCGGGTTGTCCGTAAGACCCGGAATTGCCGCGAACAGCGCGCGGGCATAGCCGAGCAGGGAGATGCTGGCGGCCCCCAGCAGGAATGACGCCCAGACCAACCCGGGCGGTCCCGGCCGTTCATCGGCAGCAATCACCAGCCACAGCAACAGCAGAGCTGGTGCCACGGCGGCGATACCGATCACGGTGGGGAGCGATTCGAGCAGGTTCATGGAACTTAATTATAGACGGCCGGGCAGACCGGAAAGAGTGACTCTTGCGGGAGCCGCCTGCGACAAAAGAGAAGCTAGCGGGCCCGGGCCAGGGCCGGAACCAATCAGTGTTCGGTCGATTGGGCTGACACAGCTCATACTGCACGGGAAATGACCATGGCCGACGACGCAAAGACCCCCCCTACATCTACGAAGGCGTCGAGCCCGTGCCTGAGGCCCGGTCGACAATCACAGAAACGATCACGGATGTGAAAGAGGCGGTGACCGAGACCGCGCACCGTATCGGCGGTGCCATCGAGTCCGGCAAGAAGCCAGGGATGCCGTTGAGCATCCTGGCCAATGTCGCACGCGAAGCGCCGCTGGGGTCGCTGCTGGTTGCTTTTCTGCTCGGCGTCGCTGTGGCGCGCCGGCGCTAGGCGTCAACGAATCCGGGCCGGCACCAGATTGACCGGCTTCGTGGTCCGTAGCGATGCCGGCTGATAGGCCGACGCAGGCGCAAAGACCGACTTGCAGCCATCGCTTAGCTGAGACTTGTTGCGGATCATGCAAGCCGTGACGCGATCGACATCCGGGATTTCCGAACTGCACAGTCGCATCGCATCGCCCGTGCAAAGCTGTTCCTGTTCGGCGCTGTAGGCGTGGCAGACGGTGGTCAGCATGCCGAATGCAAGAACGGTGGCGGCGGCGAGCTTCGCGGTGGTGAATGTCATCGTGTGTCCCTCGATCTTGTGTCCATCCGTGCGCCGATCGGCGCGTCGTTGGAGCGATGGGATAGAGGGCGTTCGCTTCAGGCGGTTTGCGCGGAGGCGAGGAAACGGTTTCTTCGACCGCGGTTTTGTTTCATTGCTGGTGATGGACGAAACACAGCGCGCCGGTTCGGAATCTCCTCCCTGATGGACATTATTCAGAAAATCTCGGCGCTAATCGCCGCGCAAGCCGATTGGGCTGGACCGCTTGGCTTCGTCATCGCCTTCTTCGGATGTCTGGTCGGCTCCAGTTTCGTGGTGCCGGCCGCCGCCATCGTGACGGCGACAGGGGTGCTGATCGGCGCCGGCGTGGTGTCCTGGACTTTCGTCCTTTGGGCCATCGGCGGCGCGGTGCTCGGCATGAGCGTGTCCTATGAGCTCGGCAAACGGTGCGGGCCGAGGCTGCTGGAGATGCGGATGCTCCAATCGCGTCAGCAACTGGTGGCGCGGGTACGCGGGCTATTCGAGCGCTACGGCATCGCGGCGATCATGGTCGGCTACCATATCGGGCCGGCGCGCGCACTGGTCACCAGCGTCGCGGGCATCGCCGGCATGCCGCGTCTGAAGTTCGAAACCGCCAGTATCGTGTCCGCAATGGTCTGGATCGTCGATCATGCCTTGATCGGCGTCATTCCCGCCACACTCATCGACGCCGACAGTCCGTGGCTGCTGCCGGTGACATTGGGAGCGCCGGTCGTCGTGATCGTTCTGACCGTGATGTTGCTGCGCAAGGCGTTCTAGCCACAGCGCCAACGCGTCGCATCACGCCGCCTTCGAGATCTTCTTCTTGAGATGTCCGGTGTCGTGATCGCGGCGGAGCTGACTGAGCGACGTGTCGTTGAGCTTCGGCAGCACTTCACTGAGGGTGAGCGTGTCGGGGTGCCCGGCTGCGAAGAACTTGCCGTAGATCTTGCGGAGTGTTGCCAGTGTGGTGCTGCCGTATTTCTCGGTCATCGCGCTGTCGTGCGCGTGAAGGTGATCGCCGCCGTCATGCTTCATGTCTCGCTCCCTGCCGGTATCGCATGATCTCGCACCTTGAGCAGTGCAGATTGCGTTCGGCCAGACAGACTAGGCGCGGTGCTGTGGAGAGTACAAGCAGTTCACGTGTGCTCGGGAGCAATCGCGCGGGATGGCTTAGCCGCGCGCCCCGGGGCGCTTGCGCTGCACAACGATCTTCATCTTCTGACGGCCCTTGCTTGCGGCAGCGCGGGAGCGTGAGCGGCGCGGCTGCTCTCGCGCGGCAGGCTTGTCGTCAGTCGCCGAGGTGCTGGCAAAAGACTGCCGGAGAGTGTCGAGCGTGGAGGTGAGGGCGCCGACCTGCTCGTTGAGCTTGCGCGCTTCGTTCTGCTGCGCTGTCATCAGACGCTGCATGATCTGCAACTGATCCTGCACGACCTGAAGCTGATCGATCGACTGCTGCTGCGTGGCCTCGATGCCTTTGGTCTTTTCGATCAGCTGTTCGGACGCCTGCGCCACACGGGCCTGTTGCAGGCGCGATGCGGTGAGCCGCTCCGGCTCCGGCGTTGCGCCGCTATAGCTGCGCCACGTGAAGATGCCGCCGATGCCGATCACGACCAGAAACAGGGCCGCAGCCGCAACCATGATCGGCTGCTGGCTAATGCGCCAGGTGTGACTGGGCTCGGACGCGTAACTGTGCTGGGAAGCGCTCGGCATGATTTCGACCATGAAACTCGAAGTCCTATGGCGTGTGATCGTTCCAATCCGCGACAAAACCATCCAGAACGCGTGAATTTCGGGAGGTTCGCGGCCAAGTTCAACGAAAATAAGGCTCGGGTGGCAATAACGTGGCCTAACCCAGGGCAGTGCGCGAATGGCGCTCCCTAGCAGTGCCAGCGGGCCTGTGCATAACATGTTGAAGTGACAAGTAAAAGTGCGAATTATTTGACATTTTTTGGGCAGTCGGCGACAAAAACGTCCAACAAAACGTCCAACATGGGGCAGGGATGGGCGAACATCTGACTAAGCGAAATGGAACGTGGCACTTCGTGCGCCGCGTACCTGAGGAGTTCGCGAGGTATGACAGGCGCGGCATCGTGAAGCTGTCTACGAAGGTCCGCATCGCTCGCGACAGGCACGGGCAGCGCGCCACCCTAATCGCCGATCGGATGAATTTGGACCTCGAAGCCTACTGGCAGAAATGTGCTGCCGGGGAAGCTGGCAGGGCGGCCACGGACCATGCCGAAGCGGTTCGGCGGGCGCGCATCCTCGAGCTTGCATATCGCCCAGCTGCGGCCGTAGCGCTGGAAGCCCCAACCGAGCTCAGGCGACGCATCGAAACCTTAGCCGAGGGAGACCGGCTGCATGATCCCGTGACGCGCGCGGCCGTGCTCGGTGGTGTCGCTGAGCCACTTATCAAGCTTTCGACTCTGTTTGCCGAATTCGAGGCGGCCACGGCAACCGAGCGGATGAATTATTCACCGAAGCAGCTCAAGAAATGGAAGGCCGGCAAAGAGCGCGCTATCGAGATCCTGATCGAAGTGGTGACCGATAAGGCCTTGCAACACATGACCCGCGACGATGCCCTCAAGTACCGCGATCACTGGCAGGCCCGGGCCGTGAAGCGTGAAGTTGCCATCGGCACCGCAAATAAGAACATCACTCATATTCAGCGCATGGTTCGAACCGTCAGCCAGCGGCATCATCTGGACAAGGAAAGCCTGTTCGCCGGCCTGCGTCTCAGCGGCGGTGAGCGCGGGCAGCGCAAGCCGTTCGAGACGGCGTTCATTGTCGACACGATCTTGCGGCCGGGTGGCTTCGACACGCTGAACGACCAGGCGACGGCCGCAGTGCACATCCTGATCAACACCGGCGCGCGACCCTGCGAGGTGTTGAACCTTCTGCCGGCGAATATCGTGCTCGATGCTAATATCCCCTATATTCGGGTGGTGCCCGATGGCCGCGTACTGAAGACGGAATCCTCGGAGCGCGACATTCCGCTGGTCGGAATTGCTCTTGAGGCGATGCGGCGCTTTCCGAAAGGCTTCGCGCGCTACTTTGACAACGAGGACAGTTTTTCGGCGGCAGTCAATAAACACTTGAAGAAGCATGGCATGAAGCCGTCGCCGCGTCATTCGGTCTATTCATTCCGCCACAGCTTCAAGGATCGGCTGCGAGCGCTGGAGTGCCCGGACGAATTAACGGACGAACTTATGGGACATTCCAGTGGAAAGCCGCAATATGGCGACGGACACGGCCTACATCTCAAGCTCAAGTATCTGCTGATGACAGCGCTTGCGCCTGCCGAAGCGAGCGCCCTTTTGAAGGCGGTCGGTTGACGTCAGTTTTGGGTTCACGCCCTAATTCTGGATTACTACGTTCTGGCGTCATCTGGCGGCTAGGGCGTCACGTTTGCACGCTTTGCTAAAGAGCGCACAAATCCACGTGCTCCTTTGAATTTAACCTTGGAGACAAAAGGGCGCCCCCCCGCCCTGGACAAAATTGCTCGCGCGTGCGATGTGAGATGCATGGAACCGACATGCATCGACCTTTTTTCTGGCTGCGGCGGGCTTTCCCTAGGCTTGGGATCGGCAGGTTTTGCCACGCTCTTTGGAGTGGAGGCTCATGAAGATGCATTTTCGACTTACAGCGCCAACCTTCTGCAGCGCCGTCCAGATAAGCACAGCTGGCCGACTTGGCTGGAGAAAAAGCCTTGGCCTGCGCAGGAACTCCTCACAAAACATCAGGAAGGCCTTCGATCCCTCCGAGGGACTGTCGATTTGATCGCGGGCGGGCCGCCATGCCAAGGTTTTAGCATGAACGGGTTACGGCGTCCGGATGACCCTCGAAGTCGCATGGTGGAAGTCTACCTGCAGTATGTGGATCTCGTCCGACCCCGACTAATCTTGCTGGAAAACGTCGTGGGCTTCCAATCCATGAAGCACCGGGCAGGGGGCACTTATAGCGACTACGTCTCACGAGAGCTACATCGCATGGGCTACGACACTTGGTCGGATGTGGTGCGCGCGTCCGATTGGGGGGTTCCCCAGCGCAGGCCAAGGTTTGTATTGATCGCGGCGCTACAGGGGACGCTTCCGGGCATCGACCCACTTGAGCGGCTGCGAGTTGCAAGAAAGTCTTTTCTGCAGAAGCGGGGGCTCGGCCCTAAGCACACAGGCGCACGTGCGGCCCTCTCGGATTTGGAATCGGAAGCAGGACTCGACGAAGAATGGGGGCGCATGGGCTTTAAAGTATTGCGTCGCGCCAAAGAACCCAAAAGTGCCTATCAAAGGCTCATGCGCTCAGGATCCCCGGCGCAACCAACCGATATGAGACTGCCTAGACATAGCGCATCCACGATAGAACGTATGAGTGATATTCTATCGAGTTGTGAGCGAGGAGTATGTCTTCGGCCTGCCGATCGGGAGCGCCTAGGTATCAAAAAGCGGTCAACCACAGCGCTCGATCCGCTCGCGCCATCTCCAACTATTAGCACGCTACCGGATGATTTTGTCCATTACTCGCGGCCTCGGTCAATGACAGTTCGTGAGCACGCTCGACTGCAATCATTTCCAGATTGGTTTGTTTTTCACGGACCTTATACATCTGGCGGTGACCGCAGAAAAAACGCTTGTCCAAAATATACTCAGGTCGGCAACGCTGTGCCTCCGCTACTCGCTGAGGCCATCGGCGAGATGCTGTTAGGTTTGCTGCGCGTCCAGCGGGATCACCAAGTCGCCCATCTCCCGGAAAGCGTCGATGTGAGCCGCAAAGCTCCGGCGAATGTCAGGAAAGTCCGAAACGCGGATCTCATCGCTACCCTTTAGTACCCAACCATCGTCGCTTTGCACTTCAACGACGTGACCCAAGACGTTGCGTTTGTTTAAAACGTTCTCATTGTATTGAGCGCTCTGTCTCCGAAGCTCTCGCAAACGCTCGACCCCAGCTTCGTTTATACCAAACGTGGCAGGTGCCGTCGCGGCAATCTGCGTCAAACGTCGAAAATGCTTGAACAACTTTAAGGAGTCCACGGCTCGCGTATCGATCCGTGCACTAAGATCACCGGAAATCGCGAGCTCATATTTTTTTTGCATGCTGGCTATGAAGTCTAAAACGTCTTTATCAAGATCGCTCACTTTAGCAACGCAATTTGGGTCCCGCTCGCACATCGAGAGCATTGCTGATTTCATTAGCGTGTCGCACTCGGCGACAACTCTCATGGCCAGCCCCCTCATGCCAGAAAGCCGATCCAACGCTCTCGCCGTTTGGTCTATGAGCGAGCCGGTGCGATCAATGAAGCGGGAACGATGACTGCAATAAACGCCCTCGACCTGTTGCTTTGCAATCAGTTCTCGGAGGGACTGCTCGTCAACCGTTCCCGAATAAAAAAGTATGTTTGTGGATGGAAACAAAGCGCGCACGCGAGGAGCGATCTCGTCTCCGTTCTCGTCCTGCAAGCGATAGTCGAGGAGGATAAGGTCGTATTTGTGGTACAGGTTATGTGCACGGGCTAAGTCTTCAATTCGCTTGCTGTTTGCGATCGTCTCAATTCTGGCGATGAACCCGGATTCCCTAATGCGTCGCTTGAGGGTCTCGCTTTCCTCGGGGCTCCATGAGTCTTCAATCCATAGGATTCCGAAGTCGAGATTCATGATGCTTCCCCCGATAACGTGATTTCAAAGTCAGCCCGCGAGCCGTCTCCGACGAGCTCGATCGTGCTTTCCATGCCTTCTAAAATTTGACGGACGCTGTACAAGCCAAGACCGGTCCCGCCGGCTGAACCAGTGTAGCCGCGCTCGAATATCTTCGCTGGGTCAACTTTGCGTTCGTCGATACCCAAACCGTCGTCGACAACACTAATAACAACGGAACTTTGGCCTTTACGAGAAGTCACGAAGTCGATCTTCGAAGCTTTTGCTTTGCGAGCATTATCTAGAAGATTGTCTATAAGAACCGCGACGTCCACGGGTGAGAAGTCTCTCACCAATGACAGGCTGGCGGCTTCAAAAGTGGCGGCTGGCATGTCGGGTACGTTGGCTAGTCGTACCTCAAAATATTCTTTCAAAAATCTCAGCAGATCGCCATGAACTTTATCCGTTTCGAGATCGACGCGAATGTTCGGAGCGAAGGACAGCACGGTCCGTAGTCTATCGCCAGAGAGATTTGCGCTCGCGATAGAAACAGATGCGCGTCTGGCGGATTGTCGCACCGAGGCTAACAGGTCCTCGACGTCATCATCAGCGCCAGTCACCTGGGTCGCCGTGGCTGCCTCTAGTACGTTGCGTACTTCGTGAGCCGCGTTAACGATAGCTGAGCGAAGATGCCCTAAATGAATCGTTGCTTGATGCATAAGTAACTGCACCCGCTCAACATTGACGTCACGGCTACTTCCCAGAAAAGCCGCTTGCTGCTCCAATCTGGATATAATTGCGTCTGCGCGCTGGCGCTCTTCCATTGCGCGCCGAGCAGTGTCTTGCGCCTCTTGCCGCGAAGATTTCAGCTCCTCGATGCGGCGTCGAGCATCTTCGACTTGCCGCAAGAGTCTGGCGTCTCCCTGATTTTGGGCGAGCTCAGACATGGCCTTAAGTGCTGAATCAGTGATCTGGTCTGGGTCATCGGAAACGCGGACCAGATCTTGATCAAAATAGACGATCTCGGTGTCTTTCGAGCGCGCGAGGGAGCCTACGACGGCTAGTACGCGCTCGCGGGCCTTGTCTGTTTCTAGGCCCTCGGGCGTGTCACGTTCTTGATCGCGGCTGTCTTGCCAATTGACGCCGACGACATAGCGTTCGAGCCGAAAAATCATCTGCTTTCGAATGGCGTCATACAAAGCGCGGCTGCGAGCATCCTCCACGAGGCCGGCATCTCGGCTTGAAACTTCGCGAAAAAGCTTGGGACGGGCTGTAACGTCAACGCGCCCGATCACGTCGCGAGTTCCCAGATACCGCGCCTGTCCTTGCTGCTTCCGGCGGTTCAAGCCGAACGTGTCATCAAACTCCTCGCCTATTGGAAATATGCGAAAGCCGTTTAAGAAAAGAAACACGCTACCAAATTCAATAGGCCGCACGCCCATCCGCGTGGTGAATGTTTGCTTGGCGGACCTATTCAAGAAGTAAATTTGCCCCTCAACCCTGCACTCGTTTAGCTCATCGTATGCTGACGGCTCACGCAGGGCATATATCTTCCGCCCCCGGTCGAATAGAGTAGTGTGAACTATCTCGTTTTCGATGACGACTTCGATGCGGCTGGTCTTCTCTCTGAGAAGATCTCCGATCTGATTGCCTACGGGCCCGTCCACGCCATCGATGAAGTCTCGCTCATCATCAACCAGCCAGGTTGAGACGGTAACGTGTTTGGTCGTACCAAATGGGTCGATCAGTTTCGCGAGATCGCGGCGAAGCCGACTAATTCGGACTTCGTCCCAATCTTGTCGCGTGTCTTTAATCAACAAGACTGTGCCATGGTCCGCAGGCGTCGCGGCGTTGTATATTGGAGGAAATGATTTGGCCGGCGACAGTGTCACATCGATTTGTTGAAATTCCTCTGTGCTGTCATGCTCAAAACGAGCCCAGTCAATCTCAAGCTTGATGATCGTGCTTCGGCCTGCCGCGAGGCTATATAGTTCGAGCTCGCGGCCTAACGTGTCGCAAGCGAACCTGCCTATTCCTTTGCTGCCAGCGAACTGTCCCGCGGGTTTGATCTTATCTCGGTAATTTTCGGGTGCCGCGAGAGCTTTTTCAGAATAGGCAACAAAAAGCCATCGATCTCGGATGTCCGCGGCAGTCATACCGCTTCCGTCATCGATGATGGCAATTGTCCGATCGTGAGGGTCGAACTCGATTTCGACCCGAGTTGCGCCCGCGTCGAACGAATTCTTGACGAGCTCAAATATCGCGACGAATTCGTTCGTCACGAGGTCCCGCCCGATTATGTCCTTTAGATGAGAGCTGATCCGGAAGGTTTCTAAGGTCACCGTAATTTCCGATAAGGGGGTGCTCAGGGCAGGGTGCAGAACAAGAAAACCTCACGCGAAGCGCGTGCTGACATTAGCACCGGGCTTGGCCGGAAAAGCAATCAACGGCCCGCATTGACCACGAAAATATATCGCCCATGCAGATTTGTGATCCAAATAGTCGAGTGCCAACATCTAGATTAGCAAGGCTTTGACATGGGTCGAGGCGCGAACGTAGGAAGTAGAGATGTCTAAGGTATTTTTTACATCTGACACTCATTTTGGCCACGAGCGCATAATTGGACTTGCTCGCAGGCCGTATTCCTCAGTCTCGGAGATGGACGAATCCCTGATTCGTGCTTGGAACGATAGGGTTGGGACAAGCGACACCGTGTATCACTTAGGCGATTTCGCATTTTGTGATCACGGCTCGTACCTCAGCCGCCTTCAAGGAATCAAACACCTGATTCGGGGCAATCACGATCATCGCAACCGCGTCAGGTCTGACGGAGGTTTATGGCAGTCAGTAAGCGACCTAGCGTACTTGAGCGTCGACGGCACGGATCTAGTTTTATGTCACTATGCAATGCGCGTGTGGAAAGGGTCGCATAAGGGCGCGGTGCATCTTTACGGGCATAGCCACGGAAGCCTGCCGGGTGACAGTCAATCATGTGATGTTGGTGTTGATGTTTGGCAGCGACCGGTGGATCTCTCGACTATAGTCAAACACTTAGGCGGACTGCCTATCCGGATCGAGCCCGATCACCATGCTTTCTTGGACGTGTAAGTCCGGGCCTCGCTCGGCCGGGGGGGGGCGTCGCATCTTAAGTTGCATTCGATTATTGATTGGCCCTATCCCCGGATTTGGCGGCCATTGCCCAAGCCATCCCGATTGAGGGGCAGACCATCGGGTCGCCGCCGAGGGTTATGCCGAAAACATAAAATTCGTGCCCGACCGACCAAATTTCTATTTTGCCTTCACGAAAGATGAGCTTCATTAGTTCAGGCCTTTTTGTTCGCTCTGTGCGGGAGAGCGACGCCGATAAGCGGCAACCGGCGCCGTGCCCGGCGATTCATGCGCGCTTGCGTTTCGTGGTGCCGGCTGTCCGGCGAGGCTTGGACGTCTCGTCAGATAAAGAGAAATCAAACTTGCCGTCATTGATCTTCGTCTTCAGCATATCATTGACGCGCGTCTGCCAACCTGGCCCGGTCGCTCGCAGCGCCGTCACCACGTCATCGTCGAGCCGGATCTTCAGGGGGATCTTAGGTTTTTCCAAGCGCGGCCGGCCCGGCTTGTTTTTGAACTGAGCGAGGATCTCCGGCGGCAACTCTTCGGCCGGGCGCGAGGCGGCGAAGTCGTCCTTCGTCCATTCCGGGTTGTCGTCGTGGGTGGCTGGTGGTGTTTTCTTTTTAACGGACATTTCGTTTCATCTCCTTTGCATGGGCGCGGCGCAGGCTGATGGGGCGCACCTTGCCATCGCGGATCGTGAAGGCAAGGAAGTGAGGCTGGCCGTCGATGTGGCCCCAAGCGCGATAGCGCGTTTCGCCGTATTCAAAGCGGTCATCGACGATAAAGCGGGCGATCACCATGTCGGTCGCGCGGGCCAACGAAATGCCGTGGTTGGCGAGGTTGATGGCGTCTTTGGCTTCGTCGTATGGCTTGCTCATGGGAATAACGTACACCCATTAATTAGGGAATGTCAACCATTATTGGGTGTACTAAAAACAAGCGCCGTCCTTACAGCATGAGCGCACAATTCATTTGAGCCCGCTTTTCAAAAGTAGAATGCCGAGTGCTGTGATGTCATCGTTGGCTGTGGCATATATAAATCGGCTGCTGGCGATGTGCGTCATCATCCAGTAAACACCGCGCCCAAAATGGTTGTGAATTGCTATTTTCCAACCGGCGCTATGCAATTTCTCCAACTCATCGTGCTCCTTGCGCGGCTGAAGCACAGGTTGGCTCGTGCCTCTCATCGCCATAGCGAAGAAATCGCCGTCGAGCGCTAGTCCTTCAGCGGCCATAAGAATATCGTCCGCTTCGTATCCTTCAAAGCTTTTTGCCAGCTGAACTATACCATGCAAAGCGGTTAACTGACGAAGTCGTACGGCAAGGCTGACCGGATCGCCGCTGTGGGCTTCAGCCGCGAGTTTCGCGAGATAGCGGCCAGTGTCCATGTCTTCCGTTTCCGGCATATGCGGATTGCTGTTGTGTAGTCTCTGCAGCAAAGATGCCCTTACGGTGACTGGTGTCGCATACTTTTTCGCTTTAATTAGTTCAGCGATACAGTTGAAAATGTAAGCGTGCAGGTTTTCTGAAAAATCGCCGCCGTCGATTTTGCCGGCGGTCATGACAAAGCAGTCATTGTTGATCAGCATCGCGCCCAATAGAGATCGCTCTGCAGATTGATTGACATATCGAGGGTCGCGGGCGGGGATAGGGGAGGTCATCGATCGTCCTTTCCGTGGTTGCGGATCTCTGCGCAAAGCCGGGTTCGTTGGTGGATGTGATGTCGCTCTAAGGAAGGGCTTGGGAGAGACGCTGGTTACGCAGCTCAACGTTCCGCCGCGCACGGGCGACGACGTCGTCTTTGCGGCGGATCAATTCCAGTTCGTGTTCGAGCCGCTCCAAGATTGGCGCGTAGACCGCGCCATCTTCGACGATGCAGAACGACACGGTATCGATGGCTTTGAGCAGCCATTCCTCCGTGAATTCGCTATGCACCGCGCGCGTCATCTGGCGCCCTTTAGCCACGAGAGGCCGTTCGCTTCCAAGACGATCAAGGCGGCGTGGCCACCTACGTAAAGAGCGCTGGCGGACCCGAGGCTCTTGCCGATCTCAGCAAGGAATGCCCGCTCGGACAGGTGGCTTATCACCGTCCGCCCTCAATCACGCGAAGAGGGTAACGCGCTGCAAGGTTAGCCGCGCTGATGTTGACGCACTCGTTGTCGAGCACCGCGTCGGCGTAGGCGAGATGAAAGTGCACGCGCAAGGCCCGGCGGCGCAGAAGCTGCTCGGGCAGGGTGGCGGCTGGAATGCCCTCCAATAACTCCATGATCATGGCGGCGCCGTTTGACATGTCAGTCAGGTGGCGGGCGCAGTCGCGAGCGAGTGCCCGCAGCCGTTCTCCGTTTAGGTCATTCGTCAGGTGCAGACTATCCATCGGTCGCTCGCGCAGAGCTCGAGCGATTGAATCTAGCTGCTCATCCAATAACTCATCTGACGTGTAGTCAGCCATGAAACACCCCGGCTTGAGTTGCCGGGAGTAAATGTTTCACATGAAACACTAAAAGACAATTGGTCTGTTTGATTAAAGCTACAAAAAGTCGTTCACATCAAACAAGCTAGCCGTGCCGCCAGCTTATCCGCCCTAGAATGAGGCCTCTAACGATAACGTACCGATCGTCCACGGGGAGAGGATCTCGAAACTCCGGAGCAGTGTTTGCGGCGACCAGATATGGCTTCTGATAAAGTCGAAAGAGGGGACGCCTGGTACCGTCCTGGGCGTCTACGACCGTGGCCAGCACTGCTTCACCCGCATTAACGGCCTCATGGGTGTCGATTAAAAGGATGTCGCCCGGATGGTATCCAGCGTCGGCCAATGCGCGGCTTCGCAACTCCCACACCTCGACGCCTCGACGTGAACCAATGAGCCCTTTGATTGCTGCCTGAAGCCCACCGGAAAGCTGTGACACATCCAGCTCAGATCCCTCAATGTCACCGGCCGGCAATAATCCTCCGTCCTCAACACCTCGGGGAGCCTTTGCCCCGAAATATCGCTCAAGTTTGGCGATCACTGGGGTGGACGGAGTGAATTTGTAGAACGGGTCGTTCAAAAACTTAGTGATCGTCGTGGTCGCTGTGTCGATTTCTCGCGCCAGACGAGTGGGCTTTATCCCTTTGCGGGCCAATCCTTCCCTAATCCAGACCCTCAAAGCCTCACGGTCCGTGTCAGTAGCATCCGTCAAAGCTTGAACTCCCGTCGTACTAATACGACGGAGAGTATGAACACACGTTTTTTCTACTACACCTAGCATTTGTGCGCTTGACAGAGTTTCCCAAATCAGTCGTTTCCTAGCATTAATGAAACAGACTGTCGAATTGTCAGATATGAAATCGCGCGCCGAGGCCATTCGCTGGACTCTGGCAGACGTGTCTTTGCGATCGGGCATGGCTCGCTCGACGGCGTACCAGGTAGTCGAGCACCAAAATCCCAAGCGCAGCACGCACGAAGCCCTCAGCGACGCGATCCTCGCCGAGGAGATCCGCCTTCGCGATTATCTGTTGGGCTTGCATCCCACGGCCGTAACCCCTGTGCAAAATCAACGGGGCGCCGAATGACGCCGCGTAAGGCAGTTCGTGCGGTCGAGGCTGTTCTGCTCGATGGCGATGGTGATCCCGTTGCACGTGTACGGATGGTGTTGAGCAGTGCGTTGCCGCCGCGCGTCGTGATGTTCGCGGGCAGGCCGTATCTGCTTCTCGGCAAGGTCCAAGCCGAGGTACCGACCTATCAGTATTCGCGGCCCTACCTCGCCGACGGCAGCATGGTCACCGAGATATCCGAGGCGCAGCCATGATAGCGGCTACGCTCGCGCTGCCGGCCGTGCCCGTCACGTTGGCCTCTGTCAGCCAGATTGACTTGTCGCGTACGCCCTGGCGGCGCATCGAACTCAGCGAACGCGACGGCATTTGGTGCCTCGTAGACGCCGAGGATTACGGCTGGCTTGTCGAGAAAAACTGGAATGTGAGCTGGGGCTCGCGCACGCGCTGGCAGCTGTATGCCAAGCGCAATGTGGGTGTCGCGCGGGCGACGGTGCGGATGCATCGCGAGATTATGATCAAGGCGGAGCCCCGCGACGATGACATCGTGGCGGGGCTGCATGTCGATCACGTCAACGGCTGCACCCTCGATAATCGCCGCAAAAACCTCCGCTGGGCAACGCCGGCCGAAAACCGCGCGAACACGCGAGCTGCCGGTGAGCGGGTATCGATTGAGTTCATCCTTTATCGGCTGCTGCACCAGCACCAGACGCAAATCCAGTCTTTGCAGGAGATGCCGTTTTGAGCGAGGTCCTCAAATACGACGAAGCGTGCCGCATGCTCGCCGAGGCCGCGGCCGTCGATGAAGTGCTCGATATGCGCAGCAAAGCCGATGCGCTACGAATTTATGCGCGGCAAGCCAAAAACCGCGACATGGAAATCAACGCTGCGCAAATCCGTGTTCGGGCCGAGCGGCGGCTGGGCGAAATGCTCATCCAGCAGCGAGAATCCGTAGGCCTCGCGACCGGCGCGGCGGGCATCGGCAAAGCCGCGAGTGCTGTTCCTGAAGAGTACAGCACTCAACCGATGACCCTGGCGGAGGCCGGTATCGATCGCAAGCTGTCCTCGCGGGCGCAGCGCATTGCTGAGATCGGTCCGGTGCGCTTTGAGGCGCTGATGGCCATGATGCGCGAGCAGGCCGGCGAGGGGCGCGTCATCGTCGATGTGCTCAAGATCGACGCCGAGAACGAGCAACGCCGGAAGCGTCGGGATCTCGCGGCTGCCATGTCGCATGCGACGGCGCTATCGCCGACCGGCCAGAAGGTCCCATGCATCTATGCGGATCCGCCGTGGCACCGCGACCAGGGCGTTACCAACCGTTCATATGAAAATCACTATCCGACAATGTCGTGGGACGAGATCTGCGCCATGCCGGTCGCTGAGCGATTGCTCCCGGATGCATGGCTGTTCCTCTGGATCCCGCGGGCACACATGCTCGCGCTGCATGTAATCGAGACCGAGGTGACCGACGTCCGCACCGGCGAGATCATCATGGCCGCGGTGGATATGCCGCTGGCATGGGCCGTCGCGAAGTCGTGGGGTTTCGACGCCTATTCCACGGCCTTCATCTGGACCAAGACCGACGAGGAGCATCCGCTGGATCAGGGTGGCGGCGTGCTGGTCTTTGATCAGGACGAGGTTCTCCTGATGTTCAAGCGCGGGCGTGGGCTGCCCAAGCCGGCGACCAATGAAAAGTTCAAGTCGAACCATCGCGAGCGCAAGCGCGAACACTCCCGGAAGCCAGATCACTATCGTGAGGTAATCCAGCGCATGACCGGCGGCGTGCCGGTGCTGGAGCTGTTCGCGCGCGTCGATGCCGAACACCCACTCCCGGCGGACTGGATTGCATGGGGTAATCAGGCGCAGGCCGCCGCCGATGCCGGCGTTACAGATTCAGTCATGCCGGAGACGGCCGCTTCGGCTGAAGTCAATGCCGCTCGCGTGATTCTGGAAGAGCTGAATTCCGTTCCGCAGGGCGCGCTGACGTCCGATGAGAAGTCGGCGTTCGATGAGATCGTCCGTCAACCGCTGCAGTCGATCGTCAATTCACATGAAACCGAAAGTGTCGTTGCGCATTCGTTGACGCTGTATCCGCGGCAAAGTGCGCCCGATTCAGCTGCGATCGAGGCGGCTGCTGGTGACTTCCGCGCGGCGTTTGAGCGCGAACTATCGGATGATGAGTTCGTCGAGTGGCAAGCGCTGCATTGCATCGCCAGCGGCGACGCCATTCCAGCCGACATGGCCCGCGGCGTCATCGGCGATGGGCAGGCTGCCGTCCTGAATGAAGACAAACTGGCACTGACCGCCGATGGCTTCACACGTCTGCGCGCGCTGCAGGCGTATGTCGAGCGCTGCGAGCGTCGTCACGGACGAACCCTTGGTTACAACCTCGACCTCAATCCGCCGCGGCAGATCGACCTCGATGAAGTTCTGCAGGGAGCGGCCTGATGCACGGGGGAATCTCCGAAATCCAGTGCCTGCGCGACCGAATTGAAGAGCTGGAAGGGCTGCTCGGCGCCGGCAAAGAGGATCTCGATCGTCTCGCTGTCTTCGGAATGCCTGCGATCTGCAGCGTCATTCTCGGCTTGCTTCTGAAGCGCGTGGTGGTCCGTCGAGAGGCGGCCTATGTGGTGATCTACGGCAATCGGCCGGAAGCCGAACAACCGCAGATCAAGGGGCTCGATGTCTACGTCTGGCGCGTTCGACAACGGCTGCGTCTCCATCAGATCGAGCTCAAAACGCAGTTCCGTGTCGGTTGGTATCTGACGCCCGACGACAAGGCGAAGATTAACGCACTGATCGGCGCTGTGCGCCCATGAGTCAGAAATTCTCCCTGACCGCACAGATCGAGGCCGTCGATCACCAGATCGAGCAGTGCCGGCGCGGCAAGAAAAATTCGGTCGATGCGTACCAGATCACCCGGCTAGAGGCTGCCCGCGCAACGCTGGTGTGGCTCTCCGACAACGAACGTCTCATCAAGCAAAGGCTTGCATCATGACCATCGAGCGTCATCACACCATAGCGCCCGTACATATGCGTCGTGTCATTCTCGAGTCTCCCTATGCAGGAGATATTGACGCGAACCTTGCCTACGCCAGAGCCTGCATCAGAGATTCCCTTGTGCGCGGGGAGGCGCCTATCGCGAGCCACCTGCTTTACACGCAGGCGGGTATTCTTAACGACGACGAGCCGAACGAGCGCGCTCATGGCATCAATGCCGGCCATGCTTGGATATTCGGCGATCTGCACGCGATGGTCGTTTACACCGATCGTGGCATCAGTGGCGGCATGCAGGCCGGTATCAACACAGCCAACCTGCGCGGGTTAACGATCGAATTTCGCACCCTTCACGGAGCTACGGTCTGATGCCGGGCCCATCCTCACGTCACCGATGGGGCGACGGTCAGCAGTTCTGGACTAAAGACGAGATCCCGTATCACTACAAGACCGAGCGGACCTGCATCCGTTGCGATATGGCGCGCGTAACCTGTCATGAGCTGAAGGGTGCATTCGAAGATCATCGCACGGAGTTTTGGCGTGATGGCGATCAGATCGAAAGTCGGGAAGGGCGCGTGCCGCCGTGCGATGCGCGGCTTGAGCTGGCCGAGACAGCACGGGCTGAGACGGTGCCGGCATGACTGATGATGCACTCTATCTGATGCGGGTGCTAGCGGACCGCGAGGATACGCGCACGGCCGGTAAGCTGGCGGATGTGATCTGTCAGCTCGTCCAAGAGGGCGCAGAGAACAAGCTGGGCGCGCTTGTTGAGCGGGACGTCATGGTCCACGGCGTTGCCCGGAAGTCGCTCACGGTGCCGGATGAATGGTTCACGCGCCTTGCCGATGCCGTGGATCGCGGCGCCTTCGAAATCATGTCCGCCAAGGCGATCGCCGAGCGGATCCTGATCCCATTGCCGCCCTTTGGCGACGAATGACCCTGCGTATTGTTGCGTCCCGCGTCCCGGTGAATTTCTGACATCAAGAGATCGACAATGTCCAAATCCGACCGCAAACAGCGGCCGCGACGCATCGCTGCAGACGAGGCCCATTCGTGGGCGCGCAACCTGAAACTCGGCAACATCCACGCCAAGCTCATCCTGAGCATGGTGACGCTATATGTCGACGCGGAGGGCGTTTGCTTCGTCAGCATCCCGTCGCTTGCTGAAGACTGTGAGATGTCGCCAGATACGGTCCGCAAGCGTCTGGCGTGGCTCGAACAGATCGGCGCCATATCGCGCACTGGACAGTGGATTGACGAGAAGGGCAACCGCAACAGCCTCGGAAAAGGCAAGCGTACGACGGACCTGATCCGGCTGCGATACGATGTCGACACTGCCATCATTGAAGCCCGCGCCACAGGCGATTTCGACGATGAAGCTGCAGCTAGAATACCGTCGTTTAGCCCTAGCTGCCAACAAGGGGTAAATGCGGAGCCAGAAACCGTTAGCCCTCGGCCAGGACTCGGCCAGCCCTCGCACTGTAGCGAGGGCCTAATCTCTGAACCTGAACCTGAACTTTCCCCCTTACCCCCTTCCAGGGGGCGAGAGAGCAGCGAAGTTGATCAGGTCGAAAGCGAACCAGAACACTTTGGGCCGGCCTGGGCGTCTTGGCGTGGCCATGAGGTCATGCGGCGGGATCTGGCACTTGCCGAGTTTCGGAAATTGTCGGCGACCGATCAGCGTCTTTGTCGCGCAGCGGTCATGCCGTACCACGCGGCATTGGACAAAAACCATCGAACCAAGCACCGCGAGAATTTTCACCTGTGGGTCCGGCGCCGAGGTTTCGATGAATTCCCGACTGCTAAGATCGTCGAGCCGCAGGCGCCACCGGTGCGACGATGGCTCTGCGGTGCCGAGCTGAAAGGCATGGAAGTAGCCGGCGTGATGGCAGATCGCCGGGTCAGATCGTCGATCGACCCGGAGCGCGGCGCGGGTTTCTGGACGCAGATGGCTCATCGAGACGATCTCGTCGCACTGGCTGTGTTTCACGGGCAGCAGCCGACCGATTGGATCGAGGTCGAACAGGGATCAGCGCAATTCGCTGCATGGCGTGACAGGCTGCAGCAGTTGCTCGGCGGCGATGAGGTCAAGGGCCAGCGCGTCTTCACCGAGCCCTATAACGCTGCGGTGCATGGCCTGCCCGTGATCCATCCCAATTTCGCATTCCGCAAGTGGAAACAGGTTTTGCACGTGCCGGCGCCTTGGCCGCCGCGGCGTGACGGCACATGGGCCGCAGACGAGGGGACACAGAATGATGGCGAGTGACTACAAGATCGGCGACCATGTCGGCATCGTTGACCTTTTGGCCCGGAACGCTGTTGTCGAAAAGCCGGCGCCTAAGCATTGGTACGTGCTCGAAGTAAGGCCCGGAAGGGATGCGATGGTGATGCGAACGTTCCGACGGAACAAGATCGATGCTTATTCCCCGCAGATCCGGCGAACCGAGATCGTGCATGGACGCAAGCGTGAGGTCGTTGTTCCGCTATTTCCTGGGCTCATCATGTTGCCTGACTACGAGTCCCTGCTAAATCCGCGCCTGTTCGATGGTGTGATCGGATTCGTCACGTTCGGCGATTTCTTCATGAGGCTGCGGCCTGATGGTCCCGATGGAATGGAGCAGATCCGTCGCATCGAGGCGATCTGCAACGTGCCTCTGAGTAAGCGCAAGCGCATGTTCAATACGGGGCAGCTTGTCCGTGTTGTGGATGGCCCGTTCGCCGCATTCAGCGGCCAAATCGAAAGACTAGACTCCAAGGGCCGACTCAGTGTCCTTGTGAACATCTTCGGGCGCCTGTCCCCTGTCGTACTAGACGAGGGGCAGATCGAGCCGGACGATACGCCGACCGGCGCATCGCACGCACTCAGGGTTGCTAGACACAAGCAACGGCGCATCCCTCGGCCTTCATAGGTCTTAGGGTGTTCGGAACGATTCCAGTTAAGCCCGGCCTTCGTGCCGGGCTTTTGCTTTTCCAGCATGGGTGACAGGCCGCATTGGTCTCGCAACCTGGAGCGTCGCCATGTAATCATCGCTTGGAAGGTGAACCATCTCACGCCGTCGGCAGCAATGCCGGCGGCGTTTCCGTTGGCAGAGGGTGTGCGTAGCGCTTGCGTGCTATCGCTGCCCTCCTTGGGCGTTTCCTCCCTAGCTTGGGCCGCTGTCGGATTCCGGGAGCGGCCCTTTTGGGCTGCAGCATGATCGAGATTAAGATCGAGGCGCGAGACCGCATCATCTGGCGCTTCGGCAATCAGCTTGCAGCGCTCGGCGATGGCATGGCACGCACGGTGATGATGCGTGCTCTCAATCATGAGAGCGACAAAGGGCGGACGCAGGTCAAGCGTGCGTTGGTTCGGCAGACCGGCATCAAGTACAGCCAGATCAACAAGGCGGTTGAAACGATCCGAGCGACGCCGGCTTCGCTGGAATACGTTCTGAAGGCGACGGGAGATGAGACCAACCTCAACCTGTTCAACGCGAGGCAGGGCAAGCGCGGTGTCAGCGCCGCACCTTGGGGCAAGCGACAGGTTTTCAAGCACTCGTTCATGGTCCCGGCCTACGGCAATCGCGTCTATGTCCGGACCAGCGATGAGCGTGGTCCGCTTAAGCCGCTTTTCGGTCCTAACATCGCGCGCGAACTGGTGAAGGATGAGACCGCAGCTGCCTTCCGTAAGGGTACTGCGGGCATCGCCGACCGTGTCGCGCACGAAATAGCCCGCGTGCTGGTTTAGCGGCACGCTCGATAGGTGGCTTCAGCGCCACACCGCATCATAAGCACGCCCACCGGGGGCTCGGAACGGTGATGCCCGGGGGCAACACTGGCCCCCCGGTTTAGGGACCGTAAGCCGGTTTTTTCGCCTTACACGGGGTCGCCGCCCCTGGAATTTCGCCAGTAGATCGCTCTGAAAGCGGTACACGCGAACGCGTGTTTCACACGTGACAATGCACGGATTAGCACGCGATGGACGAGGGTGAGTGGTTATCGATCACGGTTGCAGCGGAACGGTTGACCGCTGCCGGCGATGCCGTGGATCGCTCGACCCTCTCGCGCTATGTGAAGCAACATTCGGAAGCGCTGCTTCAGCGGCGCGAGGGCAAATCGAACCTGGTCGAGTTCTCGGCACTGGCGGCGCATCGAACGGAGAACGTTCGGCTGCGGAAGCCTGTTCCGTCGTTCTCGCCAGCGGCTTCTCCGGCCAGCCCGTCTGCCCAGCAGGCGATGCGGTTTCCCGGTTCGCAGTCAGACGGCACCGCCCGCAAGGCGCAGGCCGATGCTGCGATCCGCGAGCTGGATCTCGCGGAGCGTCTCGGCAAGCTGACGCTGGTGTCCGAGGTTGATAAGAGCGGGCGCAATGCCATAGCGCTGATGCAGAGCGCGTTCGAACGGGCAATCGAGGGCGAGGCATCAGCCGCCTCGGTCAAGTATGGTTGGGACGAGCGGATCGCCCGTATCGTCCTGAAGGCCTTCGCCCGTAAGGGCGTCGAGGTCTTCCATACCGAGATGCTGAAATATCTCGACGCGCTCAATCGCGGCGAGATGGCTGCCGAGCAAGATGACGATAGGTCGCCGATCGAGGCGGCGTCGCTTCAGTGAGCTTTCACGACCCGCGGCTGCGGTTTCCTGATCTGCCGCTTGGCGCCAAGGTTCTCTTTGGCGGCCTGGCCGCTGCATCGCGGCCGACCGAAGAGCTGACCATCAGCGAATGGGCTGATCGTAATCGTGAAGTGTCCGCGGAATCGGGCTCGCCTTGGCCGGGTAAGTTTCGCACCGACCGCGTGCCGTATCTGCGCGAGCCACAGGATTGCTTGCATCCTGATCATCCGGCGCGCCGGGTGACGGCGCGATGGGCGGCGCAGCTCGGCAAGTCGACCGCGATTGAGAATTGGTTTGGCTTTATCGTCGATCGCGCGCCGGGAACGATGCTGATCGTGTTGCCGACGTTGGAAGAGGCGACCAAGTTCAATCGCGTCAAGCTCGATCCGACCATCGAGGCGTCAGTAAAGTGGCGTCACAAGGTTGCTCCGATGAGCAGTCGCGATGAGAAAGCGTCGACGACGGCCTTCAAGCGATATGCCGGCGGCTGGTGTCAGATCGTCAATGCAGGTTCTTCTAAGGGCCTGCAGATGGTCTCGATCAAGTACCTGGCGATGGACGAGGTCACCGGCTATCCCCGCGACGTCGATGGGCGCGGAAGCCCTCGTGACCAGGCGCGCGCCCGGCAGAAGTTCTACGGCGATCTGGCCAAGGAATGGCAGGGCTCGACCCCTGGCGTGGCAGGCGAGTGCCCGATCACCGACGATTTCGAGGCCGGGGATCAGCGTTATCTCTATCTGCCATGCCCGCATTGTCGTGCCTACCAGCCGCTTTTGTTTGAGCAGATGCGAGCGGCAGACGATGAGCAGAATCTCCCGGCGCATATGCGCTGCATGGCTTGCGACGGCGTCATTCTCGATGGCCATAAGCGAGAGATACTGATCGAGGGCGTCTGGATCGCTCGCCGCGTTAACGATGGCGACGAAGCGGTCCCGCTGATCATCAAGCCGGCCGACCTCGAACGTTGGCGTTGTCCGCCATGTGAGGGGCGCTGCAGCGCTTGGCAGCCGAGCTATCATCTCTGGGCGGCTTACGCGCCGCGCGAGCGCTTCGCCGATATCATGAAGCGCTGGGCCGACGCGCAGGGCGATACGACGAAGCTGCGGGTGTTCTTCCAGCAGGATCTCGCGGAGCCTTACGACCCCGGCGGCGTTGCGATCGAGCACGAGAAGGTCACTGAGGCGGCACGGAAGCATCCGTATCCGCGCGGCGTCGTGCCGGCGGAGGCGGGACTACTGGTCTCGGCGGCAGACGTCCAGGGGTATGGGATCAAGTGGGCCTGCTATGCGATCGGACCGCGCGGTCAGCGCTGGTTGATCGACCGCGAGACCTTCGCAGGTGCGCCCGATCAAGTTGACGATGCGTGGGTTGCGCTCGCCGACGCGCTCGGACGGACCTATGAGGCGGCGGGCGGCGGGCAAAAGGCGATCGACCTTAGCGGCGTCGACTCCGGTTTCGCAACGGAGCGCGTCTACAAGTTCTGTTCCGGCCGGCCTAATGTCTATGCATTGGACGGACAGCATAAGGCCGGTCTGCCTTGGCTGGGCACGCCGAAAAAAAGGACATCAAGGATCGGCACAAACGCATCGTCGCGAAAGTGCTGCTCTATCCGGTCGGCTTGTACGACGTGAAGACCGAAGTCGTTGCGGGGGTCGCCAATCTCGTAGCTGGCCCTGATGCCCGGGGTTATTGGCCGCGCAACACGCTGCATCTGACGCCGCATCTTTGCGACGAAGAGTTCGCGAAGGAAATCACGGCGGAGCGCCTCGTCGATCCCGATGAGGAAGCGCGGGCGTCGATCAACCGGCGCGCCCGGCGGATGATCAGGCCGAGCGCGGCGCGCGAGTGGAAGAAGATACTCGGACGGCCGAACGACTGGTTCGACGTGACCGTCTACGTCACCGCGCTGGGCTGGCACCTCGAACACAAGCGTCGCCTCAATGAGGCGAAATGGGCCGAGCTGCTGATCGCAACTCATGGGCAGCCATCGGCGCCTGATCTCTTCGAAGCGGCGGCCTCGCCATTCGAACCTAAGTCCTCCGAAACGCCGGCCGAGCGCAGTCAGCGCGCGACCGATCGGCGCGACAAATGGAAGAAGCGAAAGTGACAAAACGGCGTCAAGCAACTCCGGCAACGAAGGCCCGTCCCGCGAAAGCGGGAACGAAGAGCCGCGCCGTGTCGGCGCGCGTCTCACAGCCAGCCGCAGTTACGCAGATGCCGAAGGCGCGCGCAGGCTACCTGCGCGACAACAAGTCCAGGGTGCTGACAATGCGGTCGTCGGCGACGCGTGAGCATCGCGACGAAGTCCGTGTTGCGTGGAAGCGAGCAGCTGGGCTTGCAATGGAATTGATCCAGAATTCCGGCATGCTGCGCGGCGCGGCCGACCAGGTGATCGCGGATACGGTCGGCGTCGAGCTGGTACTGAATCCGCAACCCGATCTAAGCGATCTTGGTTATAGCCCGGAGGAAGCATCCAGCCTCGTGCGGACGATCAAGCAGCGCTGGAAGCGATATGCCTGGTCGCCGCGCGAATGCGATCAGCGCGGCAAGTTCACTGTTCCCCAGATGATCGACATCGCGCTGCGCTGGGACATGGTCTACGGCGAGTCGCTTGGTGTCGTTAGCTTCATGGCGCCGAGCGAGCGAAAGCGCTACGGCATCACGACCGGCACCAAAATGTGCATGGTCACTCCCAGCCGATTGGTGCAGGACACCAACGAGATCGAGGGCCTCTATCAGGGCGTCGTTCATGACCCGAACGGGCGGCCTATCGCGTATCGCATTGAAGAGCGGAACGCCGGCATCGTCACCAAGCGGGAATATCGCGGCTATGACGCCGAGGGCCGCCAGCTCGTCGCGCATGCATTCGATCCGCTGGACGCTGGCGACGTGCGCGGTATCAGCCGAATGGCATCGGCGTTCCGACAGCACATCCAGCGTGAGATTTTGGTCGATACCACGATCCAGACTGCGATCCTGCAGACCGTGTTTGCAGCGGTGCTCACGAGCAAAACTCCCTCGAAGGAAGCTTTCGAGGCAATCGAGGCTATGGGCGACGACGTTGGAGGAAACGGCAAGCCGACTTATTCGGACGAATTCCGTGACTACTTCATGTCGCGGCTCGATAAGGCGGCCGAGAGTGAGATCGCTATCAGCGACGCGCCGCAGGTGTCGCACCTTGCGCCCGACGAAGAGCTGAAGCTGCTGACGACGCAGACGCCGGGTCCACAATTCCTGCCCGTCAACCGTGAGCTGGCGCGCGATATGGCGCGGGCGATCGGCATCACGTTCGGCGGTTTGACGATGAATCATGAGAACGCCACGTATTCATCGACGCGGATGGAAAATTCCTCGATCTGGCCCGTCGTCATGCGTCGTCGCGACCGTATTGCGGCGCCGACGGTGCAGCCGCTCTATGAGAGCTGGCTCGACGAAGAGATCGGTGAAGAGCGCATCGCCTTCAAGGGAGGCTACGCCCTCTTTCTCGCGCATCGCGATCGCGTCGCGTGGGCTCTGTGGCAAGGACCGGCGAAGCCGAGCGCCGACGATCTCAAGAGCGCGAAAGGCGCGAGCGAGCGGCTATACAATGGCACGACGACGCTTGCGGATGAGTGCGCGGAATTGGGCAAGGATCCCGACGAAGTGTTTGAGCAACGCTTGCGCGAGCACAAGCGCTATACGGACGCCGGCTTGCCGTCGCCGTTTGAACGCAACCCGAACTCGAAGGCCGATGACAGCGCGGATGAGCCGGCAGCATCGCAGTCTCAGCGCCAGCGTGAGGACGCGTGATGGTAGCGATGGTCGAGATCGATGGTGCACAAGTGGACATGGATGATCCTTGCGCGGTTGTATCGGCACTGCGCGCCGCGGAATTGAAGTTAGCGACCGGCGGCGGCGTAGTCATGACGCGCTTCGGTCGCGACAATGAAATCCGTTGGGATCGTGGCAGCCTTACAGGCCTGTCCGAGCTTATCTCGAAGTATGAACGCATGTGCGAGCGCAAGAGTGGCATCCGGTCCCGGTTCGCCAAACGTATGCGCTTCGTACGCTGAAGGGGACGATTGATGTCGCTCGCTCACGAACGCCTTTGCGGTATGCTGTTCGATACGCCGCTGCTTTATCACCCCAGCAAAGCCGAAACGGTTGCTCGCATGCTGGGGCCGCGCCTGGTCGGGCATGCCGTCACGATCGTGAACGGTGAAGGCACGACCGATCATGTCGCGTTTGCACATGGCCGGCCGTCTGCCGGCGTGATCGGCGATCGCATGGGGCGTTCTTACGACCGCGCGAACGTCGCGCCTTTTGACATGATCGAGGGTGTCGCGATCATTCCGATCGAGGGCACGCTTGTGCAGAAGGGCGCCTGGCTCGGCAGCGAGTCTGGCGAGACATCGTATCAGGGTCTGATGACCCAGATCGCGCGAGCGCATCGCAGTGCTGAGGTCAAGGCTGTCGTTTTCGAGATCGACTCGTTCGGCGGCATGGTCAACGGTGTGTTCGAGACAGCCGCGGCGATGCGGGCGCTTTCGAAGGCGAAGCCGACGATCTCGATCCTGACGGACTTCGCATATTCCGCCGCGTATCTGTTGGGCAGCCAGGCGCGCCAGATCGTGATGCCCGAATTCGGCGGCGGAGCGAATATCGGCGCGCTCACGATGCATGCTGACTTCAGCGGCAACCTCGAACAAGACGGCATCAAGGTCACCTTGATCAAGTCGGGTGCCCACAAGACCGATGGCAATCCCTATGAGGCATTGCCGGACGAAGTCCGCCAGAAAGCCCAGGCGCGCATGGATGTCATCCGTGATCGCTTTGCGGGCGCCGTCGCGCAGGGCCGCGGCAAGCGGCTCACGAAAGCGCAGGCGCTCAAGACCGAGGCCGCCTGTTTTGGCGCAGAGGAAGCGCTTGAGCTCGGCATCATCGATGCGATCGGCGACGGACACGAGGCGTTCGCCGCGTTCATCAAGGAAGTCAACCGGAGAGCCTGATCATGGCGAACACCAGCCTATTGGCTGCCATCCACAACGCTGTTGTGGGTGCGGCCGAACCTGTCCTCGACGAGGACGAAACCGGCGCCGCGGCGCACCTGCCAACCACGAAGGAAAGCACAATGTCGAAAGACAACCCGCCCGCCGGCGGCGCAACCAAGGCCGGCACCGTCACTCAGGCGGATCACGATGCGGCCATCGCGTCTGCGCGCAACGAGGCGATGGCCGAAGGCGCGAAGGCTGCGACCGAGCGTCTCTCTGCTGCACTCGGTGCAGAAGGCGTCAAGGGCGATGCCGGCCGCATGGCCGCTGCGCTCGATCTTGCCGTCAAGTCGCCGGCCATGTCCGGCGCTGACGTCGCGTCGTTCGTGACCGCGAACGTCGCCGCTGCAGCACCCGGCAAGCCCGCCAGCGGCGCTGAAAAGTATGTGGCGGACCGCACGTCCGCCGCCAGTCTCGCGCAGCCGCAGAGCGGCGGCGACAAGACCAAGACCACCACTGCGCTGGCGTCCGCCGTCGCAGCCAGCAACAAGCGTCGATAAGGATCACGCAACATGGATGTTCTTACCGAAGGTCTTGCGCGCACGGCGCATTACATCGTCTCCGAGGATAACCCCAACCGCTGCCGCGAGCAGATCATGATCGCAGCCGGCTCCGGTCTCCTGACGGCCGGCGCCGTCCTGGGGTTCTTGCTGGCCAACCAAGGCGCCGTCACCGTCGGCGCGCCTGCGTTCACCGGTACCGGCAACGGTGTGCTGACGAAAGCCGGCACGCCTTATGGCGCTGGTGTGCAGGAAGGCACCTACCGCATCCAGCTGATCGACGAGGGCGCCAACGCCGGTGACTTCGAGGTTGTGCGCCCGGATGGCGCGATCGACGGCTTCGCGTCGGTCGGCGTCGCCTATGACGGCGAGGTCAAGTTCACCATCGCCGATGGCGCCACGGACTTCGCCTCGCCGGCAGCTTTTACGCTGCCGGTGACGATCGCCGACCCTGTCAGCGTCGGCAAATATGTCCCGTTCGATCCGGACGGGACCAATGGCAGCGAGATCGCCTGCGCCGTCCTTTACGAGGGCTGCGATGCGACCACGCGCGACGTCCGTCGCACCGTCACCGTTCGCGATACCTCGGTCCAGATCGACGTTCTGTCCTGGCCCGATGGCATCACGGATGACCAGAAAACCGCCGCGCTCGCCTCTTTGGCCGCGCGCGGCATCATTGGCCGCTAAGGGGGAGCCGCAGCAATGGCACTCGTAACTGACGTCTTTAATCAAAATAGCTGGGGCGTGATCGAATTCCACGAGGAAGTCGTGGAGAAGGTCGATCACAAGCCGCAGCTTCTCGGTTCTCTGAACCTGTTCGATCCGATCTATTCGCGCTCGCGCACCATCGCGATCGCAAGCAAGGATGGCGCGCTGTCCCTGATCCCGACTTCGGAGATGGGCGCGCCGCCGGAGGAGTTGGTGCCGAAGGGCTCCAAGGTCCGCAAGTTCGACGCTGTGCGCCTGGCCAAGGGCTCGACCATCTATGCGATCGAGATGGCGGGCGTGCTCGCGCTGCCGTTCGATCAGCAGACGAAGGACATCGCGCAGGAAGTGACCGACCGGACCGCCCAGATCGTCGATGATCTGGAACTGACTTGGGAATTCCAGCGCTTCGGCGCCATCCAAGGAAAGGTTCTCGACGCGGACGGCACCACGGTGCTCTACGACTGGTTCGAGGAGTGGGGTATTTCGGAGCCGGCGGAGATCAATTTTCAGCTCGATAACGCCGGCACCGATGTTCGCAAGAAGTGCCGTGACGTGAAGCGCACGATGCAGAAGAAAGCCAAGGGCGTCTGGACCCCCAGCACGCGCGTTGGTGCGCTGGTCGGCGACGAGTTTTTCGACTCGCTCGTGAATCATCCGCAGATCAAGGAAACCAAGCTCGGCACCGAGCGAGCGCCGGTCTTGGAAAATATTGAAGGGTTCTCCTCGATCGAGATCGAGGGCATCACTTTCATCAATTATCAGGGCACCGACGACGGAACCACGATCGCCATCGGCAGCCAGAAGGCACGGTTCTTCCCGATCGGCGCACGCGGCGCGTTCAAGGTTGGCTGGGCACCGGCCAGTGAGTTCAAGCCGTACGTCAACCAGCGCGGCAGGCCCTATGTCGGTCTCGTCCTCGAGGACAAGTCCGGTCGCGACGAGTGGGACCGCATCGAGCTCTACAGCTACCCGCTGTTCGCCTGTACGCGCCCTGAGATGCTGTTGCGCGCCAAGCAGCAGTAGCACGACTGACTTACTGCCTGCCTTGAAGCCCGGCGCCGCGCGCCGGGCTTTTTGCGTCACAGGGTAGGGACTGAAAAGAGAGAGACTGAGATGCAATCTGCATTCGAGCGTGCCGTGGCGAGGGGGTCAAAAGTGCTGGATGCCCGTCATGGCAAGCCGCTGCGCTTCGTCCCAAAGCCGAAGGTGGATAATTTCGGGAAGCCCGTCGGCCTGCCGGATGGTCGTCAGTCCGTCGACTGTGTCGGCGGAATTGTCGAAGGGCGGGCCGGGTTCGAGTTTCTCGCTGGCGATAAGCGAAACAGCGAATTCGCGGCGCAGACCGTGAACCAAGAAAAGAGCGCGTCGATCGAGCGCCGATATTTTCTCGATAGCGCCCCGCAAAGAGGAGATCAGCTGCAGCGTCTTGATGACGATCTGACGCCGATCGAGGCGTTCGAAATCATGGCCGTGGTCAACGATGGGCCGTCGCGCTTCGCGTTCTTGTTGGTGCCGGCGCGATGAGCCTCGCCGAATTGGTTTTTCGAAATCTGACCGTGCTCGCGCTGACCGATCAGACGCTTGCCGGCTCGGAAGTGAGATCTTCGCTGCTCGTTCCATTGAATGAGCTGCAGGAAAAGCCTCAGCCGGTCCCGATGATCGCGGTGTTCACCGACTCGGCCCGTGCCGAGGATGCGCAGATCGAGGGTAATGATCTGTTTGGTGCGCAGGCTGCAGTCACCCTGGCGCTGGAAATCGGATGCGTCGGAAAGGCGCTGACCACGGATGGCCAGAACGTCGAGACCTTCATTCCCGAAACGGATGAGGGCATGGAGATGACCATTGACGTTATTCGGCGCCAGGCCATCGTCACGTTGCAGTCGGGCGCATCTGTGTGGGCGAGTTTGTGGCGGGACTGTCGGGTTAAAACGCGGTCCATTTCCGTGGAGCGCGGCGCCGCGGTCGAAAAAGGTGTTCGCTTCGCTGCGAAGCGGGTTGAGTTGCGCATCGAGCTCGTCTCGGACCCGGTCCCCGGCGCGGCCCTGCCGAAATTCTGGTTGGACTGTCTTGCTGCGCTCGACGCGGATGATCGAACGAAGAATTTGGCGATCATGCTGCGGCGGTTGGCCATCGGCGCGCAGATGCCGGCATGGCGCTCGTGGCAGGCTGAGCTTGGCTTGATCGATGCCGGCATTCGCGCACTCGGCGTGGCTCCGTTCGAGGGCGCCGAAGAGGAAACAGGCGAGGGGACGTTGTCGGTCACAATTTCTGCTGGCGACGATGTGGGCGACGAACTGACCGTGGACGCGGACGGGGCAACCCTGACGATCGGGAATGGCGAGCCTGTCCCCGTTCAAGAGGTCGCCAATGGCTGATATCGAACGCATTCTGAGCGAATTGCTCGACGGTCAAACCGAGCTGGTTATGCGCGTCGCCGAATACGAGCGCCGCATGGACAACATGGTGCGCCACGGCAAGGTCACCGACGTCGACACAAAGAGGCATCTCGCGCGCATTGAGATCGGCGAGAAGGACGGCCAGCCTTTGAAGTCGGCTTGGATACCCTACGGCCAGGCTGCGGGCGAATATAAATCGCACCGGCCGCCGACCAAGGGTCAGCAGATGACGATGTTCGCGCCGAATGGTGAAGTGCGGCAAGCGATGCTTCTGCCGTTCACCTGGTCGGATGACAATAAGTCGCCGTCAGACAAGGAAGACGAGCACGTCGACACCTACGGCGACAAGTTCAAGATCGTTCGCAAGAAGGATCACTTGAGCTTCACCGTCGATAAGTCGTCGATCACATTCGAGCCGGGAAAGATCACGGTGAATGTGGATGGGTCCAAGACGGTCTGGACCAAAGAGAACATCACTAACACCTCGCCAGAGGTGAAGGACGTCGGCATCTCGAAGCTAGGCCTCAAGTCCGAGGACAGCGAAACCAAGAAGACAGTAGTCGAGGGCGACCAGAAGTCGCCACGCGTGCTCATCGACAACGGCGATCTCGAAGCCGAGAGCGACCTCGTTTCGTGACGGATTGACCATGGCACAAATTGGACCATTTCCCGGCGCCGGCATGGATCGGCGCACCGGCAAATTGCTCACGGGCTGGGCTCACGTGCTGCAGTCGTTGGACGTGATTTTCACGACGCATTTCGGACAGCGCGTCATGCGGCGCTGGTTCGGTTCGTTCGTGCCGAAGATCCTCGGCGAGAACATGACGCCCTCGACGATCCTGCGGTTCTGGACGGCGATCTGCATCGCCATCGACACGTGGGAGCCGCGCTATCGCGTCATCCGTATCGTTCCGCAAGCATCGTCGGATCAGATGATCAAGGGAGCGATCGGTTTCGAAATCGAGGGTGTTTACATGCCGCGCGGTCACCTCGGCGACTTCACGCCGGAGCAGGACATCCGATCCATCCGGGTGGGAGGCAATGCATCCGGGCTCCGGGTGTTTAGCGGATCTGGAGCAATTTCATGACGACGGCTTCCCCGCTGGAGCTTGCGCTATACCGGTTGCCGCTTCCCGTCGTGGTGCGGGAGCTGGATTATGAGGCGTCGCTCGCTTCCCGCACCGCGCAGTTCAAGGCGTTGTGGGAGGCGAAGCGGGCTGCAGATCCGGACCTGCCGGCGTTCGATACGCTCGTGCTTGAAAGTGATCCGGCCAAGGCTTTGCTCGAAGTCGCAGCCTTCGGCGACATGCTGTTCGTCGGCGAGTTGAACGATACCGCTCGCGTGGTGCGGGTTGTGAGTTTCGCACAGGGCAGTGATCTTGAGCTCCATGCTGCCGAAGTCGATCTGACCCGCCGGACGGACGAGAAGGATCCGGAGTTGCGCTCGCGTGTCGTCACGCGTCGGCGCGGATCGTCCGCCGCCGGGCCGGATGACTGGTATCTTTGGCACGCGCAGGCGGCGTCGAAGGATGTCGCGGAAGTCAATGTCGATGACGGCGGCGGCTGGGTCGACGTCGCTGTGCGCTCGAAGGTCGGCGACGGTGTTCCCGATGCTGCTTTGTTGGCGGCCCTTCGCGCGGTTCTTACATCGCGGGCTGTTCGGCCGCGCTGCATTCGGGTCACCGTGTCGCCGGCCGTGCCTAAGCTGGTCAATGTCCGGGCAGAGCTGACCCTCGACCCCGACGCGATCGACCCGGTATTTGAGGCGGCACGTGACGGCTTTGCCGCGGCGTTCGATGCGCATGTCCGCCTCGGTCGAGACATCACGCGCACGTGGCTGACGTCGCAGCTTTCGCCGCTGGGCGTAAAGTCCGTCAACTTGATCGAGCCGGCCGCCGACCTGGTCATCGCGCCTAACGAGATCGCGAAACGCGGGGTGACGTTGATCACCCAAGCGGGTCGGGATTGGTGATGGTGGATACGCTCGAAGCAGTTCTTCCGCCGAACTCGACGGCGTTGGAGCGGTCTCTTGCCGAGGTGATGGATACGCGCGCGCCGCTGTCGCCGCAGATCCCGCGTCTCGGCACCATCGGAACGACGGAGTTCCCGGCCGACTGGCTTCCTTGGTTGGTCATTCATTATGGCTTGGACCGGATCGCGCCCTATGTCGGGGATCTTCTGCGCACACTGATCGAAGGCCGGCCTTGGCAGCGGGTTCGAGGCACGCCGTCGGCGACTGAAGACTTTGTCCTGGATTGGCTGGGCTTCGTTGGTCTCGATGTGCCCGACGGTTACGGCGGCTCGGGCCCGATCGAGGAAGAGCGGGTCGGCGACGTCAAGTGGTGGCTGTATCAGATCGCCTTGGCTGAGGCGCCTGACGGACTGAACAACGTCGTACGGCTGATCGGTGCCGATGACCTGTCGCGGAACGCCGGGACGGTTCTAGGTCGCATCTATGGGGGATACGACATCCGCCCCATGCGGCTCGACATGATGCGCCTGGACGGCGCTCTGCTCGATGATTGGTCCGGCGTCTATCTGGACGGCATCAAGCCGAAGCTTTCGTTTGGCGGGATGCATGGCGAGGAAGTCGACTTCGGCGTTCACGTCTTCGGCGGCGGCATCGGCCAAACATCAGGCACGGCCCGCTTCGAGGAAGGGTTCGTTCTCGACCGCTCGGCCCTCGATGGCGAGGCTCTTGAACCGTCCGTCGTCGCGATCCAGGCGTCGCTCTCCGGCGAAACGATCAACCTTGCTGACGATGTTCTGATGCCGTGGCCGAACGCGCCCTGGCCGAACGTCACCTATTCCGACTTTGAACCTTTCACCATTTACGGGGGCTATAATGGCGCTTCTAGTAACTAGCGGTCGCGCCGGTCTGGCATCGGCGCTCAAGGCTCGCACGATGTACTTCGCTTGGGGGCGGGGCGCTTCGTGGTGGGGTCAGACCGACGTGAAGAGCAAGACGTTTTCAGGTTCGCCGGAGCGGTTCTCAGTCGATCACGCGCCCGTCGCGTCATTGACCGTCAGCGATCCCAACAGCTCTCAGGTGTACGAGGCCCAGACCGACTACGTCTTCGACTCCAATACGGGCGTCGTGACGCGGGTGAACGGCGGCGGCGTTGCTCCCGGCGCGACCGTGCAGACTCAGGCCGTGTACGGAACGACGGCGCTGGACTCGGGCGACACTGCTTTGGTGGATGAGGTCGGCCGCCGCATCGCATCGAGCGTCGATTTTGTCATCCCCGACCCGAATGGAAATATCTACACGCCAGGCGGCCAGCGATGGTCGGTCGTCAACTATGCGACGCGACATCTCTATGTCGCCGTGCAATTCGACTTCCTCGAAGCGGAAGACGAAACGATCCGTGAAGTCGGCATCTTCGTCGACAGCGTCCGCGCTGCCGGAGTTCCGGAGGGGCAATTGTACCTGACGCCTGATGAGGTCGCCGAACCCGGTTATCTGCTCTTGCTTGATCGCTTCTCCGGTGTCACGCGCTCGCCGAGCAAGCGTGAAGGTTACTCTTACGTTTTGGTGATCTAATGACTGACGCTCGCAACAATCTTCCCGCCTACCAAAATACGTTCGATCGTGCGAAGGGGTTTCAGCGTCTCGCTCATCATTGGGATCGCTTCCTGACGGCGAATGAACTGAACGTCGCTCAGGACATTGAAGCAAACCGCGTGAAGCAGATTGCCGACGCCTTCTGGCGAGATGGCTCGCTCGTCAGCGGCGGTGCGATCGTGCTCGGTCCCATCGTCAATGCGACCGTTGAAGCGCGGCTGGCCGCAGCCAAGGTCTACATCCGCGGCGCGGTTCATGACATCGAGGCGCGTAACCTCGTTGTGTCGGCCGTCGGTACCGTCGTCATCGGCATCCGCCTGCGGACCTACACTGTAAGCTATGAGGACGATCCGACTCTGAAGGGGCAGGCTCCCGGCACGCGCGCGCAGGGCGAGCCCGGGGCGTCGGCCCTCGTTATGAAGGGGCGCTGGGGATTCGAGGGTGACGGCGAGGAAGGCGATTTCTTCCCGATCCACACCATCAAAGATGGCGTTATCGACACGCCGGTAGAGCCAGGCATGGATGACGCGTGGGCAAACCTGCTCGCACGATATGACCGCGAAGCGCACGGCGGCTATGTCGTTGAGGGCTTCAAGGTGCAGGCCCTTGGGCTCGAGAACGCAAAGCAAGTCTTCACGGTCTCGGAAGGCACCATCAACGTCTACGGCTACAAGCGTACCCGGCCTGCTTCGTATCGCCTTCGCGTCGACGAAGAGCCGGAAGTCCTGCTGATCGACGATGAGCCCCATGCTGTCAATTCCGGCACGCAGACGATCGTGGTCCGCTTCGCTCCGATCGCCGAGATCCTCGAAGTCACGATCATCGCAGAGAAGACGGTCACACTGACGCACGGCGCCTTCACGGGCGTCTCCGATGCGCTGCCGGACCCCACTGTGCTCTCGATCCGCGAAGTGAAGCAGGGCGCCACAGTCTATGCGGCGACAACCAGCTACAAGCTGACCGGTGCTGCCGTCGATTGGTCGCCGGGCGGTGCCGAAGTCGCGCCGGGCTCGACCTATCAGGTCACTTATCAGTACCTGACCAACGCAGTGCCGACCAACATCCAGCGTGATCGTTTCGACATCACGGGTGCAGCTAACGATACGACCGCGTTCCTCAAGTACAAGACCAAGCTTCCGCGGTTTGACGCTGTGGTCGCTGACCAGACGGGTGCGATCTCTTACCTGAAGGGCATTTCGTCCCTCTATGCGCCGCAGGTGGTGGTTGTGCCGCCAACGCTGCATAAATTGGCCGATGTCGAGAACCTATGGGGGCTTGTGCCGAATGTGCGCCAGGTCGCGACAGTCCGCATGCCGTTCAACGATCTTCGCAGCCTCGAAGGCATGGTCGGCGATCTCTATGCCCTCGTTTCCGAAGAGCGGCTTCAACGCGACGTCGATCGGAAGGAAGTCGCGGCAAAGCGGGGCGTGTTCGTCGATCCGCTGATCGACGACGATATGCGCGACCAGGGCATCGTCCAAACCGGTGCGATCTTCAGCGGCAAGTTGTGGCTGCCGGTTATCCCGACCGTTACGACGTTGCCCGTTCTGGAAACGACGCTGTCCTATATCGGCGAGAACGTTTTCGAGCAGCGCCAGATCACGGGCGAGACCAAGATCAATCCCTATCAGGTCTTTGGCCCGCCCGCGACCGATGTCGCGCTGAACCCATCTGTCGATCTCTGGACCGACACGCAGGACGTTTGGACGTCGATCAACACGTCCCGCACGGTCATGCAGTATTTCGGCACGCACGTCTTCGGCCAGCTGATGAATTCGCAGCAGGAAGTGATCGACCGCGTCACGTCGTCGAACACTGTGGCGCAGGAAACCATTCGTACCCGCAACGTCACGTTCACGATCAACAAATGGGGCTTCAATGAGCTTTTGAAGTCGGTCAAGTTCGACGACATCGACGTGACCCCGGCCGGTGAAATTCGGGCGGATGCGAACGGTACGCTCGTATCGTCGTTTGCAATCCCGGCTGGTGTCCCGGTCGGTGTGAAGCACGTCGCCTTCGAGGGCTTTGGCGGATCTAAGGCTAACGCGCTCTACACGGCCTATGGCTGGACGACGACGGTGATGAACGAGCGCACCGTCATTACGACCTTCTGGTATGAATCGGACCCTGTTGCACAGACCTTCCGCCTGCAGGAACCGCGTCAGGTTCTCGGGGTGGACGTGAAGTTCACCAAGATCGGCGATCGCAACAAGCCTGTACGTATCCAGATCCGCGAAGTCGAACTCGGCATCCCCACAGAGCGCGTCGTGGCGGAGGCTCTGATCGACATGCACACCGTTACGGCCATCGACCCGCTGTCGGTCGCGCCGCGTACGGAAGCCGATTGGACCTTCGCACGGTTCGAGCGCGCCACCACCCTGCGGGAGGACCGCAGCTACTCGATCACGATTCTGACCGAAGACGGCACTCATTCGGTCGCCATCGCCGATCTCGGCGGCTTTGACCAGATCAATGGTTGGGTGACGAGCAATGCGTTCACGGCGGGCACGTTCCTGGACGGTTCGGATGCGCGGACCTGGCTTCCGAAGCCCGGCCGTTCGCTGACCTTTCGCCTGCGCACCGCCAAGTATTCTCCGGTCACGCGCACCGTCGAAATTGGTGAGGTCAACGTGGTGGCCTGTTCTGATCTGATGCCGCTTTTGGTTTCCGAGCGGCCGGAGAACACGGCGATCGAGGTCGAGTTCGAGGCGCCCAACGGCGCTAAATACATTACGGGGCCGTCCGTCAACGTTCAGCTGCCGTCGGCGATCACCGGCGCGGTGAAGGTCCGCCTTCGGCTCACCGGGTCGAGTGTTCTGGCTCCGCAGATGTTGCCGTACATACAGGTCGTGGCAGGCGCGATCCAGGCGGAAGGCGACTATGTCAGCCGCGCTTTCGATGCCGGGACCGACTCGAAGGTCCGTCTGATCTGCGACGTGTATCTGCCCTCGACGTCGACCTTCACGGCGAACATCCAATCGGCAGTTGGCGGCGATGGTCTCCCGGTGTGGTCGGCACCGACACTCGAAAAGGCGACGCCGCTGGGCGATGGGTGGGAAGAGCGCCAGTACATGCTCGATCACGTCAACAGCGCCATCACGCGCGGCAAAGTCAAAATCACCGGCGGTCCCAGCGCGCGCTCCAACGTCCGCAGCATCCGCATCGTCGCAGTCAAGTCCACGACGGGTTAGTAGAAAATGCCGAACGACAGCACCACGCGCGACTATCCGCTCCCGCATCCCGACAACATTGCTCGGGAGGATGCTGGGCGGATCCGCGATGCGATCGAGCGCATCAGCGACGACATGGACGGCGCGTCCGAAACACGTTCCGGCGGCGTTCGTCTCGCGACGCCGGCCGAAGCAGCGGCGGGCACTGCGACCGACCGCGTGCCGGTCGTCGCGCGTGTGAAGTCGATGATCACGGCGGCGATCAATGCCGTCGTGGAGTCGATGGAAGATCTCGCCGATGATGTCGACGCCTTCACGACGTCGATGACGACGGCGCTCGGCACCAAGCTTGCCAAGGCCGCCAACCTGTCTGACCTGTCGGATAAGGCTGCCGCTCGAACGGCGCTGTCGCTGGGTGCCTCGGCTTTGAAGGGCATCGCCACGATGGCTCAACTGCGGGCGAAGACCGGGACCGATCTCGTCGGCGTTGACGCCGCATGGGATGCCGCGAAGTGGGTCAATCTTGGCAACATGACGGGCGCTGTCACCATCGACGCCAGCCTCGGTTCGCGCTTCTATGGCACGCTGACCGGCAACGTGACCATCGACGTCTCAAACCTGAAGGACGGTCAACCGGTCGAGATTATCCCGGTGCAGGACGCAACCGGCGGGCGCACGGTGAGCTGGAACGCTCGCTTCAAGTGGCCGAGCGCTGCAGCGCCTGAAGTGTCGACGGCCGCTAACACCCACGCGTGCGTGGTAACCGGTGTCGCCGCGTGGGATGCGAGCACGATCTTCGCCGCAGGCTGGAAGGTCACCACTTAATGCTGCCGTTCCTGAAGGCGCGAATCGGCGGCGCGGACATCGACATGATGCCGAATCCGTTCGCCTTCCCGACGGCAGGCGGCCAGGCGCCGAATGTTTTGGTGTCATCTGCCGTTGTGCAGATCACGGGAATTAGCGTTCCCGTGCCGGTCACGGTGAATGTCGGCCAGTTCCGCGTTCTGGATGCAACGCAGACCATCGTCATTCAAGATTGGAGCACGGTCGGCTCGATCAAGAAGGGGCAATGTCTTCAGCTTCGTCAAACGTCGAGCAACGCTTATAGCGGCACTGTTTCGATGGGTGTCAATGTCGGCAAGGCGTCTGTCGTTTGGTACGTCACGACGGTCGCCGTCTCAGGCGGCTCCGCAGGATGGGGCACGCCCGGGACCTACTACTACCCCATCCCTTATCACAACAGCTTCAACTTCGATGTGTACGGCGCTGGCGGCGGTGGTGGCGGTTGCGGCGGCGTCGTTCCCGTTCAAAATTACTACAGCGGCGGTCCCGGCGGGAGTGGTGGCTACTCGCAGATCTATGACGAGGAAACCGGCGGCGGCAAGGTCAACGTGATTGGCTGGGCTGGCGGCGGCGGGTCCGGCATGCAGTACACCGGCAGCGACTATGTCTACGGCGACGGAGGCGCAGGTAGCGGCCAGGGCGGCGACGGCATCGTCCCCGGTGGCGGCGCTGGCGGTGGCGCGAGCAGCGTCATGTATCCCGACTACGCACCTAGCTTTCGCTACTACGGTGGCAACGGTGGTCCCGGTGGTCGCGCATATCGTGGCGTCGCTCGCGGCCTTCTCACGCCCGGCACCCGGCTTGTCATTATCGTCGGCCAAGGCGGCGCTCCCGGCGGTGACAGTCCCGACCAAGGCTACATCCGGCAAGGGGCTGGATGGGGCGGTAATGGCGCTTCTTACATTTCATGGGGCTAAGCGAGATGTTCATCGTTCAAGAGACTGAAGCGGACAAGTTCACCGAGGTCCCCTTCGGCAACAGCATCGTAACTGGTGACGTCGTTCATCCGTGGCAGATCACCGATCTATGGTCCTCTGATGAGCTTGAGATTATCGGCGTGTTTCGGGTCGTGCCGGCCGCTGCGCCTATGCCCGGTGCAGTTGTGACGGGGTATCGTTTCGAGCGGGTCGAGGGCACAGTTGTGCAAATTCTCGAAGTCGATCTTCCGACCGAGAATACGATGCAGATGAAAGCAACCGCTCGCCAAATCCGCCTTGCCATGAACCAACTTGGCCTGCGTGACGAGATTGAGACGTGGGTCGCGTCACAGTCGATCGACGTGCGTGACAGCTGGCAATTTACGACCGAATTCGAGATCTCGCACCCGTTCATCATCGGCGCGAAACAGCAGCTCAATAAGAGCGACGAAGAGCTCATTGGGCTGTTCTCGCTGGCGCAAACGTTCACTTAGCTCGCGGATCATTCGATCCGCGCGAGACCAGCCGGCCTCGTACCCCTGACTATTCATGTTCACCCGTAAACCGCCCCGCAAGGGCGGCAACACTCGTTGGAGAGACCTATGACCAATCCGACTTTCGGCATTACCTTCAACCGGACGAGCGATGAGCCCCGTCCGGTCGTACCTTCGGACATGTCCGTTCTCGGCATCGTATTGCCGTCGGACGACGCCGACGCGGCGGTGTTTCCGCTGAATACCCCGGTCGAGTTCAATTCGAGCGACACGGCCTATCTCACGAAGCTCGGCACCGGCGCGTTATGTCGCGCGGTCGTCGGCATCAACGGCCAGCTCGACGACTATCAGCAAGCGGCCCGGGTCGTCGCGGTACGTGTCGCCGATGACGAGGACATCGACCAGGTCATCGCCAACATCGTTGGGAGCCAGGCGGCGGGCAGTGGCATCTATGCGCTGCTGCGGGCAGGCGAGGTGCTTGGCGTCATTCCGCGCGTCATTGGCGCGCCAGGCTACACCGGCCGCTTCACCCGAACCAACCCGAACGTGAACGTCACGCGCGCCGCGAAGTCGGGTGGCAACACCGGCACGGGGCTCATGACCCTTGCTGGGCCGAACCATGGCGCCGAAGCGCAAAACGGCCTATATAGTGTGCGCTGCATCGGCGGGGCGCGCTCGGCAGTGTCGGCACCGAAGTTGGTTGGCAATACCGGCACCGGCACGCTGGGCGCGCTCTCGGCTAATGCGGCAGCCGCAACCGGCGCATGGCGGGTGATCTGCCAGGCGCAATCCACGGACGGCGGAGCCTTCGCGGTTCTTCGTCCCGATGGCGCATTCGACGGCGTTGCCCTGGTCGGCGCGCCCTACAACAGCCCGAACGGCATTAATTTCACCCTGTCGGACGCCGGCATTGATTTCGTGGCTGGCGATGAGTTCGTGGTGACGGTCGCGGCGGCCGTGCCGGCGAATGGCGGCGTGTTCTCCGTCGTCGATCCCTCGGGTGCGCGCCTGGCCGATGCGATCGTGGGTACGCTCTATGACAGCGGCCACATCAAGTTCACGATCGCAGACGGGGCGACGGACTTCGCTATTGGCGACGGTTTCGATGTCACCGTGGTGATCACCGGCGGCGTGGCCGAAGCCAACCCGATCTGCGTCGCGCTTCCGTCCGTGTGCTCGGCGATGCTCGCCCATGCCATCGTCGGCGGTCCGGCCACCACGAAGCGGGATGCCATCGACTGGCGCGAAACGCTCAACAGCGATCGGCTCATCCCGGTCGATTGCTTCGTCAAGGTCTCGGCAGGCACCGAGACCGTCGAGGAAGATATCGTTTCCCGCGCGATGGGCATCGCGGTTCGGCGCGACTATCTCCACGGCGGCGTCCCGTCGCATTCCTGGGCAAACGAGCCTGTGCAGGGGATCATCGGCCTGAAGCGTTACGACGCTTTCTCGCTGACCGACGGCGCGACCGATGGCCAAGAGTTGCTGGCGTCCAATATCGGTATCGTCGCGCGCGGCGAAATGGGTGTCGAGACCGCGATCGCGCAATCCGGCTTCATCTTCATCGCGACCGACAATGCCGGCGACGATCCGCTCTGGCAGTTCTACAACGTCACCCGCATGCGCGACTATATCCACCTCGGCTTCTTGAAGACCCTGCGCAAGCGGCTCGGCACGTCGAACATCACCCCGCATTCGGTGCAGGCGCTGGAGAACGACATGGAGTTCTGGCTGCGCGACCTGAAGTCCGATGAGCATATCCTCGGATATCGCGTCGGCTTCGAGAAGGACAAGAACAGCCCGGAAAACCTGCGGCTCGGCCGTCTGCGGGTGTTCTTCCAGGCAGAGGAACCGCCGGTCCTTCGTCAGCTCACGATCGACAGCCGCCGCTATCGCCAAGCGCTCGACGACATGCTCGACACGCTCATCGTGCAGGCGAACACCCTGGTCGCCTAACGGCGGCCGGTCCATCCACATCGCGCATCGCAAAAACTGGAGACATCCATGTCGCTTCATATTCAAGAGGCCGTCACCCTGTTCGTCGGCGACGACGGCCCGAACAACAGCAAGCACCTTAACCTGTCGTCGATCAAATTGCCGACGCTCGAAGAAAAGAGCCAGACGCATTTCGGCGGCGGTGCCATCGGCGAAATCACCATCGGCGGGCTTGGCCTCAGCGCTCTTGAGGTCACGTTTGGCATCAAGGGCTATGATCCGCAGATCATGAGCCAGTTCGGCTTGGGAGTTCGCCGCAGCCTGAATTACACCATGTACGGCGCGGTCCGCGACATTAAGGGGAATGCGCCGGTCGAGCTGAAGGCGGTGATTCAGGGGCGCATGTTGCGCCTCGAAGGGGATGATCTGCAGCGGGGCGAACTCGTCGGCCACTCGCACACCATCCAAGAAATTCTGCACTACGCGCTCTTCTGGAACGGCGTCGAGAAATACTACTACGATTTCTGGACATCGGACTGGCGGGTGGATGGGGTGTCGCAGAATGCCGACATTCGCAACATCCTCCGCATTCCCGGCGCGAGCTGAGGGCTGATCGATGACAACGATCCCTCTCAAGAAGCCGATTACGATCGGCGACCAGCAGATCACGTCCGTCGAGATCGACGAGCCGTGCGTCGGCGCCATCGAGGCATTCGAGAATTCCAAGGCGGCGAACGAAAGCGACATGACCGCCATGGTCAAGATGTTGGCCGCTGAGTTCGATTGGCCGGTCGCCGCCGTGCGCAAAATCCGTACGTCTGATCTGGTCAAGATCTCGGATGCGCTCGCCCCTTTCGTCGGGGCGGATGGTCACACTGGCGCGTGATCTCCGCGGACGTTGCGGCGATGCTGCATTACTCCCCTCATCACTTGAAGCGCGAACGTTGGTCCGCGCTTCTCAAATGGCACGCCGAAGCCAGGCGCATCGCTAAAGCGATGGGCCTCAAGATGTCAGCATTGGATTGATCCATGGGAACGCTCACTAGCCAGCTCATCGTTTCTTTGATCGATAGGGTCACCGGTCCAGCCAAGACCGTGGGCAATTCGATGCAGAATCTGAGTGGCCGCATCAAGTCGGTGACGGCAACGCAGGCGGCGGCAGCCTCACGTCTGCAAGGCCAGATGCTCGGGGCCGTCGCCGCCGGCTACGGCCTGCAGAAGGCGCTTTCGGCGCCGATCTCGATCGCGTCGCAATTCGAGTCGTCGCTGCTCGATATCGGGCAGAAGGCGGACCTCAGCGATGGGTCGATTAAAACGCTGGGGGAGCGGATCCGCGCCCTCGCGCCGCTGATCAACCAGACGTCGGCCGAAGTGGCGAAGGGCATCGATACGCTGGTTGGCTTCGGTCTCGATCCGGAGCGCGCGGAGACCCTGATCAAGCCGATCGGCAAGGCGGCAACCGCTTACAAGGCGTCGGTCGACGATCTGGCCAAGGCGGGCTACTCGGCGCTCGATAACCTGAAGCTGAAGGCGGAAGACTTCGGCAAGGCGCTCGACGTCATGGCGCAGTCGGGCAAGGAAGGCGCCTTCGAAATTAAGGACATGGCGTCGGAGTTTCCGTCGCTCACGGCGTCCGCCCAGGCGTTGAAGATGGAAGGTGTGACGGCGATCGGCCGGCTGACGGCGGCGCTGCAGATCGCGCGCAAGGGCGCTGCAAGCGGCAGTGAGGCCGCGACGAACACCGCCAACCTGATGCAGAAAATCATCTCGCCGGAGACGACGAAGAAATTCACCAAGCTCGGGGTCGACATCCGCAAGGAGCTAAAGAAAACCCAAGAAGCCGGGGGCGACGTCTTCGAGATGATCGCAGGTCAGACAAACAAGGCGCTCAAAGGGGATCTGTCGAAGCTCGGGGACCTTTTCGAAGATGCGCAGGTACAGAAGTTCTTGCGCCCGCTCATGCAGAACCTCGACGAGTACAAGAAAATCCGGGACAAGGCGCTCGGTGCCAAGGGCGTCGTCGATGCCGACTTTGCGCGCCGGATGGTAACGAACGCAGCTCGCACCGCGGCCTTCAGCATCCGGCTTAAGGAGCTGGGCATGTCGATCGGCAACATCCTGCTGCCGGCGATGAATAGCTTGATGGGTGGCCTGGCCCCGGTGATCAAGGGCTTCGAGAAGTTCGCGGACGCGCATCCACATCTCGTCGGCGGCGCCGTCAAGGTGGCAGCCTCGCTGATTGCGCTGCGCGTCGCTGCGATCGGCGCCCGCTACGCGATGGCGTTCATGGGCGCTGCCGCGCTCACGGCGCTGGCGCCGCTGCGCTTGCTGCCGGCCGCGATCGGCGCATTCGCGGCGGGGCTCGTTGCGATGACGCGGCCACTGGCGCTGGCGACTGCGGCGCTCCGGGTATTCAAGCTGGCGCTGCTCGGCACCGGCATCGGTGTCGCGCTGGTGGCGATCGGCGCTGCGGCGGCCTTCGTGGCGAACAACATGAAGGGAATCGGTGCCGGCTTTACGGCGTTCTTCAATGCTGTCAAAGCCGGGCTCGATGGCGACCGTTTCCCGGCGCTTACGGCGGCCATGGAGAAGCTTGGCGCAGCGTGGAAGCTGGTGACCGGCGAGATCGATACGGCGAAGTGGGAGGCCTGGGGCGCCGGAGCGGGCACGTCCGTCGCAAACGCGATCACCGGCATTGCAGACGCCCTCGATGGCGTGGTCCGGAAATGGGAGAGCTTCAAGTCCGTCTGGAATCAGATTCAGGACGTGCTTAACTTCGACGTCGGCCGCTACGCCGTGGACAAGGTCGGCGAGGGGGCGGCAGCTCTCGGCATCCGATCGGACGGCAGCCCTAAGGCGAAGTCCGCGCGGGACGCCTACCGACGCCAGTTCAATGAAGATCGCGGCCGGCTCGGCGTCCCGGTAATCGGCGGTGACGTGTTCAAGAGCGGCAGCAATCCTGTCCAGCATTTGGACGGTTCATCGCAGGCGGCCGGTGCCGGCGCCAAGACCGGTGCGTCTTACAAACAGAATTTCGAGGCCGAGCTTGACGGCGTTACCAGCATGATTGCGCAGAAGATGTCGCAGTGGGGTGCCATGCTGGGCAGCTTCTCGGCATCGCCGACGATCACGCCGAAATTTGGCCCGGTCCCATCGGGCGGCGGGCAGAAGGGCGCCGCCCTCAACGGCGTTAGTGCTCGTCAACAGGCAGCCTTTGCCGATTACGGCTTCAAAACGGTGTAACCCATGCTCTGCCAGCTCGGGGCCTGCCAGTTCACGGTAGCGCCATTCAACATGCACGAGACCGATCACGAGGCCGGCGCGTCATTTGCCTCTCACGAGGTGCTTGGCCGGATGCCGGATCTCGAATTCGTCGGCGAAGCCGCGGAGACATGGACCATCCGGGGCCGGTTGTTTCCGGAGCGCTTCGGCGGTCTCGGAGAGATGGCGAACCTGCATGCGATGCGGCGTACCGGATCTGCGCAGTTCTTTATGCGCGGCGACGGTGTGCCGATGGGCTGGGTCGTGATCGAGCGGGTCACCGAGAAGTCGACCTATATCGGACCGAACGGCGTCGGCCGCGTGATCGAGTTTGAGGCCAACCTGAAGCGGTCCGGTAGTCCGAATGCGGCCGGCATCTTCAACGCCCTGATGGATATCTTCCGATGAGCGACAACGTCGAGCGCTATGTGGTCGAGGGCAGTGTCATGCTCGACAATCTGATTTGGCGTCGGTACCGGCGCGAGACGCCGCGGCTTGCCGAGAAGACGCTCGCCCTTAATCCGGGCCTTGCGGCTCTTGGCCCGTTCATCCCGAACGGCACGGTCATCATGCTGCCGATCGAGGCGCCCGCTAAAGCGCGAGTCGTGCCCGTGATCAAGCTCTGGGACTGATCCAGTGCGCGCGCTGTTTCAGATCAATGTCGGCGGCAGTGACGTCAGCAACGCTTTCAACCAGGTGCTGGAAAGCCTGACCGTGAGCGATAAGGAGGGCACGACGTCCGACACGGCCTCGATCACGCTCGACGACGCCAATGCCCAGATCGCCATGCCGGGCATCGGCGATCCGATGACCATTCTGCTCGGTTTCGATACGACCGGCGTTTCTCTTGTGTTCGACGGTACCGTTGACACCATCCGTTCCGCCGGCACACGGGGCGGCGGCCGAACGATGGTCATCAGCGCCAAGGGCTTCGATCCGAAGGGCAAGGCGAAAGAGCCGCTCGAATTCCATAAGGACGATGCGTCGCTCGAGGACTTTATGAGCGAGGCGGCCGGCAAGGCTGGCATGTCGATGAAAGTCGCGGGCGGTCTCGGTTCGATCAAGCGGCCTTACTGGTCGGCCGGCACCGAGAGCTTCATTCATCTCGGTCAGCGGATCGCGCGAGAAGTTGGCGGCAATTTCAAAATCCGGGGGAAAACCGGGATCATCACCGAGAAGAACGCGGGCATGTCCGTTTCCGGACTAGCCCTTGGTGGCGTGACGGCCTTGTGGGGCGATAATCTGATCGAATGGGATATCTCCCCGGCCTTCGCGCGCCCGCGCTTCCAGCAAGCACGCGCGCGGTTCTACGACAAAGACAAGGCCAAGTGGGTCGAGAAGCTGATCGAGATCCCGGGGCAGGGGGCGTCGTCGCCGGCAACACATACGCATCGGCAGACGCGGGCCGATGAGGATGAGGCCAAGAATTCGGCGACCGACAATTCGAAGTCGTCGGAGAAAGAGCGCGGCGGCGGTTCGGTAACGATCGTCGGCAATCCCGCGGCGCAGCCGGGTGGCGGGTGCATCGTTGCCGGCGCGCGGCCTGGCGTCGATGGCTCATACAAGATTGAGAGTGTCGAGCACACGCTCACGCGTAGCGATGGTTACAAGACCAAGCTCGAACTGAAGCATCCGGAAGGCGACGTCGGTACCGACAGCCGGTAGTGAGCGCTATCCCCAACTGACCTTCGCACATTCGTACATCGGATCGCCGACCGTCCCGGTCGGCGATCCCTTTCTCATGGGAGATCGAAATGCCGGTTCAAGTCACCCGCGAAGCTTGGCGGGCTATTTTTCCCCGTGCCCCTCAGGCAGTCATTGATGCCTTCGCGTCGAAGCAATCCGTTCTCGATGCTGCTGGGATTACGGAGACCCGCACGCGCCTCGCGTACTTTGTCGCAAATATCGAGCACGAGTGCGGCGGCTTCACCATTCCGAACCTCACGGAAAACATCAACTACACCGCGGCCCGGATGGCGCAGGTGTGGCCTAACCGTTTCAAGAATGCCGCAGCGGTGCAGGCCAAGTACGGTACCGCATCGGGGTGGCAGAAAAAGGCATTCGACGACATCTATGGCAGTCGCATGGGCAATCGGCTCGGCACATCCGATGGGTCTACGTTTATCGGCCGCGGCGGACCGCAGTGGACCGGTCGCGATGGCTACGCCAATTGCGAGAAGCGCTCCGGCGTCCCTGCAGTATCGATCCCGCAGGCCGTCTCGCAGCTCGATCTGCAGCCGGAGATCTGTGCAGCATTTTGGTCATGGAAGGCGCTCAACGCCAAGGCGGACGTCGGTAACTTCAAGGGGCTGGTGAAGATCTGGAACGGCGGCACGAACGGACTTGCCGACCGCGAACATCTCATGGCGGGCAATGATCCGATCATTGCTCGGATGGCCGTCGCAGCAACGGCCGCCGCGAAGGTCAAGCCTTTGCCTGGCGGGCCAGCGACGCCTGTGCCGCCCAAATCCGTGGTGAAGGATGCAACCAAGAAAGAGCGCAATGCGCGGACCACAGCCGGCGCTGCCGGCAGTGCTGCGGGCCTCAACGAGGGCGCCAAGACCAGCACCGAGGTTGCCGGAAAACCTCTGATGTCGTCGGGCATGGCTTATGGGCTCATCGGCGTCGCGGTCGTTGCCGTCGTCATCCTCACCGTCATCATCGCCCGCAAGAAAGCGGCCGTCATTCGCAACTGGTTTTAGGAGAAAGACATGGATTGGAAAGATATCGCCGGCACGCTCGCGCGCTCCGGCGCACCCGCGATCGGCACCATCCTCGGCGGACCGATGGGCGGTGCGATCGGCGGTCTCGTCGGAAACACCATCGCTGCGGCTCTAGGCGTCGAGCCAACTCCTGAAGCGGTGAGTACCGCGGTCGCATCCGGCGATCCTGCTGCGGTATCGGCAGCGCTGTCTGCCGCCGATCAGAAGATCATTGCTCAGTATGGCTATCTCACCGAACTCGCCAAGGCGGAGTCCGACGTCGGCAAAGCGCAGGTCGATGCCGTCAATGAGTCGATCAGAGCCGAAGCGTCCGCGTCGGCCTCGCGTGCCGACGGTTGGTGGGGCAATTGGCGGACGATCATGGCATACGAGCTGACAGCGGAGTGCCCATTTTGGGCGGCGCTGATCTGCTGGTGCATCATCAACGGTAAAATCAATGAGCTCGTCGCGTCCGCGAGCATCTTGACTGTGTGGTGGGGCGCTCGGTTCGGCGTGCTCGGTGTGCACGTCTGGACGGGATCGAACGAGCGGCAGACCGCCATTACCGGCGTCCCGGCCAAAGCTGGCGTTGTTGCTAGTGTCGTTGCAGCGGTGACCAAGAAAAAGTGACGCCCTGCGTCAGATTGGGGAGCAGGGCAGATGCCTCACGGGAAGTTCGATCCAGAGAAAATCACTGACGTTCAAGAGGCCTTTTGGGTCGGACTGACGCCGCAACGTGTAGCGAATATGTGGGAGGCGGCCGACGATTGGGCCGACCTCTCACCTGAGGCTAAGGAGTTCTTGCGGGGCGCCGATAAGGAAAAGATCAAGCAACTCAATTCGACGATCAGCTTCATGAACGCTGCCGGCATTATCGGGAAGTTTCTATGGATCGGGGGCGCGACAGCGTTCGGCCTGTTCATTGGCCTGACCCAGTTATGGAAGGCGTTCGGCGAATTCTTCATCGTCAAGGTGAAGTGAACGGCGCTATTCTGCATCTAGGGGGAATGGCTTGGTAACACTGCCGCCGGGGTTAGTGCGTCCGGGGTGATGATCTTTAGATCGGCTCGGTCATATCGCACGATTGCGGCTTCCACTTGCTCAATGAGCTTGCGCAGTTCGTCCACCGACAGGATCTGCAAAGCCGCGTTCTGGCGCGCGTTCTTTCGTTCTTTGCTTTCATAAAGATCGGGCATGAAATCACCGCTCTTTCTTGGGGGTGTGAAGTCTCTCAGTCGCCGGTATGAGACAATGAAGAACGGCGATGACGTAGCCTGTCACACACAAAAGCTCGCACAAAGGCGAAACTGTAGGCGTCCCATCGGAGCCTGCTTTTTGGTATCCCAATGGTGGCAGTCAGCATTGCTTCCTGGAAGTTTCCACGATCAGGCTCTCGTCCAGGTTGATTGGAAGTAAGGTTGCTCACCAGTAAGAGTGGCGCCTCTGCCTTGGCTACTGTGCTGGTAGGAGTTGATCTGAGAAGAGGTGCGGAGATGCTAGCGGGGATTTGCTCAGTGTTACTTGATTGGTCGGGCATCACCGATAAACGCTATTGGCCCTACTGTGAATTTGCGGGTGGCGGCTGGACGTCCAATTGGTCGATTTCGACTATCTTCCCGTCCAGATCCCTGACTGTCACCTCGCTAAAACCGTCTTCACGGTATTGCCGAACTTTCGCGAGTGCAGCCTGTGGGCTGTTTACAATAACCCCGACGGCAGACCCGCCAGCCGTAACCGCCCTTACTCGATAACCCATGCTTGCTCCCCAAGATAAGTGGCTATCAACAGTAGCCTGCTTGAGAATGCAAGGGGTCGGCCAGCGTCGAACTTGGGGGGAATGCGATTGGCTGATCGCCAGCGCGAAAGGTAATTCAGGCTACGGCCCGTCACGAGACCCGAAAGAGCAACCGGACGGACAGGGCCCCATGTCAGAAAAGTGCCAATACCGGAAATCGGACGAAAGCGGAGCAATCCGAGTAGCGGAGAAACTCCGCCGTTTTCTGCTCATCGACTCTTCGCGCGCTTGAAGTATCCCTCAAGGACATCGACTATGCCCAGCTGAAGCTTCGCTGCGAATTTCACGCCTTCGATGTCCTTGCGTGCCACGGCGCTTTTCAGACCGTCCTGGATCGCTGCAGCCAGATCGCGGATGCCGGAGTCGCGGACTTTTTTGCCAGCGCCGACCAATTGCTGTCCGAGTCCTTCGCCGTGGCTCCGATGGCCACCCATTCTGCGGTCGGCCGCGCCGCCAGGATACTCAGCTTGAACCCCGAATAGTCCAGCATCGCGACCTCGATGGGTGCAGGACGCTGCGCAGGATCGGTCGCACCTTCGATGATGCGATAGGCTTCGACAGATGCAAGCGCGATCGCCGGCAGGTCTTTTCCGGCCATCGCCTGCTCCATGGTAGTCAGTTCGCGGGCGAGCGCGTCGAAAGTCGGGGCGTCGAGCAACGGACGTAGCATCGGGAGCGCCGTGCGAATCGCCGCCACCTTTTCAGCCACCTTGTCCGCCTTGCCGCCCAGGGCGGCATCGATCAGATCCTCGTTGATCGAAGCGGCATCCGCAAGCTTGGCGTTGCGACCGAGGTCCTTGGCGAACGCCTCCTGCGCGAAGAGCGGCCTGGCCCGGAAGTCCGGCGCGGGCAAGCGCACCAGGGCGGGCGAGAGCGTGAAAGCTACGATGGCTGCGGCTGCGGCGGTGTGCTTGAGCATTTTCCTTCACCTCAACTCGACGCCCCTATCTTGGACGCCAGCGAATGCGGCTCGTCAACCAAAACAGGATGACATCGCGCCATCGGCCACCCTTGATAAATGCGATAGCGGGTCCGGTTCGATTCATGAATCGACCCAGAGCAACATCAACTCGGGCGTCCGCGCCAATGCTAACGGGAGAGTAACAATCGCTGTCATGAGAAGATTGGATTTCAAACTCATCGCGTGGTCCTTCCTAAGCTGGCTGACCTTTCTTGTCGCGGATACGACGCGAACTGGATCAGGGAGCTTGCCCGACAGCAAGGAGCTTGGGCGAACATTCCGCCGAAACGAAATCGCAAAGACCCGATCTGTTTTTGCCCGTTTTTGTATCGCGCGCGCAACCTGATCGAACGGTTCTTTAACAAGATCAAGCAATGTCGGCGTGTTGCGACTCGATACGACAAGCTCGCAGCTAACTATCTCGCGTTCGTCAAACTCGCCTCAATCCGAATTTGGTTGCGTGCTAATGAGTCTACGCCCTAGGAACGCGCGCTGGATGGTTTATTCAGGAAAGTGGAAGATGAATTATCAGGACTGCTGGAAACGGGAAATGTCTGGAGTATCCGGCTGCGTCGGCTGATTACAATCGACGTGATGCTCGCTAATCAAAGCAAGAGCTCGATGCTTCCACATTTCGGCCTCAGCGAGGAATTTCCAGCTTTCCGCAGGAAAAAAAGACGCTCGTTGTCGACACATGCTCTCCATGGCCCGCGCCCGTAGAAGGTCTTTCATCGCTTCCTCCTTACAGAGCTGCTCATTCTGCGCCAATCGAGCCGGACGTAAAGAGGCTCGAAAAATAGACTCCGCCAATACCTTTCGAATAAGGGAAGGATCGCAAAAACGATGCGCTGTGGCGACCCAAGATCAGGTGCTCATAATTTCATTCAATTTAACATTACGCCCTTCCCCCCGCCGTTAAGGGCCGTCCGTAAGGCACTACTCAGCTCATGAAGCTCGTAAGGTTTTCGCAATAGTGGAAATTCTGAGCCGAGTTTCAGCGCTGCTTCACTGTAGCCCGTTGCGAGAACGACGGGGATGTTCGGGTAATTCTGCCTAAGATGGCGGGCCAGGCCGAGACCATCCATTTTTCCAGGCATCACGACATCGCTGAAAACGAGGTCGATGCCGTCGTGCTCGATCTCGCGCAATGCGGACTCCGCGTCCGGTACGCATTTCACGCGATATCCCAACTCTTCCAGAAATAGGGCGCTGGCGGTGGCAACATCCGGATTGTCTTCAACAAGAAGGACATTGCCGGCGCCTTTGGCCAGAACCTCTGCTTCGTGCGCACCGGCATGGCCTTCGCCACGCGGAAGCCGAATGGTGGTTTCCGTGCCAGCGCCGAGCTCGCTTTGGATTTCGACACGACCGCCGGCCTGGTTGGCAAAGCCATGCACCTGTGAGAGTCCCAATCCTGTTCCTTTGCCGACGGGTTTGGTCGTGAAAAACGGATCGAACACCTTCGCTATGACATCCTCGGGAATACCTGCGCCGGTATCGGCCACCTTGATCTGCACGTACTCGCCTTTATCCTCTCCATCCCTGACTCGGTAATTTGCTGCCGTAATCGTCAAGGTGCCCCCGTCGGGCATGGCGTCACGAGAGTTGATGCTGAGATTGATGAGTGCAGTTTCGAGTTCGGTTGGATCCGCGAAGATTGGCCAAACTCCGGCCGGCACGGAGATTTCGAGCTTGATCGCGCTACCCAGAACGGTAGCCAAGACTTCGCGTACAGCTTGCACGGTCTCTTCAAGATTGAGCAGCGTCGGAGCGACTTGCTGACGCCGCGCAAACGTCAGCAACTGACGAGTAAGTGCCGCGCCGCGACGAACGCTTGCCTCAATCGCTCCTGCTGCCTCGATCACGCGGGGGACAATGGCATGCCGTTTGATCAGCCGAACGTTACCAGCGATTGCCATAAGCAGGTTGTTGAAGTCATGAGCCACGCCGCCGGTCAGCTGACCGAGCGCGTCCATCTTCTGCGCTTCCGCCAGCTGCTTTTGCATACGTTCAAGCTGCTGTGCTGCTTGACGTCGCTCTGTGATGTCGCGCGTAATCTTGGCAAACCCGATCAGCTCGCCTGCGTCATTGCGCACAGGATCAATGACCACACTCGCCCAAAAGAACGTGCCGTCTTTGCGGACGCGTAAGCCTTCTTCTTCGTAACGGCCCTTTTCACGTGCAATGCTGAGAGCACGCGCTGGTTTTCCCGCGTCTCGGTCGCCGGGGGTATAAAAGCGCGAAAAGTGCTGACCGATAATCTCGTCAGGAAGATAGCCTTTGATCCGCTGACCGCCGAGGTTCCAGCTGGTGACATGACCTTCCGGATCAAGCATGTATAACGCATAGTCCGTGACGTTGCTCACCAGCAGGCGAAAAAGATTTTCGCTTTCGCTCAATGCGGAGCGGGCTTGCATCCGTTCGGTGATGTCCCGCGTGATCTTGGCAAAGCCGACAAGCACATCGTTTTCATAGATGGCGTCGATAACCACGGACGCGAAAAACCGCGTACCGTCCTTCCGCATCCGCCAGCCTTCCGCTTCGAACCGCTTATTCCGGCGTGCGGCCTCTAGTGCGGCGTTGGGAAGTCCGGCTTCGCGATCCTCCGGGGGATAGAACACCGAGAAGTGCTGGCCTACGATCTCTTCTGCGCCATACCCTTTGATCGTCTCGGCGCCAGCATTCCAATTTGATACAATGCCGTTAGGGTCGAGCAGATAAATCGCATAGTCTGTGACGCCCTGAACGAGAAGCCGGTAGGCGTGTTCGCTTTCAAAAAGTTGGGGGGCGTGTTCGTTTTTTGTTGCTGGCATCATTCACTTTCCGCGAACCGATCCCGCTGGCAGAGGGCGTCAACTGCCATCGTTTAGCGGCACGGGAGTCGCAGAGTAGAGTAGGCGCCGCGCCATGTGCGGCACAAGAAAACTTTTACCGCCAGACCCGGAACTAAAATTCGCGTTAAATATTGTCTGTCTTGTCCCCAGCGTTGGTTGTTCGCTACAGCGAAAGAATTCAAACTTCTGGAAGAGGGCACAGACCCGGCTAGAGGATCGCCTAAGCCGCGACCTTGTGCCGGTCGCGGGCTCTTGTCGATGAAGATTTAGGCTCGGGTTTTCTGTCGGAGAACGGCGCTTAGCTCAGCTATCGCAGCCAAAAATGGCAGATTTCGACCGATCCACTTTTTATTAATGCGTAGCGCCACTACTGCGTGCGTATCGTCTTCAGCGATGATGCGAGCGTCGGTTCGAAGCAGCGAAGCGTGTTCCTGAGAGTTCATCAAGTCTTACCTATGATTTTCTTCGTAGTTCTTGGTCAGGAACTTTTCGCGCTCTGCGTGTGCGAATGCCAGCGCTTTATATTTTCTTTCGCGAACGAAAATTCCACCGTTCGTCAGGAGCGCGATGCGTCGGCGTGTTACGCGCTCGCGGCAGTGATCACCGGTTGAAACGGCGCCTCTGATAACTGACATAGTCAGGGTTAATTGCCGCTGCCGCAATCGATCTGCGACGAAATGTCTACAATGACTCCGTGTTCACTTGATGACGCGAAGCTGACCATAGCTGACGCGCAGTCGCTGTTGTGCGGCGACGACATTCATCGCGATCCAATATCTCAGCATGCGCTGAAGAACGGCTTGCGGGTCGCGAGGGGCAGGCTTGATATAGTCGGACAACTCTGCCTGAGCGTCCTGCATAGCCTTTGTGACGATATCGATGTCGCGCATCACAGATCCTCCCGTACGCCTTTGAATACTGGATGGCGAAGTTTTCCGTCAGCGGATTTTGCTCGATACTCGACCTCAGCTAGGAGCGAAGGTTTCACCCAGACAGCGTTGGGCTTCTTGATTTTCTGACTGTAGGCTTGCGCCTTTTGCACCAATGGAGCCAGACGCTTACGAACGTCGGTCACGGCGGCAGACGTGAAACCGTGATCGACTTTTCCGGCATAGATAAGGTTGTTGCCCTCTCGGCGTCCGACGTAGAGCCCGTCGAAGCGGTTCTCTTTTAGCGCGAAGCCGACAATCTGCAGGGTTTCCCTGTTCCGGCATGTCATCTTGACCCATGCGTCCGTGCGTCCAGAGCTGTACCGGCTGTCTCTTCGTTTTGAAACCACGCCCTCAAGGCCCATCTCGCAGGCCGTTTTAAGCATGTGCGCGCCGTCAACGTCGAAACTCTGACTAAGCAGAATGTGAGAGTTCTTTAAAAGTGCGGACAGCTCCGCTTTCCGGGTCACCAGCGGGACCTTTCGCATGTCGTACCCGTTCAGATACACAAGATCGAAGCCGTACATGACAAGTTGATCTGAAGGTTTGCCTGCTCGCAGAGCGTTTTGCAGCGCCGAGAAATCCGTAGTGCCGTTTTCGGCCGGAACGACCACTTCGCCGTCAATAATCGCTGACTTGGTTTTCAAATGCCAAGCGTCGGCTGCGATCTTCTTAAAGCGGTCGGTCCAGTCGTGGCCGTTGCGCGTGTAAATGTGAATTCCTTCGTTCACGATGTGCAGCTGCACGCGATAACCGTCGAACTTCACCTCATGTATCCAGCGGTCTCCAGAGGGCACTTTACCGATCGAAGACGCGAGAGCAGGCGCGACGAATCCCGGGAAGGCCGCCTTCACGCCGCCTTCGGGAGCCTTTGGTTTTGGATAAGGCATGTCAGTTCGCCGGAGAGACCAAAGGCGACTGTGCTGTGACAGGCTTATGGATCGACGATACGCACAAGACGCCACGATCGGCCTCGTCTGCGATTTGTCGCAGAATGCGGGCGCGCTCGGGATCTTGCTCAACCATGGCGAGACGGCGATAACGAACTGCGCGGGCTTCACTCATGCCAACCTCAAATTGTGCTGTTGGTCTCTGCCGGCGTGTCGCACCACGAAGTCCTCGATGGATGATGAGAGATCTTCGTGGGCTGCGTCGGCGCGTCGCCGGATCGAGCGACGCCTTCCGAGACATCGTCGGCCCAATGCTCGAAGGTGTTGAAGGCGATGACACGCTGAGGGTCGTTGTACTGTCCAGACATCAGGTCACGGATGACAGTCTCGAGATCGGTCTTGCCAGCGTCAGCCTCTCGCCAGGCGCACCCAGATCGCTCAAAGCAGTCCAGAACGAGATAGACATTCTGATCGCCGATGCTCGGCACAATGGAAGGTGTCCAACGGGACTGACGCATACTGATACTCCAACGCAACTGGTGGCCGATTCAAGCTAGCCACAGGTGATTCGTTCCGAGCGGGCTGGAACCTGTTGATCGAATTCTCGTTCCTTCCTCTGCCGCGGTATTGCGGTGCTCGGGAGACAGATGAATGGCCACCAACAAACCGACGGGGGACAATGCCCGTAAAGGCGCCGTCAAAAAGCGCAGCCAGACCAAGACAACGATGGACGGCGCCTCCACCTGGACGAAGCGTGACAAGACGTCCGGTGAGTTTATGGCGATCAAGAAGGCCAAGAAGTCAGCACCGACGAAGACCGCCGCTGCAAAGAAAAAGACTGCCAGGAAAACGACGGTCGCCAAGAAATTCAAGGGCGTCCGCCGGGAGAAAGGATCTCAGTAATGCGGTACTTTTTTAATTTGGTGGACGGGACGAAGCTTCCAGATGTTAGCGGCATTGATTTCGCGACGGACGAGGCGGCGATTGCTCACGCGCACGGGATCGCTTTCAACATCGTGAACGTGTCGCCCAACCACAACGGGCCGCAACGCTTCGTTTCAGTTGTCCAGGAGGGCGGTCAAGAAGTGGTCCGGGTACCGGTTCATAAAGAGCATGCTCGCTCCGATGATTGACGCTAACGGCGCTGCGGGGCCTCGATCGCGGCCCGCTCGCGAAGTTTCGCCCTCAGCTTGCGCACGCCAGACAATTGAATGCCAAGGTCGTAAGCCTTCCTTTTTACCGAGGCAATGGGCCGGCCGAGCGCTGCCGCGGCACGCAAGACGGAGGCTCCACTGGCACCGAGCTCTATCAACTTGGCGACGTCTTCCGTGCGCCATGGTTTCGCAAGCAGGCGCCTGATCACTGCTATTTCTCCAGAGGTCGCAGCTCGCCCTTCAGCCAGCCCGCGGCCAGGACCGCTGGATCTGGCTCAACAACTGCATGGATAAAGCTGCACTTTGCGCACTCGAAGGTATGCGTAACCAAACTATTTTCGGGGGAGGAGCATCGGATCCAATAAGCGCCGGCTCCGCAATTTGGACAGGGTAGGGTTCGAGTGCGCGGCATGGCTGATACTCGAACTATTGCCGTGGACCGGCGATCCACTCTAGGAAACAAGCTAAAGCCGAAGAGTCAAAGCCGTCTGCCCGGTACCCGACATATCCCCGTTTACGGCGGAAGAGACTTTGTTCAACGTGGGGACTGGGGTTTGCGCTTGAGCATCGCCACCTTGCGACCAAGGTGCCATAGTTCGACGTCGTGACCATCGACGATCTTTTCTGCAAACTTCAAGGCTTGTTCATCGGAATCGGCCTGGACGATTTCGACGCTTTCAAAGTGTCCGTCATTCCCTACGAAATATGCGCGATAATCAGGCATCGTTCTGCTCCTTAGAAGACGGGAGCAACCTGACTCTCGGCACCGATAGTTGTCCTTGGTCGAGCGGTGATAGATCAGCGTAGCACGTCTGCGGGTGGTAGGCGGCATATCTCTGCCCAGGCCACGGAGCATTCAGTCGGTAGGCTTACCATCGTACTTCGACGGCCCCTTTGCCACGATTTTGAGAGCGTCGTCAGGCAATAGGCGCTCCTGCAGCGCCTTCGCTTCATCCCATGGTGCGCGCATCCATGTTTCGACTTCCTCCGGCTTGGTGAGGATGACCGGCATCGCCTTGCTGTGAACGGGCTTCATGAAATCGTTGGCGTCTGTGGTCAGGAAGGCAAACAGGTCATTGGTGGACTCGCCTTCCTTGACCTTGCGCACTGACGTCCATGCGTCTTTCCATAGCCCGGCGAAGCAGGCGAGCGGCCGGCTCTCGTCGAGTGCGAACCAGACGTTGCCGCCATAGTCCTTGTTGAACTCGCTGAACGATGTGAACGGTACGATGCAGCGGTGCTCTATGCCGGTCCAGCGGGTCCAGTGCTTGCTTCTCAGGTTGCGGATGTTCGTCACCCCACCATCGGGCTCCATGCGGAGCAACTCGCTGAAATCGACGGTCTTGCCCTTGGCCTCCAGCTTTGCCGCACGTTTCTTTGCTGCTTCAAGGAGAGCATTCTGAGCCGACGGCATTCCCCATCGCACCATCGCCAACTGGCGTTCGCCGCCAGTGTTTCGCACGATCGGCGCCAGCTTGTCGGGGAAGATGCCCGGTAGCGGCGGCAGGTTTCCGGTGATGTCGCGATCGACCTTGAATAAGTTGCGGATCGCGGCCTGGTTCTTCGTCATCGAATAAAGATTGCACATGCAACGTTCCTGTCCATTACGTTCCCGGAGGGCGTCCGGTGATGTGCTCGATATGGGCCGTGGTCTCTTCGTGAATCCCCGGGTTGAACATCGCGCCACATGCGCACCGGATCGGGCCTCGACCCAGCTTGTTGCGATATCCGGCATCCCATAGCGTGTATTTGTTGGCGGTCCACTGTTTCTGCCGGCGGCACGCTTCGAACTCCGCCTTCGTGCGTTGTGGCAAGAACATCCTCCACGCGGCAGAAAATGCGGCGTGGGCCGTTTCAAAGGTTGTTGCTTCGCCCCTAAAACATTGGTCGCGATGGAGCGGGTAAAAGCCGCAAGACCATTTCCAGATGCCGGACCTCTCTGGGTTCGGATCCCAGTCTTGTTGAGCGATGGTACCGACCTGCACGTCGCCGTACCAGATTTCCCAGGTCTCCAGACGATCATCGATGCGCCGCCGTGTCAGGTCCGGCACCATGGCGCCTCCGGGGTGTGCCGTCGCCCATGCGCCAGTTGCAGCAATGTCGCTAGCGGGCGCTTGCCGCTCTTCGCGCATCGCTCGCAGCGCAGACGGCTCGCGAGATCGTGGATGCATGTCGTGTCGACATGCGGGAGTTCGGCTAGGCTGACGTCGCGTTTGATCCGACATCGTGAGCATTCGATTTCGAGCCACGGAAATCCGCCGTTAAGGGCCTGGTCGACGGTCGGTGACGGGTCGATTGGTTCGCCGTCCGCCCACATGCGCTCGTTCCAGCTTTCGCAGGCCAGTTTGTCGGCTTCACGGATCAGCGACTCGCCTTTGGCCCGTAGCTCGTCCGACTGTCGAGCAAGCATCAGCGTCACCCCACGCGCCTTCGTCAGCTCCTTGTTCAGAGCCTTGCGATCGCCTCCGGACAGAGGCGTGGGGTGACGTTTCGGGGACATGACGGTCACGATAGACCGTGAACAAGAAGAGAACAAACGTCTTTGCAAAACGTCCAACACCAATGTTGGCCGATGCAAGAGCATTGAAATTATTGATGAATGTTTTAGAGCGACCGGCGCTCCCTAGCAATACGCCAACGAGAAATTGGGACTGAGCTGACACCAAGCGATCCCGCTCTACGGCACTCCTTGGGTTTAGGCTCGCTGCCCGGTTCGCTGGCCTATTTGATGGACCCAAGGAGCAGAACGGCGATAACCGCTTTGGGCCCAAAGGGTCACTTTTGCGGCCTGACTTGCTTTACGCGACCTCGTCGCCCGTTCACCCCAATCGCTCGACAAATGCCGCGAGTTGATCGATCGTGGTCCCCCAGCCATCGCGGAACCCCATCTCTTCATGTTTTCGGGAGTCCGCAGCATTTTTGTGCAGTACGCGGGCCGAATATCGGGTGCCGCTTCCTTCTGGCTCGAACGTTGTGATCGCGGTCAACGCCAGCCAGGGTTCAGCCGGGTGCCACCCCTCTGTCAGGACCGTCGTGAAAACCAGGCGGGCTTCAGGAACGATTTCCAGAAAACAGCCCTCGAGATGTGGTTGAAATTCGCCGCCGCCCTCGCGCATTCGCGTCTCAAATCCGCCACCCGGGCGGAGGTCGAGCTTGATTACCTTGCATTCGATGGGGGCGGGTATCCACCATTTCGCCAGGTGCTCGGGCGTGCTCCATGCCTTCCAGACAATGGCTGGCGGCGCCTTGATGAAACGCGCAATGGTCAGTTCGGATTGTTCAGTCGGCATCTTCAATACTCCCGGTCATATGAGTTTCAACATAATCGGCAAGCCGGTCCGTCCTGCCCTGCCAAAGCGCACGTTGCTCGGAGAGCCAGGACTCGGCGGCCTCCAGCCTCTCGGTATTCACCCAGCAGGTGCGGACCCGGCCGACTTTTTTGGAACGGATCAGTCCGTCTGTCTCAAGCACTCGAAGGTGTTTCATGAAGGACGGCAGCCCCATGGCGAAGGGCTCCGCCAATTCCTTGACCGGTGCAGGGCCCTTCGTAAGACGACTGACGACCGCCCGTCTGGTTGGGTCAGCGAGGGCATGAAAGGCCGCATCAAGTGATAATTGATGGTTTTCCATGTGGAGAACTATAGCTAAAAGTTTCCCATTTGGCAAACTAAAGCGCGTGGGGTGTCGTTTCAGGTCGCTTCAATGACTGCGCGAGAGGCGCAGATGCGCCGACGATATTTTCCGATGTCGTAGCTTCCGCCGTCGATGACCCGCCGGATCGTCAGCGGGATTATCTTCATCATCAGGAATGGTCTGCGTTGGCGTCACGCGTCTGCGGCTTACGGCGTCGAAGACGATCTACAATCGGTTTATCGGCTGGAGCCGATTGCGTGTTCAACAAGATTTGCGGCCCTCGCAGAGAGGAGCGGCAAGCCGGATCAGCTGATGATCGACGCCAGCCATTTGAAGGCCCACCGCACGGCGGCCAACGTATCGGACGCACCAAGGGCGGTTTAACTCGAAGCTTCACGACCGGCGTTGGTCGATGCGAGGCGCCTTGGCCTCTTTCCGAGTCCGGTAGTTGCTAACTAGTGTGGCCAGCAAAATTGGTGGCCCAAACAGCGCGATGTGGCGGGCGCGCGCGGAGTTACCCACGACTGGAAACTCGCTTCTTGAATGGAAAAGCGGCCGTCGTCCCATCACCCGCACTAAGATATTCTTGCGGCACATTCTGATGTTTGAGGCGTTGCACAACAGGCCAGAAAGGTGAGTATCCAGGAGCGCATTCTATGAAGTTTCAGAGCGCAGACGACGTTCTCAGCAAGGTACCTGCGGTCACGCTCGGCTTCTGGGTAATCAAGATCCTTGCGACCACTCTGGGAGAAACAGGCGGCGACGCCGTAACCATGAGCTGGCTGCATGCAGATCAAAACGCTCAAAACGGCGGCTATTTAATCGGAACAGCGATTTTTCTAGCGCTTTTCGTCGCGGCGGTCATCGCTCAGATATCAACCACGAGGTTTAACGCTTGGGTCTATTGGATTGCCATCGTGGCTTCCACCACGGTCGGTACGGCGATGGCGGATTTTTTCGATCGCTCACTGGGCATCGGCTACGTAGGCGGCTCATCTATTTTGCTGGCCTGCGTCCTTTGCTCCCTAGGTGCCTGGTACATGACTTTGGGATCGGTCAATGTCGACACGGTAACTTCCCCAAAGGCTGAGCTTTTTTATTGGGTCACAATTACTTTCTCGCAAACCTTGGGCACTGCTCTCGGAGATTGGATCGCTGACGGCACCGGACTTGGCTACGATGGAGGAGCTGTGCTGTTTGGTGCGGGACTAGTCGTACTTGCTGCGCTGTACTACCTAAGCAAGGTGTCGCGCGTGTTTCTGTTCTGGGCTGCCTTCATTCTCACTCGCCCGCTTGGGGCTACCGTCGGCGATTTTCTCGACAAGCCGGTTAGCCATGGCGGGCTCGCCATAAGTCGACCGATTGCTTCGGTCGTCATTCTCATTGCAATTGCTCTGCTCATCGCCATCCTCCCGCAGCGGCCCGGACGACATTCTGTTGATATGGCTTCGCAGCCAACGATCGAATAGCTGCAATCCCTAGGCTTTTTAAGGGCGCCTTCTGACACGTAGCGCCGTTAGCAGCTGTGCAACCATTCGCCTCTTATCGGCGCATTGGATGGCGGGGAGGCCGTCACGATAGACTGTGAACGCGCCGTGGAGCATTGCGCCGGCCAGCAACGGCGTGGGGGACTGTGTCACGGGGTCGATGAGGCCCCAGACCGGGCGCAAAGGCGGTGAACGGGAGGCGGAAAAGCGACCCCGAAAAACGTCCAACAAAACGTCCAACACGGAGATCGGCCGCAGAAAACACCTTTGAATTCATTGAAGAATTTTTGGGGGAAGGCGGCTTTGGCGCTCCCTAGCGGAATCGAACCGCTCTCTCCACCGTGAAAGGGTGGCGTCCTAACCGATAGACGAAGGGAGCAAAAAACCCCGGCCGATCCAGCGGCCCGAAATCAGGCCAAGGATACCGCGGTTCTGCACGGCTATTTCTAAAATCGCCGCAACATCAAAGCTTTAGGGCTGATCTATCGCGGGCGGCACCGACCGAAAGCAAATCAGTTTGGTGCCAGCGGCCGAACGTATAGTGACGTTTGTTCGGGTCGGCAAGTGGGCGGTGAGGGATCAGGTGGATGATCCCCATGCGCGGCGCACGGACCTTGTGCACAGGACATTTCGAACTCTTCTGCACCTCTCAACGGTTCTTAAAGCATGCAGGCTTAAGGCTCTCTCCCGGGGGCGTGGAGTGATGCGATGGCAGTGACGAAAAAACGCGACACACGCCGGTCCGTACACCAGGCCGCATGGATCACGCTGGACGGTGGATTCGCGGCCCGGCAATGCAATGTGCTGGATCTCTCGACCTCCGGCGCGAAGGTCGTCGTCGACGATCCCACGTCGGTCCCCAACAAGATGAAGCTGGCCTTCTCGCGCGACGCACGCACCGGGCGTATGTGTGAAGTGGTCTGGCGCCGCGGCAAGACGCTGGGCGTTCGCTTCATCGCGTAGGGCCCCACGATCGTGCGCCCCGATATCGTCATTCCCGTATTGATGGGCTGCGCGCTGCTGTGGTGGATCGGCCGCGGCATGAACTGGACCATGCGCCTGGTCGTGGCCGCGATCACGCTGGTGGTGATCATGGGCATCCTGCTGCTTGAACGTTCGCTGAACTAACGTTCGAACGAACGCCTGCGTTCAGGAGAGGGGCGGCGCGACATAGGTCTGGAAGCCCGGCCGTGCCGAGATCACCTGATACCAGCGTTGCAGATGCGGAAGTGCAGGGCGCGTGACACCCACGACACCGAACCAGCGCCGTGCGTAGCAACCGATGGCGATATCGGCGAGGCTGAAATCGTCGCCTTCCATCCAGGTCTGATGGGAAAGTTGCCGGTCGACCATCTCCCACAGTGCCGCATTGGCGTCCGCAGCCTTCTGCAGCGCGGCCATGTCGCGGTCGGCGACGGGCGTCCGCACCAGTCCCCAGAACAACGGGCGCTCGGCCGGCTGCAGTGTCGTCAGTGTCCAGTCGAGCCAACGTTCCATCCCGGCGCGCACCTTTGGCGTGGATGGGTAGAGGCGCGATGTAGCGCCATAGGCCAGGGCGACATAGCGCATGATGGAATTGGATTCCCACAGCACGAAATCGCCTTGCACCAAGGTGGGCACGCGGCCGTTGGGATTCATCGCCAGATAGTCGGCCTCGCTGTTACGGCCAAATTGCATGCCGGCATCGATGCGCTCATAGGCGACGTCGAGTTCATGGCAGCACCACAGAACCTTTTGCACATTGACCGAATTGGCGCGGCCCCAGATCTGCAGGGATGGAGTGGGAGTCTGTGACACGATGAACCTCGCTGGCGAATAAGCGCCGCAGGTTTAGCCAGCAACGCGCCGCCATCGCAAGGCCGGTCTCGTGCTGACCTCTCACAAAGGAGCGAGCCCGCAAACGAAACAGGCCCCGCGTGAGCGAGGCCTGTTCATGGGTTCAGCTTGGGAGGCGTCAGCGACCGAAGAAGAGCCACAGCAGAATGATCACCGGAATCGGTACACCCAGCAGCCAGAGCAGAATTCCACGTCCCATTGTCTCAGCCTCCATGAAATCAGTATCGCATCAACAACGCGGCACTGCTCATGGCGTTCCACCGCGGCACCTGCAGCGATGCGTTTTGTGAGTTACCAATGTCCGGTGTTGGGCATTGACGACCATGGCTCTTGCGGCGGCAGTGCGTCGCCTTTCTGCAGAAGCTCGATGGAATGCAGATCGGGCGATCGCACGAAGGCCATCTGGCCATCGCGCGGCGGACGATTGATGGTGATACCGAGCTTCATCAACCGGTCGCAGGTCGCGTAGATGTCGTCGACCTCATAAGCGAGATGACCGAAATAGCGATCCTCGCCATATTTCTCTTCGTCCCAGTTGTAAGTGAGTTCGACCAGCGGCGCGCCGCGGCCCTTGGTGTCGGCCAGCAGCGCCTCGTCTTCGGCGGCGCACAAGAACACCAGAGTGAATTTCGCCTTGTCGTTGTCGACCCGGCGGACTTCCTTGAGCCCGAGCGCATCGGCATAGAATTTCAGGGCCGCATCCAGATTGCGGACGCGCAGCATGGTGTGAAGGTAGCGCATTGGATTGTCTCCATGGTCGACGCAGGCCTGCAACTGCAAAGGCAGCGGTGCTTGCCATAGCAGCTTAATACGACAAATGGCAGGTATCGTAGCGGCAACGACGGGACATCTGCGGGATTGCGAGGTTAGCTGGCTTTTAAGCGCTCACATCGACAATGGCTGGCGTATCGATCTCCCGCTTTTGCCAGACAGTCAAATCCTTGCGCGGCTTTCCCCACACATATTCGTCACCGCTTTGCCGAAGATGCTGAATAGCCGCCACATGTGCGTCGTCGGCGCTCTTGGCCTCGACAACAATCTCCACGGATTCCTCGACGGAGCGAACGACGACGACGCTAAAAAATTTCTTTGCCATGCGAGTATAACGGGTAGCGTAAGGCTACGTTCCCGCAGGCAACGAGCCGTCGGCTCCCTTGTCGTTTTGCCGGCGATTTTGTCGTGAAGCGGGCAGCCCAAAGGTCAGAATTAGGTTGGAGCGATGCTGAGGTTATAGTCCTCGATCTTCTCCTGCGTGATGTCGACGATGGCGCCGGGAAACCGAACCGCCTTGCCTGACGAATCGAGCGTGCACTTGCCGCGCGCATAGACCCAATGCGTGTCGCCGTGAGAGACGACGCGATATTCACGGGAGAACACCTGACCGGTCGTCAGTGAGCGATTGATGGCGGCGGTGACATCATTGATATCGTCCGGATGAATGGCATCCAGCCAGTCTTGTAATGGCGTGCCCCGCGAGGCCAAATCTGCATTGACGCCGAACAGGCGGGCGAATTTGCTGTCTGCATAGACGCGGTCATTGGCGATGTCCCAGTCCCAGATGCCAACCAATCGATCCTGGATACTGGAATCGCCTTCATGATGACGCACGCCGCTCTGGGCGGCTTCGAGCGAAGCCATCCGCAGGATCTGCGCGAGAACTGTCTGATGGCTCGCCTGCGCCGAGATGGCAAGCTCCCTGCATATCTCCGAGATGGGCCGACCGACAATCATCACCGCTCCCGGAACTTATTGGCCAATTAATCGTAATATTACGTATATTGATGGGCATTCAATTCAACGTACAGGGAAAAGGTTCCGAAACCTTTCTGTACAACTTGGGAGTGTTACTCGTGTGGCGGTTTGGAAGGGCTTCGGACGAGGAGGCCTTAAAAATGGTTGTGACTTACCTCACCATTAACGAGCCGGAGCGCCGTCGCGAAATATTCGAACTCGCTGAGAAGTATGCGAAGGAGACCTGCGCTCCCCCGATCTCGCAGGACAACGTCGATAAGAAGTAACACGCCGAGGAAGTAACGACCGGGCGGGGTCGCTTTACGATGCGGTTCTGTAGTTTAGTTTGATCGCGGGAGCGCCGAAAATTAACAGTCCACAACGGCTTCGTTAAAATCCGCTCAGCCAAGCCACCTTCATCGGTTAGGTTAAAACCAGAGTATGATTGCGCGGAAATAAGAGTGAGCTATTCATTTCCCATCGAGGGAGTGACCATGTCCGCTTCGTTTCACAATGCCGACAAGCCGACGCATCGACGGGTGATGCTGGTAGGATTTCTGTTCTGCGCAGCCTTTGTCGCCGTGAGCTTCTTCGCCCGGCCGCAGCTGGCAACGGACCATGTCCTGCTGAAAGCCGACAAGCTCACTCGTACCGCCGGCCAGCCTGTGGCTGCCAACTAGCCAAGCAAGGCGTCAACGCTGGCTCGGCGTTGTGTTCGGGCTAAAGGGCATGATCACGCGCACCGGCTCTTGCGACACAGGTCGCTCATGGGCGACACGCTGGGTGTTTTTGCTTGCAACAGCGGGTGTCGGCTCGAGGAGCCACGGTACGAAGGCGATCATTCCGCAGACAAGCGCGACCGCGCTGAGCAGCAATACGCCATTATCTTCTTCTCTCGGTCCCATGCCATGGAAACACCGCACTGCGGCATTCGTTCCAATGAGCTATACGACCGCATACAAGCGGCGAGGGAAGACCATGAGAATTATCGTTGGACTGCTGATCGCTGTCATCCCGCTGCAGGCCTTTGCTGCGGCGTCGAAGAAGCCAGTGGCAACGAAGCACAGCATGACGCCGGCACCACGAAAAGCAGATCCGTGTAAGCAATACGGCGCCGGCTTCGTCCAGGTTGAGGGGACGTCGACCTGCATCAGGGTCGGCGGGAGCGTCGGCATTGGTGGGGGTGTTTCGCACTAGAGCGTGGATCGCCGCGGACTGCTGGCTACCTCAGACCTTCTTGTCGAGCTCGACCGGCGCCTCCGGCGGCTCGTGATGGTCGTCATAGGCCCGTTTCGCCTGCAACTGGTCCCATGCCCCCGTGCGCAATGACAGCCGACCGTAAGGCGGCGGGTTCGGCCTCAGTTCGACGGTTTGAACGACAAGGGCTGTGGACATCATCTCCCATAATGCCGCGGGTGCGATTGGGTTCTCCGAGCTCTGGAAGTGCAGTTAAAGCCGGGTTGGCGGAATCTCCGGCATTTGAACAATTGCTTGTGTGGCAGGTGAGCGGCGCCCGGAACAAGTCACAGTCGTGCATGTTTTGCACTCACCAAACGGCATATGGGACACCTTGCGTGGACGAAGAATTCAATGACGCCGGCGAGCAACTCGCCACTTACATCAACCAGTTGATTGAAGAGGCCGACGACGATGGACGACCTGAAGAACAAGGGTCAACCGGATCGCAGCAAGATCAACATGCACGAGGCGCATGAGGTGAAATACTGGACCCACCAGCTCGGCGTGTCCCGCGAGAAGTTGCAGGCAACAGTAGAGAAAGTCGGCAATGCGGCTGCGGCCGTGCGCAAGGAACTGGCGCGCTAGAGCCGATACATCGGACTGGGCAAACAAGAACGGCACCCGATCGGGTGCCGTTCCGCTGTGTGGTATATCCCGGGCGTCAGATGCCCATGGGAACGCCGTAGTAATCGTTCACCGCGCGGGCCCGCGATGTGTCAGCCCAATTCCAACTATTGTCATTGCCGTATTTCGGGGCGTTCTCCAGCTGCTGCTGTGTCACGCCGGTGCGATAGCCGCCGAGTGCGGTGTCATATTTCAGCGACTGCCAAGGGAGAGGATAGTGATCGTCGCCGATGCCGAGAAAGCCGCCGAAGCTGAGCACAGCGTAGGACACCCGGCCACTCTTCTTGTCGATCATCACGCGTTCGATCGATCCGATCTTCTGGTCGTCGGCGCCGAACACCGCGGTGCCTTCGACCTTGTCGCTGCCAATGAGGTTGCCTTGTTCACTTGCTTCGATGGGCATAAGCCGTCTCCCTTCTGGTTGTGTCTCGCCAACCGGTGAAAGGGAGAAACGTTCCTGCGTCGTTGCCGCGCGGACGTTTTGGGCACGTCGTGCCGTCAGCGGCTGGCGACTAGGCGCAGACGTGGCTTGAGCGTGTCCTGCAGATCCTCGGCAAGCTTGAGGACCCGCGGATCGCTGGAGCGGGCCGCGCAGGTTGAGAACTGATTGACGGAGCGGACAAGAGCCTTGCGCTCTTCGCGCGTGCGTGTGACATGCGGACTCGACAGGCGCAGCACCATCTGGCCGAGGCCGACGAGCAATTCGTCGAGCGCTTTGTCGATCTTCGCGATCTGTTCAATCATCGCCATTACTCCACTGCTCGCACGCGTGTCCGTGCGACACCGCGTACATTCATGGAGAGGAAAGCGTCGGCTTTGCGAGCCGTTCCGATAACCGGCCCCTCATGGTGAATGAAACGTGAAGCCGGTGTGGGGCGCGTTAAGGCTTCATCCGGAGCTAATCGGCGCCTTGTCGCGGGGGAGCGTAGCGAAGCGACGCGTATAGGGTGACGGTTTCATTTTGCGATGCGTCACGGGAATCATCTTGTCGCGTCCGTTGTGCTCATCGAAAGCGCGAAGCCGCTCTCTGATGAATTCGGGGTGCGCCGCGTGAAAGGCCTGAAGCTGGCGTGCGAGCTGCGCACGGCGATAGCGAATGGGCATCATGACACACTTCCGGTCTGGAACCCGAGCGGTGAAATCTTACAGGCCCTGAAACCAACAAAAAAGCTTGGCGTTATTTGGCCGGTGGTGAACAGAAAGGGTATCACATGAAAAAGGCAGCATTGATCCTGGCCACTGTCGCAGCCATCGGCACGACCGCCATGACGGCGCCGGCTGAAGCGCGCGGATGGGGTAGAGGTTGGGGACCGGGTCCCGCAATCGGCTTTGGTATTGCCGCAGGTGCACTGGCCGCGGGGGCCTATGGCGGCGCGTACGGACCGTACGGATATGGATATGGCCCACGCTATTATGGCTACGGTCCCGGCTACGGCTATTATCGACCGCGCTATTACCGTCCGGCTTATTATGGCGGTTACTATGGTCCCGGCCCCTATGCCTATGGCCCGCGTTACTATCGCAGCTATGGTTATTGGTAGGGCCCAACACGGCCCGGAGCATTGCTTCGGGCCTATTGAGCTGCACGCGCAGTGACTCGCATTCAATAAAAAGCCCGCCAGATAATGGCGGGCTTTTTATTGAATGCTGCTGCGAGCAGATCGTAGCTAGTGCCGCACGCGGCGCTCCTGACGGGGTGTCACGAACTCGTTCCAGTCGGTGGCCCGTACCTTTTCGATCGTGGTCTCGTAATAGTCTTCGCGTTCGCGCTGAAACTTCGCCTGCTTCTCGCGAAATTCTGCCACCCGGCGTTCCATGTCGGCGCGTGCCGCTGAAATTCTTTCTTCGTTCATTCTCTTCTCTTCGTTTCGCTCCCCAAGGAGAGCATCGATGCCGAATGCGGCATCAATCCGATCTTTGCAAGGCGACCGGTGGATAAGTCGCAGCGCGCGACGCTCACGCAAGCTGAGATCTCCCGCACCGAATCACCGGCAAAACAAAACCTCGCATCACCGCGGTGAAGCGAGGTTGGATGTTCCAGCGCAGACGTAACGCCGCCGACGCCAAAGGGTTCCGTTATTCAACACTCTCCAATGCGAGCGCCTGTTCGAAATCCCGCATCCGCGCGTTGACCCAGTCTTCGTCCTGACAACTCAACAGCAGCATTTCTCGTTCTGCCTTGCGGCAGAATTCCGGATCCGGATCGATGCTTTTCCAAAGGTCGATACGTGCCTGCAAATCCATGTCAGTCTCCCTGTTTTCCAGCCGCGTATGCCCCGCCAACCCGGCGATTCCTGTGACGTCGCGATAAAACATTGGCGAATGATGTTCGCTATTTGTTCTAGTTCAGGTCATCAGTTCTGTCCATCGGGATATCGCTGCGGCCGATTGGAATGCACGGAAATTCTGCAGGGGAATGGTGCGATCAGGGGGGCGATTCTGATCGCGATGGAGAGTGTCATTGTCATCAGCTATAAGGCCGCTCGATCGGGGCCTTTTGCTTCGGCGTCTGTCAGGAGAGCTGCATGAGCAAGCAGGCAATGCGCGAAGAGGCCGAGCGTCTGATCCGCGAGACTATGGAGCGCAAGGCGCTGGTGGTGAAGCAGGGCGACACACGGATTATGACGACCTGCGGCAAGTGCGGCGCGGCGAACAAGGTTTCGGCGCCAAAGGGCGTCGCGCGGGTGTCTTTCACCTGCAAGGAGTGCGGTCACGAGCAGGTCACGCTCTGACCCTATACTGAAACCGGAAATCGGCGCGAAAATTGCTTTGTGTTTCGCGGTGGTCCGGGGCAATAATTGCGGTAACGGCTCGGGGAGAGCTGACTGCAAAAATTGAAGGGCGTGAACGATTACCCTTGGACCGGTGCGTATTTGCTGCGTTGGGGACGACCATGCGTTTTTGGGTTTTGGGGACTTTTGGAATTTCTCTGGTGGCGTTGGCCACACCTTCCGCCGCTCAGTCCATTCGGACAGCTGAACCGCTCATCCTGGCGCCTTACGAGAGCGCGCTGGTCCAGGACGGGTCATGTGCGGCCGGCAAGATCTTGAAGGTCACCGGCGGCATTCGCGGCCTGCGCCGCAAGAAGCTGTGCATCCCGCTCAATGAGATCCAGGCCTCGCTGGGCTCGGTGGTTCAGTAACCGCTCGCGGCAAGGCTTGCTTTGGCTGGGCGGCTTTCCGAGATTGCATCAATCGCCTGTTAACGTTGGAGCGAGCGCTCACTTGGGCTGTATGGGCGACGTGTTACCCTGCCAGCATGATCAGTCTTGTGCCAGTCGCCGCCGTCCTGGCGTCCGAACGCGGCGTCCGGCCGGCGCCGGTGATCGATTCCAGTGATGCTTCCCAACGCGACTACTGGGCCTATCGGCTGAGCGTCTCGCCGACCGAATTGAACGCCGCGATCGAAAAGGTCGGCTCGTCGGTTGCCGCCGTGCGGCGACACCTCGGCAAATAACCCGGACCGACAGGTCGTCCCCCTCAAACAGATCGGCTCTCGAGTAGAAGCCCCAAGGCGAAAGCCCCGCCGGGGGAGGACGGGGCTTTCTAAAAACAGAGCATCGGGGAAGCTGCTCCGGCTTTACAACCGGTCGCGCCCGGAATCGTTCCGCAGCGTTGTTCGGATACGCGTCTGCATGGCTTCGTAGTAGACGTCGCGCTCGTGGATCATCTGGGCCTGGCGAGCCTTGAACGACGCAACGCGCTTGAGGATCTCGGCCCGTTCAGATGGGCCCGAATAGAGCGGATCTTTCCGGACCGGAGATGCCGTGTTGGTTGGACCTGCAACAGGAACGTCCTGCGAACTACGCTCCGAGGTTTCAATTGCCGCGTTCGCCGCATGTACAATCAATGCAGGGGCCGTCAAGCGATCGACGTCCGTGATGGCAGGCGAGGTGACGGTTTCCGTTGAATCGGACGCGTACGACGGTGCGTGGCTCGGCGGTTGCCAGATGTTCAGTCGCTGGGCCGCGACCGGATGCGCCGCGGCGACTTCCTGTACGAAAGCGAGCGTCTGCGCGACCAGCCGGTCACGCTCTTCTTTCCAGGATGCCATGACGCGTTTCCTCAATCCCGCATGCATTGTCTGCGAAGCAAGAGCTCGACGTCAATTGAATTGCATCCATCATGATGTCTTCGGTGGATGATCGCGCTGCCGCGCTTGCGGCGCATGGATGTTACCGCTAGTTCCGAACAAACGGAGATTTCCATGGCCAAGATCGATCTGGACTCACTGAGCATCGAGGAACTTGCGGCACTGCGTGATCATGCATCCGACAAGCTGGCGGAAAAAGTTGCTGCACGTCAGGCTGAGCTCGAAGCCGAACTCGATAAGCTCGCGCAGTACGGCAAGTCCGTGAAGAAGTCTCAGGCAACGCCGGTAGCAAAGCCGAAGAAGGACGATCTGCCGAAGAGCGAGCTCTCCACCGACGTTTCGCGGGCTGCATAAAGATTTCGCAGATCGGTATTTGAATACTTGAGGGCGGAGCGCATTTCAGCTTCGTCCCGATATTTCAGATGCGGTGTTTTGACACCGCCTACATTTTATTTAATTGACGCACGCTGGCGCATATTTTGCGCGCCTTGGGGAAGGAGTGCGGACGTATTTAATCGGAGCTTATTTATGCCGACCCTTGATATCAAATCTCTTTCGGTTCCCGAACTCCTCGCATTGCGGGAGGACATCGACAAGCAACTGCAGGCCCACCGTGCCGAATTGCAGGCGCAACTCGCACAGATCAGAAGCGTCGATGGTAAAACCAGCCACGTCAAAGGCATCAAGGTTCCACCGAAGTATCGCCATCCCAAGACGGGAGAGACCTGGACCGGGCGCGGCGGTGTCGCGGGGTGGCTCGCGAAGGAGATCGCCGCCGGTCGCAAGCGGGAAGACTTTTTGATCGACAAGCCCGCCAGGAATGGACGCGCCAAAGCGAAATAGATCCAGGAAACGTGGCGACGAAGCGAAACATGCGTTGATCCCGGCATGGCACCGGATCCCGGTCTGCGGCATTGTCGTCGCATCACTTCCTCTCGGACCTTCCAATGATTGCAACCGACATTCGCACTGGCGTGGATCGTCTTGGTGAGATGATCGCCGAGGCCAGAACCATCGTGCCGTTCACCGGTGCGGGGATCTCGACCGAAACGGGCATTCCCGACTTTCGTTCGCCTGGCGGGTTGTGGACCCGTAACCGGCCAATTCCGTTCGACGAGTTCGTCGCCAGTCAGGATGCACGGGATGAAGCTTGGCGCCGGCGCTTTGCGATGGAAGAGACCTTCGCCGCGGCCAAGCCTGGTCGGGGGCATCGTGCGCTCGCCTCACTCTACAAGGCCGGCAAGATTCCCGCTGTGATTACCCAGAACATCGACAACCTGCATCAAGCGTCCGGCTTCAAGGCTGACGCTGTGATCGAGCTGCACGGCAATACGACCTATGCGCGCTGCATTGGTTGCGCGAGGCGCTATGAGCTCGATTGGGTGAAGAGCAGATTCGATTCCGAAAGACAGGCGCCAGACTGCACGGTATGCGGCGAGCCCGTGAAGGCTGCGACGATCTCATTCGGTCAGGCGATGCCTGAAGATGAGATGCGTCGCGCAGCTGAGCTATCGCAGCACTGCGATCTGTTCATTGCGATTGGATCGTCGCTCGTCGTGTGGCCCGCAGCGGGATTCCCGATGATGGCAAAACATGCCGGTGCACGTCTTGTCATCATCAACAATGAGGCGACCGAGCAGGACGATCACGCTGACCTTGTCATTCGCCATGATATCGGCGAAACGCTCGGACCATTCGTCGGAAATTGATGCGCATCTGATTCGTTTGAGCGCAAGCTGTTCATAGCTGTCACTGTGTTCGTTTTTTGTCTTTGCTGATCAGGCGACAGTGTTATCTTCGAATCGAAAGATTCGCACCGCGCCATCGTGAATTAGCTTCGATGGGGCATGTGAGATGGCGCTGACAGGGCTGACAGCGCAAATGATAGTGGGATCCGGGGCCATGGGGTCGGACGCATTTGAGTCCAAGCGGTTGGGGGGACTGATTCCCGGAGCGGGTGGTCCGCGACCAGGGAATGAGCTTTCAGGCAACGCAAGCCGCGACGCACTCGACCCCTTTGCAGGTGTCGGCGAAGGCAACGCAGTCGATCTCGTCGAGATCAACGGTGTCATCAAGTGGTTCGATGCCTCCAAGGGTTATGGCTTCATCATTCCTGACAATGGCGCAGCCGACGTGCTCCTGCATGTGACCGTGCTTCGCCGCGACGGCTACCAGACGGCCTATGAAGGTGCCCGTGTGGTCGTTGAATGCACCCAGCGGTCCAAGGGCTATCAGGCTTTCCGCGTTGTCTCGATGGACGAGTCGACTGCCATCCATCCCGCGCAGATGCTGCCGCCGCGCACCCATGTCAGCGTGACGCCTACCAGTGGCCTCGAGCGGGCGCAGGTGAAGTGGTTCAACCGGCTGCGTGGCTTCGGCTTCCTCAGCTGCGGTGAAGGCACGCCGGATATCTTCGTTCACATGGAAACCCTGCGCCGCTTCGGCATGACCGAGTTGCGTCCCGGCCAGTATGTGCTGGTGCGATTCGGGCCCGGCTCGAAGGGCATGATGGCTGCCGAGATCCAGCCCGAAGGCGGTACGCCGGGTCTTTCGTCGCACTAAGCCGTCCACGGTTTTCCAAGTTTCTTGCGGGTTTCCTGCCAGCCTTGCCGTCGAGGGCTATCACGCGGCTGTGCATCACGACTGTCTGGCGCTGGCACGCGTCGTCAGGCTAGGGTCGCGCCGCCTGGCGTCCTGACCGGGCTCTTTGCGTGGATTGCCCTTCATGAGTCTGTTTCGCTTCGCCGCCCGCTGCCGCCTCTCGATGCTGGCGGTGATCGCCGCTCTGGCCCTTGTCGGCCCTTACAAGCCAGCCGCAGCCGCGGAATTCCAGCCGCTCGAAATCGTCACCAAGTCAGGCGTGCGGATGTTCTCCGTCGAAATCGCCAAGACCGACGAGGAGCGGGCGACCGGTCTGATGTATCGCAAGGAGCTCGCGGATGGCCGCGGTATGCTGTTCGACTTCACCCCCGAGCAGCAGATCTCCATGTGGATGAAGAACACCTTCGTTTCACTCGACATGATCTTCATCGGCGGTGATGGCCGGGTGCTCCGGATCGCGGAGAATACCGAGCCACAATCCCTCAAGATCATTTCATCGGGAGGCCCGGCACGGGCTGTTCTCGAAGTGGTCGCAGGCACCGCCAAAAAATACGGAATCGCGCCGGGGGACCAAGTGGTCCATCCGCTGTTCAAGAAGCGCTAAGTCATTGAATATAATGGGGGATGGTCGGGGCACTAGGATTCGAACCTAGGACCTGCGGTACCCAAAACCGCCGCGCTACCAGGCTGCGCTATACCCCGACGATGCGGTGTCGATACACGCTTAGGCCGGGGGCAGCAAGGCATCTGCCGGCGATTTCTCGCCTGTCCCGCATCATGTTCGACAACGGGTCTATTCTGCGGCTTTCGACGGCGATGCCTGCTGTTCTGACGCTGTGGGAGCAGCCGGCTTCGGCAACGGCTTGTCCTGCTTCTTCGACCACGAGATGTAATAGGCTACGCAGGTCATGATGCCGATGCCGGCGGCGCTGACGAATATTTGCGCCAGCAGCGAGCCCGACGACATCATCAGCTGGAAGTGGCCGACGAAGGACAGGAACACGCCGACGCAGAATACGGCGAGCGACTGCTGGCCGCATTTGATCAGCGGTTGGAACACCGGCCACTCCAGGCCTTTCCATTCCTTCGGCACGAAGCGAGTGACGAAGAAGGCGATGATCACGAAGTGCAGCACGCGATAGGGCGCGAGGTTGGTTTTGTCGTTCGGATTGAACGCGTCGAACAACCAGTCCGGCATGATCATGTGGCCGGTGTCCGGGAAGCGGCCGGCCATGGTCATGACAAGCGAGAACAAGAGATAGGCGATACCGAAATACAGCAGCACCTTGGAACGGATCACCGAGCGTGACTCGAGCGCGCCGCCGAGCGCGAACCAGGCGCCGAACACAAACAGTAATTGCCAGGTGAACGGGTTGAAGTACCAGACGCCGTAGGGATAGGCGGGCAGATTCCAGCCGAACTGGCGTGCCGCGAAATACAGCGCCAGCGACGCCAGCATCGTCAGATCCGGCTTGCGCAGCATCATCCACAGCACCGGCGGGAACAGACCCATCAGCACAATATAGAGTGGCAGCACGTCGAGATTGAGCGGCTTGAACTTAAGCAGCAGACCTTGCGTCAGCGTCTGGATCGGATTGTCGACCAGACCGGCAACGTTGAACTCGTTGATGATGTCGGGGTCGTTATAGCGCTGCGCCACATAGCCGATGGCGGCGATGTAGATCACGAACAGGATAACGTGGGCGACATAGAGCTGCCAGACCCGCTTGGTGAGGCGCGTAGCGCCGACGATGAAGCCGCGCTCCAGCATCATCTTGGCGTAGACGAAGGACGCCGTGTAGCCGGAGATGAAGACGAACAGATCGGCCGCGTCGGAGAAGCCATAGTTCCGGGTCGTGACCCAGTTCACCACATTGTCGGGGATGTGATCGAGGTAGATCGCCCAGTTGGCGATACCGCGGAATAGGTCCAGCCGAAGGTCTCGGCCTTTGGGGGGAAGGATGGCGTGAATATCCATGGGTGCCGCTTCAGGAGCCCTTCGTGATGCCGAATTGCGAGATCAGATAGACCGCTTCGTGCCCCGATTGTCACGACGCCGCGGAACGAATATACACAATAACGAAGCCGCCAAACGACGGAATCACGGATCAAATTCGTGACAATTGGATATACCAGCCCCGCCGTTTTCACCAATTTGTCGCAGTGTCGCAGCTGACCAAGGCCGATCCCGAGACGCTAATCCCGAGACGAAGGCCCATCCTTAAAAGGCTATCGCATTCCATGACCGCACGTATCTTCAAAGCCCCCAAGAATGCCATGCAGGCAGGCCTCGCCAAGACCAAGGACTGGCAGCTCGATTATGAGCCGGAGCAGGCGCGGGTGATCGAGCCCCTGATGGGCTGGACGTCGTCCAGTGACATGAAGCAGCAGCTGTCCATCCACTTCGACAGTAAGGAAGAGGCGGTCGCCTATTGCGAGCGCGAAGGCATTGCCTATCAGGTGATCGAGCCCAAGGTGCGCGCGCCCCGGACCATCGCCTATGCCGACAATTTTGCGTTCCGCCGCTCGGAGCCGTGGTCGCACTGACGACCGGTTTGCGGGCAAATCAGCCCCCGTAACGCTCCAAATCTCACCCTGACCAGCACCGAAAGTTAGGGTTGCGTCCCGCCACGACGGGATGACACCATCATGGCAGGTCCGTTGCCGGGCCGCCGTGCAAACAAGAAACAGACCCTGCAGGAAACGGAAGCCGATGTCGCTTCGCTCCACGATCGATCCCACCTCGGCCGAGTTCAAACGCAATGTCGATGTGATGAAGGCGCAGGTCGCCGAGCTCAAGGACAAGCTCGGTGCGGTCGCCGGCGGTGGCGGCAAAGCGTCCCGCGCCAAGCACACCGCGCGCGGCAAGATGCTGGCGCGCGAACGTGTCGATCTGCTGATCGATCCCGGCACGGCCTTCCTCGAACTCTCGCCGCTGGCCGCCAACGGCCTCTATGGCGGCGACGTCCATTCCGCCAGCGTCATCACTGGTGTTGGCCGCGTGTCGGGCAGGGAGTGCATGATCGTCGCCAATGATGCGACTATCAAGGGCGGCACTTACTATCCGATGACGGTGAAGAAGCATCTGCGCGCGCAGGACATCGCGCGGCAGAACAATCTGCCGTGCATCTATATGGTAGACTCCGGCGGTGCGTTCTTGCCGCAGCAGGACGACATCTTTCCGGATGAGCGCCATTTCGGCCGCATCTTCTACAATCAGGCGCAGATGTCGGCGCAGGGCATTCCGCAGATTGCTGTCGTGATGGGCTCGTGCACTGCCGGCGGCGCTTATATGCCGGCGATGTCCGACGAGAGCATCATCGTGCGCAATCAGGGCACGATCTTCCTTGGTGGTCCGCCGCTGGTGAAGGCCGCAACCGGGGAGGTGGTGACCGCGGAAGAGCTCGGCGGTGCCGACGTCCATTCGCGGCAATCGGGCGTCACCGATCACTACGCACAGAACGATGGCCACGCCATCGGCATCGCGCGAAAAATCGTCGCGACGTTGAAGCCACCACAGCGGGCCACACTGAACATGCAGGCGCCCCGCGATCCCTTATATGCCGCTGAAGAACTCTACGGTGTCATTCCTGCCGACGCGCGCAAACCGTTCGACATACACGACGTCATCGCGCGCATCGTCGACGGCTCCGAATTCGACGAATTCAAGAAGCTCTACGGCACGACTCTAATCTGCGGCTTCGCGCATATCTGGGGCTTCCCGGTCGGCATCATCGCTAACAACGGCATCCTGTTCAGCGAGAGCTCGCTGAAGGGCGCGCATTTCATCGAGCTCTGCTGCCAGCGCAACATCCCGCTGGTGTTCTTGCAGAACATCACCGGCTTTATGGTCGGCAAGAAATACGAAGCCGGCGGCATTGCGCGCGATGGCGCCAAGCTGGTGACAGCTGTCGCCACGGCCAACGTCCCGAAATTCACCGTGGTGGTCGGCGGTTCCTACGGCGCCGGCAATTACGGCATGTGCGGCCGCGCCTACAGCCCGCGCTTTCTGTGGATGTGGCCCAATGCCCGGATCTCGGTGATGGGCGGCGAGCAGGCCGCGATGGTGCTGAGTCAGCTGCGCCGCGACAATATCGAAGCCAAGGGCGGTACCTGGTCGACCGAAGAGGAGGAAGCGTTTCGCAAGCCGACACGCGACCAGTTCGAGACCCAGGGCAGCCCGTATTACGCGACGGCGCGCCTCTGGGATGATGGCGTGATTGATCCCGCAGATACGCGCCTGGTGCTCGGACTTGGTTTGTCAGCGTCGGCCAATGCGCCGATCGAGCCGACGCGCTTCGGCCTGTTCAGGATGTGATGATGGCCAAAGCCGAAATTTCAAAAGCGTTATATCGCCGCTTTCGCACGCTCCTGATCGCCAATCGCGGGGAGATAGCCTGCCGCGTCATCCGCACGGCGCGCGCCATGGGCTTGCGCACCGTCGCGGTCTATTCCGAGGCAGATGCCCATGCGCTGCATGTCGCGGAAGCCGACGAGGCCGTGTTGATCGGCCCGGCGCGTGCGCGCGACAGCTATCTCAATATCGAGCGCATTCTCGAAGCTGCAAAGAAGACCGGCGCCGAGGCGATCCATCCCGGCTACGGCTTTCTCTCCGAGAGCGCCGAGTTCGCGCAGGCTTGTGCCGATGCCGGCCTGATCTTCGTCGGACCCACTGCGGAGATGATCACTGCGATGGGCTCGAAGTCAGGCTCCAAGGCGCTGATGGAGAAGGCTGGCGTGCCACTGGTGCCTGGCTTCCATGGCGAAGCGCAGGACGACGCGACACTGGCCAAAGCCGCTGACAAAATCGGCTTCCCGGTTCTGGTGAAGGCTTCCGCCGGCGGCGGCGGGCGTGGCATGCGCGTGGTGCGTTCGGCGGCTGAACTGGCTCCGGCCATCGTCAGCGCCAAGCGCGAAGCCAAAGCAGCGTTCGGCGACGACCGAATGCTGATCGAAAAGTATGTCGACAATCCCCGTCACATCGAAGTGCAGATCGTCGGCGACAGCCACGGCAATCTGGTCTCGCTGTTCGAGCGCGAATGTACGTTGCAGCGACGGCATCAGAAGGTGATCGAAGAGGCGCCGTCGCCGACGTTGAACGGCGCGCAGCGTGAGGCGGTTTGCGGGGCTGCACGCAAGGCCGCAGGCGCGGTGAACTATGTCGGCGCCGGCACTATCGAATTCGTCTCTGACGGCAAGGACGTGTTCTTCATCGAGATGAACACGCGCCTGCAGGTCGAGCATCCGGTCACCGAACTGATCACCGGCGTTGATCTGGTCGAATGGCAACTCCGCGTGGCGTTCGGCGAAAAGCTGCCGCTGACGCAAAGCGAGATCAAGCTCAACGGCCACGCCATCGAGGCGCGGGTTTACGCCGAGAATCCGCACAAGAATTTCATGCCTTCGGTTGGTAAGATCTGCACCTGGCGGACGCCCGCTGAGACGAACGGCTTGCGCATCGATGCTGGCTATCGCGAGGGTGACGCGGTGTCGCCGAATTACGATGCCATGCTCGCGAAGGTGATTGCCTGGGCACCGACGCGCGATGCGGCGATCAACCGGCTCAACCGCGGGCTGGAAGAAACCGATATTCGCGGCATTGTCACCAATACGCCGTTCCTGTCGGCGCTTGTAACGCATCCGGATGTGCGTGTGAACACCATCGACACCGGCTTTATCGAGCGTGAATTGAAAGTGTTGACGCCGGACTCGGCGGCGCCTGGCGATCTCGAACTATGCGCGGCTGTCGCCGCCATCGTCGCGAGCGAAGAGCAGGCAGCACGGGCCGCCGGTACCTCGCCCTGGCTGACGGCTGGCTGGATGCCGGTCGGGCGTCGCCAGCGGGTGTTCAAATTCAAGTATGGTTCGGACGAACAGCGCGTGACGTTGAATTACGGCAGCGGTCCTGCAACGATTTCGATCGGCACTCGCGAACTGGGGTTTGAGGCGGCTACGGCCGATGACGGGCATTTCGATCTGACGCTGGACGGAGCGCGCTCGCACATCGTTTCGGTGATCGAGGGCCACGAACTCTATCTGCGCACGCGTCACGGCCGTTTCGACATCCATTGGGTCGATCCGTTCGGCGGCGACGATGAAGAGCAGGTCGGCGAGGACAAGATCGTTGCGCCGCTGCCGGGCACCGTGGTGGCGCTGCTGGCCGAGGAGGGCGCAATCCTTGAGAAGGGCGCTGCCATTCTGACCTTGGAAGTCATGAAGATGGAGCAGACCCTGCGCGCGCCGTTCGCCGGCGTGCTCAAGCGCATCAAGTGCAAGGTCGGCGATATCGTTGGAGAAGGTGTCGAGCTCGCGGAAGTCGAGCCGAGCGCCTGATCTTCTGAAAGACGTGTGAGATTGAAACAAGCATGAGTAATCAGATTCTGTATCGTCGAAGTCGGCCCGCGCGACGGTTTGCAGAATGAAAAGACGCCGGTCTCGGTCGAGGACCGCATCGCCTTTGTGAAGGCGCTGGTCGGGGCTGGCCTGCATACGGTTGAGGTCGGCTCGTTCGTGTCGCCCAAGGCGATCCCGAAAATGATGGGTTCGGATCAGGTATTTCTCGGCGTGCGCGATTTGCCCGGTGAATTCCATGTGCTGGTGCCGAACGAGAAGGGCTACGAGGGCGCGAAGGCGGTCGGCGCGAAAGTCATCGCGGTGTTCGCCTCGGCCTCGGAAGGCTTTTCGCGTGCCAACATCAATTGCTCGGTCGCCGAATCCATCGAGCGCTTCAAGCCGGTGATCGAGCGCGCCAGGGCCGACGGCATCCGCGTGCGCGGTTACGTGTCCTGCGTTCTCGGTTGTCCCTATGATGGCGACGTCGCGCCGCAGGCGGTCGTCGATGTCTCGAAGACGCTATTTGATCTCGGCTGCTACGAAGTCTCGCTTGGCGACACGATCGGTGTCGGGACGCCGTCGAAAGCACGGCAGATGCTGCGCGCCGTTGCTGGCTCGGTTCCCATGCCGAAGCTCGCGATGCACTTCCATGACACTTATGGTCAGGCGCTGGCCAATCTCTATGCCGGGATGGAAGAAGGCTGTCGCGTTGTTGACAGCGCTGCCGGCGGTCTCGGCGGCTGCCCCTATGCGCCTGGTGCGACCGGCAATGTCGGCACGGAAGATGTGGTCTACATGCTGGAAGGCATGGGGATCGCCACGGGCGTCGATATGAACAAGCTGCTCGCTGCGACCAACACCATCAGCGCTCTGATCGGCCGCCCGCCGGTCAGCCGTGTCGCTTCGGCACTCAACGCGAAGACGCGCTGAGAACCACCTGGCGGGCGACAGGATACTTCAGGCCGGGACGTCCAGCGCGAGCTTGAGGAGGTTCGCGGTGAGTGGTGTCTTGGCGACGTAGTCCTTCCATGCCGTATCGCGCGCGATATCGCGCCACTTGCCGACGGTAGCAGCGTCGAGCGCGCTGACCGTGGCGCCGGCCTTCTCATAGACCCTGGACACTTCGACATCGTCCTGCTGCGCGCCCGCCTTGCCGAAGGCTTCCATCTCGGCGCCGACTGAGACCAGAATATCCTGGTGTGCTTTCGGCAACTTGTCGAACACAGCCTTGGACATCATCAGAGGCTCAAGCATGAACCAGTAGGACGCACCCGCGCCGGAGGTCAGATGCTTGGCGACTTCGCTCAGCTTGAATGAGATGAGGCTGGTCGATGACGTGATGCCGGCATCACAGGCGCCGCTCTTCATCGCTGCGTAAATTTCGTTGGACGGCATTGAGAGCACGCGTGCGCCGGCAGTCTGCAGCATCATGTTCATCTCGCGCGAACCGCCGCGGACCGTGAGACCCTTGGCGTCCTCAGGGGCAACCAGTGGGCGCGAGCGGCTAGCCACACCGCCGGCCTGCCAGACCCAGGTCAGCAGCATGATGCCCTTGTCGGCGAGAATGTCGCTCAGTGCCTTGCCGATCGGCAGGTTCTTCCAGCGCAGGCCCTGATCGTAGGTCGAGACCAGACCGGGCATCAGGCCGATATTCGCTTCTGGCAATTCATTGCCGGCATAGGGCAAAGGATAAAGGCTGAGATCGAGAGTCCCTTTGCGCATGGCGGAAAATTGCGCATCCGCCTTGATCAGCGACGAATCCGGATAAACCTCGGCAACAAGGTCGCCGCCACTCTGCTTGGCAATGGCGGCTGCGAAAGTGCGGACCAGACGGTCGCGGAAGTCGCCGTTGTCGATGGTGCCGCCGGGAAACTGGTGCGAGATCTTCAGTGTAGTCGCTACCTGCGCCGTACCGATACCGCAACGAAGGATCGCAGGCACGGCGAGGGCCGATCCAAGGATGTGGCGGCGAGTCAGCATGCGTAACTCCTGAAAGTGTTCGTCTGGTGCCGAGCGGGACAAAATGCGCCCGCGTCCTGTTGCTCCGTCACCGCGCCCCTTCGTTTATACATTCCGAACCGGCGGGCAAGTGATGTTGCGTCGCACGCAATGGCTGTCGGATGCATCATCAAGACTTTTTTGATGCGATGTAACAAACCGCGATCTCCGTACGTCTGGTTCATAGCGACAGACGTCGCGCTTCAGAAATGGATCAGAGGAAAAACATCATGACCGTCTCCACCAGGTTTGCGCTCGGCGTGTCTGCCGCGCTCGTCTCGCTCAGCCTCGCACTGGCACCTGCCGCGTTCGCTCAGGACAAGATGAGCAAGGATGACGGCATGAAAAAGGACACTATGTCGAAAGGCGACGGTATGAAGAAGGATGCCATGTCTCACGACGGTATGAAGAAGGACGATGGTATGAAGAAAGACGGCATGATGAAGAAGGAAGACGGAATGATGAAGAAGTAACGTCTTCAGCCGCATCGCCGTGACGGGCCCGTCCGTGCGACGGGCTTGTCATATTGCGCTGCTCGTTGCTGGACCTGAAAACTCGGCATAGCCTCCGCGCACAAGAAAATGCCTGGGGAGGCCATGATGAACAAAGAACGACGCGTCGTCGTTGCGGCGACTTGTCTGATCGCTGCAACGCTGTTTCCAAGCGTGACGACATGGAGCGCCACCGATGAGATGGGCTTTGTGCGCATCAATCAGGGCGAGGAAGTCTGGAAGAACCCGTTCGGTGTTGGCGTCGAAGTCGCGACACTTTACGGAGATCCCTCAAAGCAGGGCATCTATGTGCTGCGGATCAAGTGGCCGCCCGGCATCATGAGCAAGCCGCACAAGCATCCGGAAGATCGTCACGTCGTGGTGCTGTCGGGCACCTGGTACACCGGCACGGGCGAAGCCTTTGTGCCCGAAAAATCGATCCCGATGAAGACCGGCGGCTACATGGTGCATCCCGCTGGCGCGGTGCATTGGGACGGCACACGGGAAGAGGGCGCCGTGATTCAGATCACCGGCTACGGCCCGAGCGGCAACAATTTCGTCAAACCCGACGAGCCGCAATTCGGCAAAACGAATTGACCTCGGACAATCAATTCAGGCAGCGTGCCATCGGATGATGGCACGCTGATCTCGTGTTTATTTGCGCTTCTTGCGGGCGGCGTAGCGGGCGTCGCGGGCAGCTTTCTGCTGGGCTTCCAGCGCGGCCTGGGCAAGCGCGGCTTCTTCCTTCGCGCGCGCAGCCTGGACTAGAGCAGCGGCGGCTTCCTCGGCTTCGCGGGCCTTCTGGACGGCCTTCTCGGCGTCGCGGATGGCCTTGGCTTCCGCGCGTGCGACGGCAGCGGCTTCGCGCTCGGCGGCGCGCGCCTTCACGGCAGGATCATCGGGGCCCGGTGCTGCCTTGAATTTGTTCAGAATGTTCTTCCTGGCTTCGATCGCAGCCTTCTGACGATCTGCGAAGCTGGGTTCCTTAAATGACATGAACGAGGCCTTGTCGCTTTCTTTGGTTTGGGGTGGGGCATTGTCGGGTGCGGCAGCCGGGCAAACATCCAGGCAATGGCCGAAACTCCGCTGCGGTTTACAGCCGACAGCGCGGCAACGCATCAACTATCTGCGATTTACGGCAATCTTACGCATGATTTGCTGGCAAGGAGGCCTGCGCGAGGCTGTGGCGGAGCTTGCGCAGGGGTGATCCGCGTATATCCGCAAATCCCGGAATCGGGCATGTTTTGGTCATCCGGCGATTTGGAGCGCGCGGAGCAGGCCGCCTGTGCGGCGCGAGGACCGATATGGATGCCCAGAAGACAGCCGTCGATGCTGTGGTCGTTCTGACCGGTTGTGATCGCGACATGGTGACCCACTTCATTCGCGGCCTGTATCTGGCGGGCGTTCGCGACCCCAAGCGACTGACTTTCAAAGGGCTGCAATTCGCAGCAGAAGCAGGCGCTTAGCAACATTTGTAGCCAAAATGGCCATGTTACGGCTTTGCAGCGGCCGTGCTGCTGCCTTGAACCTGCGGTGCCCTCCGGCTGACTGATCAGGAACTTTCCGCGAAACGCGGAGTTCCTGTCGCCATCGGGAGTTATCCATGCAAGCAGCCATCGATCGCGTCATCCGCTCGTTCAGCTTCAAACATCCGGCCTCGCTCGCAGAGCCGATGTCCGACAGTCGCTCGATCCAGGCAAGCGATGAGGCGACAGAGTTGGCGACCCGGTTGCTTGAAAATTACAAGGGTCAGCTGGCCCGACGCAGCTTGAAGCCTGACTGAGGACCGATTCAAGCATCCTCATTGACCGATCTCTATGGATCGCGGCTTCGGGATTCGGCATTGCCAGGACTTGCGTTGCGGTGCGATGACGGGGCATGACTGCGCCGCTCGCAGACCCAACCATCCAGGAGACATGATGCGAAACTCCCAGCGTGCCGTCAGAGCCACGGCCGTCGCGCTCAGTGCGGCCGTGATCGTGGCCGTGTCCGACGTCTCCCTTTCTTCCGCCATGGCGCAAGCGCCTCAAAAACAAGCGCCGCAGAAAATGGCGCCAGCCGCAGGAAAAACCATGACCACAGCTTCAGGCCTCAAGATCGAAGACACCACCGTTGGCACCGGTGCAACGCCGGCCAAGGGACAGACCTGCGTGATGCATTACACCGGCTGGCTCTATGAGAACGGCGTCAAGGGCAAGAAATTCGACTCGTCGGTCGATCGCAACGAGCCGTTCGAATTCCCGATCGGCATGTCGCGTGTCATCAAGGGCTGGGACGAAGGCGTCGCCACCATGAAGGTCGGTGGCAAGCGCACGCTGATCATTCCGCCGGATCTCGGCTATGGCGCGCGTGGTGCTGGCGGCGTGATCCCGCCAAATGCGACGTTGATCTTCGACGTCGAACTGCTCGGCGTCAAATAAGCCCGATCAAACGACCTATGCCTGCGCGATCCTGCGCAGCAACGTTCGTGACGCCTCCTCGCCGGCATAGATGTCGGCGAGGGGCGCTGCCTTCGCGATGAAGGGTGCCTTGTCCGGCTTGACGAATGTCACGCCCATCGCTTCGACCTGCAGGCGCGTTTGCGCCTCGAATGCGGTCCACAGCTCGTTCATGTGATGATAGGACAGGGCGGCGGCTTCGCGGATGATCTCCCGCTGTTTCGGCGTCATGCTGTTGAGCCGGCCGGCGCCTACCAGCAGCACGTCCGGAATCATGGTGTGTTCGTCGAACGAGTAGTGCGTCGCGACTTCAGCATGCTTACCGACAATCAGCGCAGCCACGCTGTTCTCTGCACCATCGACCAATCCCGACTTCAGCGCGACATAGACATTGCTCCATGACAGCTCGATGCCTTCGGCGCCGAACAGCTGCATCAGCTTGACCATGGTCTCCGATGGCTGGATGCGAATCTTCATGCCCTTGAGATCGTCGGGATGAAAGATCGGCTTCCGCCCATAGAAGCTGCGCGCGCCGGCGTCGTAAAAGGTCAGTCCAGTGAGGCCGGCCGATGTGGTCGAGGCCAGAATGTCGTTGCCAACCTCGTTGCTCGTTACTTTCAGCCAGTGCGCGCGATCGCGGAAAGTAAAGGGCAGGTTGAGAACCTTGTAGGCGGGATGGAAGCGTTCGAGCACGCTGGCGCTGACTTTCAGGAAATCCAGTTTGCCGGCCTGTACCTGCGACAGCAGATCGACTTCCTGACCGAGCTGCCCGTCCGCAAACAGCGCGATGTCGAGTTCGCCCTGCGAACGCTCGCGCGCCAGGTCGGCAAAGTGCTGCATGGCCGGGTGGACGGGATGGGTGGTCGGCAGACTATGGGCGAGACGCATCTTCAGCGGTTCGGCGCGCAGGACTGCGGGGCAGGCGACCGCCAGTCCTGCAGTCAGCAAAAGGCGGCGCCGTGAAAGCATGGTCTGACCCGTGGTTCTGGCTGGAAAGATGATGCACGCATCGGCGCGTTCTCTGCGCCGGACGCCATGTTACGTCGGAACCGGAGAAGTTTAAAGTCTGCCGCCAGCTACTTTGGGGCGATTGGCCTGGAGCAGGGCGATATAGCGGTTCTTGGCATCGGGCGCGACGGCACCGCGGCTGGCCAGATGATGCACACAATTCAGCGCCAGATCGAACGAGCCGTAGCAATGATGCGCGATCAGCGCGAGGTGCTTGAGCTGCTCGCTATCCATCGCCTCCGCCTGGATGAAATCCCGGACATAGACGACGTCGGCCTCGACGAGTTGATTGATGGCAGCAGCAGGGTTGGGGCCCATCATCGGCGCAATCATCTTCTTGTTGATGGCCGCGAACATGTGCGGAATGAAGCCGAGGCTGCGCAGTTCGAGATCGATGTCGCCGAACACCGGCTGCTTCTCATAGAGCGGCACGAAGGAGACTTCGGTCTGAATGGCGACAGCCTTGGCCAGTTTGCTGTGACCGTTCCTGAACACCGACAGTTCGCCACCCTGAATGTCGATCTTCAAGAGATCGACGTGCTCGATCTCGGCGATATCGTCGAGCCGCCGTGTATCGAGCGGGAGCCTGTCGACGACACGTCCGAGCTCGGTAAAATTCGGAAAGTGCGTGAGTGTTTTGGGTTCAGGCTGCAGCAGGCTGGCAAAGCCGATGCCGCGGCAGATGTTCAGCGTATGGCTGCCGCCATCGCCGACGGCATAAGGAAGATAGGTCTCAAACGCGCCCTTGCGTGCCTGCAGTTGCGCCAATGCCTGCGGATGCGGATCGAAACCGGTCACGCGGCAAAGTCCGCTTTGCAGCATCGGCTTGTAGGGCGGGTCACCGTCAATGGGATTGGCACCGATATCGACGACAGCGGTCGGCCGCGCAGGCTGGAGCAGTGCGGATAGTCCATCATCGTTGCGTCGAATCGCGCCCTGCCGCATGCGTACCTTTCCTGCGAATGGTGCGACAATGCGTGCTTCAGTGGGCGCAGGCAGCGTGTCAGAGTGTCGCGCGACAATTCGAGCGATTGAGGTATTTGGCGCCGGAATGGAGGACGAATGAAAGACGAACAGAGAGACGACGCCGCGCGCCGCCGCCCCGTCCATCATTCGCCGCTGTTCTGGATCGGTGTTGTTCTGTGTCTGGCTGCGATCGTCATCTATGTGATGTCCTACGACCTGTCATGGCCGGTCCCCAGATAACGACGCTCACGCTTTCTTTGGCTTCTTCCTGGTTGACGTGTTCAGCGCCGCCGCGGCGCAGATGAGCGCCTTCAGCGCCTTTTCGTTGATCTTGTCGCCTTCATGAATATCGATGGCGCGGCGGGTGTTGCCGTCGAGGCTGGAGTTGAACAGGCCTGACGGGTCATCGAGCGATGCGCCCTTCGCGAAGGTCATCTTCACGACCGCCTTGTAGGTCTCGCCGGTGCAGATGATGCCCGCGTGTTCCCAGACCGGAACGCCGCGCCACTTCCATTCCTCGACCACGTCGGGGACGGCCTGCCTGATGATCTTTCGGACGGAAGCGAGCATCTCACCGCGCCAGTCACCCAGCTCCTTGATCTTCGTGTCGATCAGCGCGGAGGGAGAACCTGCCTCGTTGATCTCCGTCGATGTGCTGGGCGTCTTTTTTGCCATGCGCTCCCCTTCGACGCCCGGAGCCATACAGCTCTGTTAGTGGTGCTTACCTACGTGCCGTGAAAATAACCCGGCCTGTTTCGAGCGTCCAGCCTTCCGCTACAGGCGAACGAAAAACCGCTACGCGCTGCGTATTCCGGATCGCGAACCAATTCCGGTGTCACGCAATTGCGTGTAGCCTTGAACCACCAGCGCATGGCGTGATCTCGTAGCGTTTTTCTTATCCAGTTCAGTCGCATTCGAGAGCATTCCGCCCGTCACGGCGTGTTTGCTTTCATCAACTATGTCGCGACGATTCTGCTGAATGGCAAAAGCAGATTTTTAAGATGTGCTGCGCTAGTCGTGACAGTAGCAATCGCCAAGATGACTCGGAGGAGTCCGGATATGACGTATCGCCACGCTGTCGCCCTTGCGGCTGTCCTGTTGGGGGGCGTCAGCGCCGTCCATGCCCAGACCCTGCCATCCTACATGGCGCCGATTTCCGGGTTGACTGCGACAACGCCTGCCGAGACCGCCACCAAGGACATGCTCGCGCTCAATACCGGCATGTTCGAGCTCTATGGCGATGCAGCGAAAGTCTTCCGCGCCAATATCCTCGCCAAACATCCCGTGATCCTCGGTCTGTTCTCCGGCGCCGGCGGCAAGTTCACGTTGTACCAGCCCGGCAAGCCGCCGGTCGATGCGCCTTCGGTGCCAATGGTCTATCAACTGCTCAAGTCGGTCGGCCACAGCACCATGGCACTGGCCGAGGTGGTCGGCCCCTATGTGAACAATCCCGATAACAAATCCTGGCTCGGTTCGATGAAGGCCTATCGCAGCCGCATGCAGTCGGCGCTGGATGGCCTCGATCTCACGCCGATGCAGGCCGATTGGCGCGACAACAACCGCACCATTCTGCAGAACAACCTGGCTTTCATGGACGAGTGCATCGCCAAGGGCGTCATCCCCTTCGATACGCTGGAGACATTTGGCAAGAAGCAGGCGCCGTTCCTTACGAAGAACGTGGCCTGGGCCGCGCAGACCCAGGTCAATCACTGGATGACCGTGCTGGGCGACTGGAAGAAGATGCTGGGTCCCGATTGGGACAAGGCCTATGCCGCGAGCAATACGATTTACGTGGCACGGCAGAACAACGTGCTGTTCAGCGTGTTGGCGCAGTTCTTCCCGCCGGAAGCCATCAATGATCGGTTGTTGCTGATCGAAACCGTGTCATTCACCACCACGCAAGCCGACATGCTGGAGTCGCTGACCCGCATCATCGCCGATCGCTCGGTGGGCTCGCTGTTCTTCGGCAACTATCACCTGATGGATTATGAATTGATGGGGGGCGACGCCCGCGCAGCTATCATCGCCGAGAGCGCCAAGCGCGGCATGACGCCGTTCCTGCCGCCGGTGGTGCCGTTCGGCTCGAACCAGTGGCCGACGCTGATCACGACCGGACCGGGGCCGGCCACCATCGCCGATCTCAAGTAATAGGCGCAGCGGCGGACGGCTGTCGATCAGGGGTGGAAGCATGCGGACTTCGCGTCGCGAGTTCATGAAATGGGTATCGGTGGGCGGTATTTCGCTCAGCCTGTCGCATCTGGCTGCGGCGGAGCCGGTGGCGTTCCCGGCACGCGAGACACTGCCGGGGCGGGGCAAGTTGAATCCCGCTATCGGCGGTGCCGGTCGTGTCGATGGCGTCGCCAAGGTCACCGGCTCGAAACTCTATGCGTCGGATTTCCGGGCGAATGACCTGCCGGGCTGGCCCGAGAAAACCTCGCACGCCATTCTGGTGCGCGCGCCCGATGCCACCCATGTCTATCTCGGTATGGATCTCGCGCGGCTGAGCGGCGCGCTGAAGCCGACGGTGATCGTCACCGCAGCGGATCTCGCCAGGATCAACGCCCGCGTGCCAGCCTTCTATGAGGGCGATCTGTTTTGCCCGGTCGGCAAGACGCCGCTCTATATGGGCCAGCCCGTTGCGTTGCTGATCTTCGAAACGTTCGACAGCTATGACCGCGCGCGGATCGCCTTGCGCGATGGCACTTTCGTGCAGTTTGGCGAGGAGACGGGTCCGATCGAACTGCCGAACTATGCGGCGTATCGTTTCACCCGCGTTGCCGGCGCGACACCCGATGCGCCCGATGTCTATTCGCCAGTCCTGGCCGGTTGGGTCACGCCCGGCCGTACCCAGGCGTCCGCGCTGCCGGTATGGTCCTCGACCGCGCACAAGAACGAGACGGGTTACGAGAAGGCTGCGGTCTATGGCGACCGGATCCGTGCCGAGATCGCCGCCAGCGAGTCTTCGGCGCTGGTGCTGGATCGCACCTTCGATACGCAGTCTGTCGATCCGATGTTTCTGGAGCCGGAATGCGGGCTGGGCTGGTACAGCGCAAAGGACAAGGCGCTCGAACTGGTGCTGGGCGTGCAGTCGCCCTACGAGGCGGCGGAATCAATTGCGTTTCTGCTCGGCGAGGCGAAAGCGCCGTTCAAGCCGAGCGAGATCAACGCCCAATTCGCCTATGTCGGCGGCGGCTTCGGCGGCCGCGACCATACGCCCTTCATTCTGTATGTGACGCTGGCGGCGATGTTCTTCCCGGACCGTCCGGTGCGGCTGGCGCATGATCGCTATCAGCAGTTTCAGGCAGGCATCAAACGCCACGCCATCAAGATGCGGTCGCGCATGTCTGTCGATCGGGCTTCCGGCAAGATCACAGCGTTCGCCGCCGATCACGTGCTTGATGGCGGCGGTCTCGCCAATTTCTCGGCCAATGTCGCCACCTGCGCCGCGACGGCCGCGATCGGCATCTATGACGTGCCCAAGGTCGATGTCACGACAGTGGCGCAGCATACCCGCGGCGTGACCGCGGGCTCGATGCGCGGTTACGGCTCGCTGCAGACCATGACTGCGCTGGAAGTTCTGATCGACGAAGCGGCGCATGCGCTAAAGCTCGATCCCATCGACTTCCGGCGACGCAATGCCCTGAAGCAGGATGGCCGCACCATGACCGGCAATCCCTATATCGTCTCGGTGCGGAGCCTAGAGGTTCTCGACAAGCTCGAGCAGCACCCGATCTGGCAACAGCGTGCGGCGGAGAAGGCGCGTGCCGCGAGCGGCGTGCTGGTCGGAACGGGCGTGGCCTGCGTGACCAAGGATTACGGCACCGGCGGTGATAGTTCGAACGGTCGCGTCGAGCTCAGCCCCGACGGCAGGATCGCGATCTTCTGCGACCATGTGGAGATGGGCAACGGTATCGGCACGGCGCTGGCCAATCGCGTCGCATTGCATCTCGGCAGCATCGCCGACGAGGTGGCGGTGTCGCAGGTCGGCGTGTTCGATGCGCTGGAGTTGGTGACCTCCGGCGATTGCTACACCATGGATCAGAAGACCCAAGACAAGGCCGAGAAGGATCCGCGCTGGGTGCCATCGATCAGTTCGGCCACCTCAGCCTCCATCGGCGCCCATGTCGGAACGCATGCGGCGGCAGAAGCAGCGCGGGCGATCTTCCGCTTCGGTCTGTGGCCGGCGGCGCTGGCGCTCTGGAATATCGGCCCGCGCGATCCGCGGGCCAGGGACTTTGCCAAGGCGGAGTGGAAGGACGGGCTGCTCACAATGGTGGGCCTGCCGTCGCTGCCCTTGGCGAAACTCGCCGCGACGGCGCATGCGCGCAATCTCGTCACCGGCGCTGTGGCCCATGGGTTCTCGCGCTGGGCGTGGGCACGCGCGCGTTTCCCCATCGGCAGCGAACAGTATCGCGCCGAGATCGACGGGCTCGCGCTGCGTCGTGGCGCTGGCAAGTTCACGCGCATCAACCGCACCAGCGTGCTTTTCCCGCCGACCGACAACAACCGGATGGGTACGGCCTATACATCGGCATGCGGCGCAACGGTGCGTGTCGAGATCGAGAAAGCGACCGGCGCGCTACGCATCGCCAAAGCCTATACCGCATTCGAATGCGGGCAGGCGCTGGTGCCGGAGGTTGTGCTTGGCCAGGCACAGGGCGGCTTCGCCATGGGCGTCAGCTATACGCTGCTGGAAACGCTGCCGCCGTTCGAGGGCGGGCCCGGTAACGGACAATGGAATCTCGGTCAGTATCTGGTGGCGCGAGGATCCGATCTGTCGCTGCGCGACGTCGAGATCGAGCTGATGCCGCCGCTGACGCCGGACGAATTACCGAAGGGCATGGCCGAGGTGGTGATGATCCCCATCGTGCCGGCATTGCTCAACGCCATCCATGACGCCATCGGACACCGCTTCGCAGCGTTGCCGGTGACACAGGCCATGCTCAAGGGAGCGCTCGCGTGACGACACTGGGCATCACCATCAACGGACAGGTCCATGCGCCCACCGAGGTGCGCGACGATCTCTCCATGAACGACTTCCTGCGTGAATATCTGGGCATGACCGGCACCAAATTCGGCTGCGGCGCCGCGCAGTGCCTGAGCTGTGTCGTGATAGTCGACGAGCCCGATGGCAGCTGCCACACCAATCCGACCTGCGTGACCTCGGCGGCAAGCTTCCATGGCAAGGCCATTCGCACGGTCGAGGGCCACGCCAAGAACGGCGAACTGTCGCCGTTGCAGAAGGCCTTCATCAGGCATTTCGCGTTCCAGTGTGGCTATTGCACCGCCGGCTTCCTCAATGAGGGGCAGGTGCTGCTCGAGCAGATGGCCAAGACGCCTGTGCCGCGCGCGGGCCTTGAAGAACGTATCGTCGAAGCGCTCGATGGGCATCTGTGTCGTTGCACCGGCTACGTCAAATATCATGAGGCCGTGATCCTCAGCGATGCGAAGCGCTATCTCATTCAGGAGCCGCGCGGATGAGAGCCGAGACGCGCGTCAAAACGCTGGTTGTCGTCGCGACGCTTGGGATGAGCATGCTCACGGCCTATGCGGCCGGGCAGGGCGCGTCGAAAGGGCTGGCGAGCCCGGAGAGTTTCAATGGCATCGCCGATACCAATGCGCGCTCGGCGGCGATCTTCACCGAACTCGGCAAGGTGCTGACGCATCCGCGCTGCGTGAACTGCCATCCCGCCGGCGACGTGCCGCGGCAGGGCGATGCGCGCCGTCTGCATCAGCCGCCTGTCACGCGCGGGCCCGATGGTCACGGCACTGCGGCGATGCGCTGCAACTCCTGTCACAAGGACGCCAATTTCGAACCCGGCCGCATCCCCGGTCATCACGAATGGCACCTCGCGCCGCGCGAGATGGCATGGGAAGGCAAGACCGTCGCCGAGATCTGCGCGCAGATCAAAGACCCCGCACGCAATGGCGGCCGCAAGGTCGAGGATCTGATCGACCACATCGGCAAGGATACGCTGGTCGGCTGGGCCTGGGCGCCAGGTTACGGACGTGCGCCTGCGCCGGGCACGCAGGCGGAGGCGGGCGCTCTCGTGGAAGCCTGGGCAAAGACGGGCGCAGCCTGTCCGGGCTGATGCCACGACGCCATTTCATTGGACAGGATGGCGATCCCGGCGGGATCTCGAACCTGCAACCCACGGAGTGGAAGCCCGCTATACGAGCAGAGAAATCGTGGAGATGCGGTGACCGTTTACTATTATAATTTACTGCGCGCCGAGCAGTCGCTCCATGTCTTCCCGATAAAGTAGTTTCACCAGCATTCGCTGCTCTTGCGGCAGCGTTGCCTTAGCGTAGCACCGCTTCGACATTGGATGCGCAATCCTCTTCGATACTACAATGTGTCCAGTTACCGCTCGTCCTTGTTCTTGCGCGATTTAGATCGTTCAGAAAGGAAAACAAGGAACTGAAGCACACGCCGTAAGTTTGAAGACCGCTTTTGAAAGTTGGTCATTTCATTCACACGGAGTAACGCTATGTCGAAAAGCGCATTGCTTGCTTGTGCGATTATCTGCTTTGCATCACAGGCTGAAGCCCGCAAGGGAAGTCATCACCGAGCGCGCGCGTGGTGTGGGACATATCTCAGCAAATACCTTCACCAATCCGATCGACGTCTTGCTCGTGCTCGCGAATGGGCGCGCGTTGGTTCGAGCGCCGGGGGCCCGGGCATTGGAGTAGTTGTGGTCTGGCCACATCATGTCGGCATCATAACGGGGCAAGCTGCCAACGGCGAATGGATAGTACACAGTGGCAACGATGGCGGCGCGGTAAGAACTCGTCCTCGATCAGTTTCGCGCGCTATCGCTTTCCGTCGCGTTTAACGACATCGTTAGAGTCGCCACGCGTTCTTAGTCACTCCCGGTAAGTGGGTCTCACTTCAGCATTCACCGGCGAAGCACGGCACTAGCGCGCCGTTTGCCAACGTGCAGCCGACGATGATGGTTGTGATCGACATAGGACTGCACAAGCGACTTGGTGAATGCTTGAGAGGTATTGAACATTTGCCGTCGTCTCAAGCGCGAGGCGCGCCAAGATCATCCCGATGTCTTCCCAGGCATGATCGTTTCGGGAGAACGATTTAGGAATCTCGTGTTGCGTGCATTTATCGGGACTAGACGGGAAAGCCTGAAATCAAAGGGGAGATACAGGCGCGGCAGTGGCGGCAAAGTAAGTTGCGATCAACGCTTCTACGTTTCGGTCGATTTCGGTTTGGCTTTCCACCACTGGCGAATTCTCAGACAAAGCACGCCGAAAACATAAAGCCCGAAGGCTGTCATCACCACCGAGACGCCGAGCACCCAACAAAGTTCAAAGGGTCGCTTTCGAAGCTGATGAGTCTTGAGTGGATGGGACTGCCGCTACTGCGGAAGCGGCCAAGCAGCTGTCCGGTAGACAGCAAGCGGTATAACTCTGAAATCCCAAGCCAGGTCGTAAAGGCGAACACACCCAATCCGACCAGGATAACAGTCACCTGTTTTGTGAGGGATAGCCATCTCTCCATAGGCAAACTTATCGCACGAGACGCGCGGCTCCGCGTAGAGGTTGCTTGGCATACCAAGCTGAGAGCGAATACAGATTTCGTGTTGCGCGCACCCAGCGGGACTAGACGGGAAAGCCTGAAATCAAAGGGGCTTAGCAATTGCACGGCGCAACACGGAAATCCGCAAAGAACGAATGCGATACGCTGTCACGCCATTGATATGATGGGAGAAATGCTGGCGATCCCAGCAGGATTCTGAACCTGCAACCCACGGAGTAGAAATCCGTTACTCTATCCAGTTGAGCTATGGGACCGGCGCGTCGTCATATCATCGTCGGTTTGGCTTGGACAGACCGGGTGAATTGGCCGGATTCGAACACGGTTTTCAAGCATTAGGGTGGTTGGTGAGCTGGCCTTTCTCTTGCTGATTGAGCGGTGAACCCGCGATTTCAGCCAGAAAGTGTGCCGACTTGATCCGCTTTTCGTCCCAAAACCGAACGTCCGTCTGTGCCTTTGACGTCGCTTCGATTCCTGTCCCGTTCGGGGATCGTCTCGCAGATTCGACGTTGGCAGACTGGCGGGCCCTAAGGCTCCGACGGCGGGGGCCGCGATGGTGGCTTGCCGTCCTTGCCATTGTCACTGGAGATGCCGCGCTGGCCGCGATCGCCTGGCTCGCCGTCGACGTCATCCTCAAATAGCTGCTCCGGGAAGCCGTATTGCCTGGTTACGAAACGGCCGGCCATATAGGAGATCTGGCACGCGATCAGACATCCCGTCGTGACCGCCACACCGCCCAGCGCCGGAAATCCCTGGCTCCATGTCACGACAGCGGACAGCACCGCGACCAGCACGGTCGTCACGATAATGACCCATACGGGGCCGACGAGTCCGACGGCGAGGCCCGCCAGTGAACTTGTCGCCAAGAGAAGTTCGATCATGATGCGATGCGCCCAGAAGGACCGAACGGTCGGGCGATCGCCGTGATCATCCGATGCCGCAAGGCGCACCCATCTGACCGCAGCTGGAAGACTTGGGTACCCGTGATCTCCGGTCGTCCCCAACAGGCTGTTTTTAGTCTTAACGTGTCGCGTTTGATTAAAACGCGTGGGGCGATGACGGGCCGGGCCGGCCGTTCATGCGCGTATGACCGGTTGTAAAACTGTCACGAAAATCGTCAGCGCGTGCTCGAACCGTTTCCCGCACAGGGGCGACCAACCGGCGGTGACGTGGCTTTGCTTTCGGCATGGCCCGCCGCCATGATGCCCGCAGCTTGCGCGTGGGGCTGCGATTTGAGTTACCCGGGTTCGTCACATGATGTTGCCAGCAATCGTCGTGTCTCGCGTTGCGCCGGTCGAGAGACTCGCGAACAAGCTGGCCATGAGTCCGTCACCGTTTTTACGCACATTTGAATCCAGGCGGCATTCGTCCGTGCAGGGGAGTTGTCCATGATTGGTCTGGTTCGCGCCGTCACTGTCTGCGCCACGCTGGCGTTCGGCCTCGTCTCGGCTCACGCGGCCGAGAAGGCTTTCCGACGGGATGAACTGGCGGATTCCGCGATCAAGCTCGAGGCGCAGATCAAGAGCGAGGCGGGGCCTGTCGCCAAGAGCGCGGCAACTTTGCGCACTGACGCGGACGCGGCCTTCAAACGCTCCGATTTCCGCGCCGGTCTGCAGACGCTGGGTCAGATCGTGGCGATTGCGCCCGACGACAGCGCCAACTGGCTGCGGCTTGCCAAGACGATCTTCCAGATCCGCTCGGCAACCTCGTCCGAAACCACCTTCCTGCGCGAGCGCGCCGCGACCGCGGCCTATATCGCCTATCAGCGTGCCGGCAATGCCGGCGAGGAGGCCGAGGCGCTGGCCGTGCTTGGCCGGGCCATGGAAGAACGCAAGCTGTGGCGCCCGGCACTGGACGCGCTGCGCCTGTCGCTTGAGATGCGCGAGGTCGCCGATGTGCGCGGCCAATACGAGAAGCTGCGCGACGATCATGGCTTCCGGCTGCTCGATTACACCGTGGACTCGGATTCCGCCTCGCCGCGGGCCTGTTTCCAGTTCTCCGAAGAACTCGCCAAGCGGGTCGACTTCGCGCCGTTCCTGGCGCTCGCCGGCAGTGACAAGCCGGCACTGACCTCCGAGGAGAAGCAGCTCTGCGTCGAAGGCCTCAAGCATGGCGAGCGCTACAACATCAACCTGCGCGCCGGCCTGCCGTCGATGGTGAAGGAAAGCCTGCCGAAGTCGGCCGAGTTCAATATCTATGTCCGCGACCGCAAGCCGTTCGTGCGTTTCACCGGCCGTGCCTATGTGCTGCCGCGCTCCGGCCAGCAGGGCATCCCCGTGGTCTCGGTCAACACCCAGGCGGTCACCGTCAACGTGTTCCGGATCGGTGATCGCAACCTGATCAACGCCGTCATCGGCAGCGACTTCCAGACGACGCTGAGCAAGTACCAGCTCGAGAGCCTTGGCGACGAGCGCGGCATGAAGGTCTGGACCGGCGAGCTGGCCACGGCCTCGACGCTCAATGCCGACGTTACCACGGCATTCCCGGTCGATCAGGCCATCGGCGAGCTGCAGCCAGGCGTCTATGTGATGACCGCGGCGGCCAAGGGGCCGGGCTCGGGCGGCGGCGATGACGACGGCTCGCTGGCGCCCCAGTGGTTCATCGTGTCGGATATTGGTCTGACCGCCTTCTCGGGCAATGACGGCATCCATGTCTTCGTCAATTCGCTCGCTTCGACCGATCCGATGGCCAAGGCCGACGTCCGGCTGGTCGCGCGCAACAACGAGATACTGGCGACCAGGAAGACCGATGACTCCGGCCACGTGCTGTTCGAGGCGGGGCTCGCCAGGGGCGAGGGCGGCCTGTCGCCGGCATTGCTGACGGTCACCAGCGACAAGAACGACTATGCATTCCTCAGTCTGAAATCGAATGCCTTCGATCTCTCGGATCGCGGCGTCTCCGGCCGCGCGGTTCCCGCCGGCGCCGATGCCTTCGTCTATGCCGAGCGCGGCGTCTATCGCTCCGGCGAGACGGTCTATCTCACCGCGCTGTTGCGCGACGGGCAGGGCAATGCTGTGACCTCCGGCCCGATGACCCTCGTGGTTGAGCGCCCGGACGGCGTCGAGTTCCGTCGGGCGGTGTTGCAGGATCAGGGCGCAGGCGGTCGCAGCCTGACGCTGCCATTGAACTCCGCGGTCCCAACCGGCACCTGGCGTGTCCGTGCCTTCACCGATCCGAAGGCGCCATCGGTCGGCGAGACCACTTTCATGGTCGAGGATTACGTCTCGGATCGGATTGAATTTGATATATCATCCAAGGACAAGCTGATCAAAGCTGATGCTCCTGTAGAACTTAAAGTGGACGGTCGCTTCCTCTATGGCGCGCCCGCGTCGGGCCTGCAGCTCGAAGGCGATCTACTTGTCAGCCCTGCCGCAGCTCGCCCAGGATTTGCCGGCTACCAGTTCGGCGTTGCCGACGAGGAAAGCGCCAGCAACGAACGCACGCCGATCGAGGGACTGCCCGAAGCTGACGCTAATGGCGTCGCCACGTTCCCGGTCAGCCTTGCCAAGCCGCCGTCCTCGACCCGTCCGCAGGAAGCCCAGATCTTCATTCGCATGACCGAAGCGGGCGGCCGTGCCGTCGAGCGCAAGTTCGTACTGCCGGTTGCGCCCAACGCGCCGATGATCGGCGTGAAGCCGCTGTTCAAGGACAAGAACGTCGCCGAGGGGGACAGCGCGGCTTTCGACGTCGTGGTCGTGTCGCCGGAGGGAACCTCGCTGGCGCGCAGCGGCCTGCGTTATGAATTGCTCAAGATGGAATCCCGCTACCAGTGGTATCGGCAGAATTCGTCCTGGGACTATGAACCGGTCAAATCGACGAAGCGCGTCGCCGATGGCGATCTCACCGTCGCCGCCAATGCGCCCGCGCGCATCTCGCTGCAGCCGCAGCCCGGCCGCTATCGTCTCGACGTTAAATCGAACGAAGCCGACGGCCCGATCACCTCGGTGCAATTCGATGTCGGCTGGTATTCCGACGGCAGCGCCGATACGCCGGACCTGCTGGAGACCTCCATCGACAAGCCGGAATATCTGTCGGGCGACACCATGATCGTTTCGGTCAATGCCCGAACGGCGGGCCTGCTGACGATCAACGTGCTCGGTGACCGCCTGCTGACGACCCAGAGTATCGCGGTCAAGGAAGGGCAGTCGCAGATCAAGCTTCCAGTCGGCAAGGACTGGGGCACGGGTGCCTATGTGGTGGCGACGCTGCGCCGGCCGCTCGATGCGGCTGCCAAGAGGATGCCGGGCCGTGCCATCGGGTTAAAGTGGTTCAGCATCGACAAGAAGGCGCGCACGCTGGATGTCGCACTGTCGCCGCCAGTACTGATCCGCCCGAGCACCACACTGAAGCTGCCGGTGAAACTCGGCGGGCTCAATCCCGGCGAGGACGCCAAGATTGTGGTCGCCGCGGTCGATGTCGGCATTCTCAACCTGACCAATTACAAGCCGCCGGCGCCGGATGACTATTATCTCGGCCAGCGCCGCATGACGTCGGAAATTCGCGACATCTATGGGCAGTTGATCGACGGCATGCAGGGCACCCGCGGCCAGTTGCGCACTGGCGGCGATAGTGCTGGCGCTCAGATCGAGGGCTCGCCGCCCACGCAGAAACCGATGGCGCTGTATTCCGGTATCGTCACTGTGGCTGCAGATGGCACCGCGCAGATCGAGTTCGAGATTCCCGAATTCGCCGGCACTGCCCGCGTGATGGCCGTGGCTTGGACCGCGACCAGGCTGGGCCGCGCCACCGTGGACGTCACGGTGCGCGATCCCGTGGTCCTGACGGCGACGCTGCCGCGCTTCCTGCTGTCCGGCGACAAGGGTACCATGAGCTTCGACCTCGACAATGTCGAAGGCGCACCGGGCGATTACACCATTGCCGTGAAGACCTCCGGCCCCGTCAAGGTGACCGGCAATCCAGCCACGACGATCAAGCTCGCCGCCAAGCAGCGGACCTCGATGGCGCTGGCCATCGATGCATCCGGTGCCGGCACGGCGCAGTTCGATGTCGATATCAAGGGACCGAACGGGCTGACGCTGGCACGGCACTATGTGCTCGACGTCAAGGCGGCAACGCAGATACTGGCGCGGCGCTCGATCCGCACGCTGGCGAAGGGCGAGAGCCTGACGCTGACATCGGACATGTTCTCCGATCTCGTGGCGGGCACCGGCGGCGTGTCGCTGTCGGTCAGCCTGTCCACGGCGCTGGACGCCGCGACCATCCTGAAGGCGCTCGATCGCTATCCCTATGGCTGCTCCGAGCAGATCACCAGCCGCGCGATGCCGCTCCTCTATGTGAACGATCTCGCGGCCGGAGCGCATCTGGCGATGGATACCGGTGTCGATCAGCGCATCAAGGACTCGATCGACAGACTGCTGGCGCGTCAGGGCTCGAACGGTTCGTTCGGCCTGTGGTCGGCGGGCGGCGACGATGCCTGGCTGGACGCTTATGTCACGGATTTCCTGACCCGCGCCCGCGAGAAGGGTTTTGTAGTGCCGGACGTGCTGTTCCGCGCCGCGCTCGACCGCGTGCGCAACTCGGTCGTCAATGCTGACGAGCCCGAAAAGGACGGCGGCCGCAATCTCGCTTACGGCCTCTATGTGCTGGCCAAGAACGGCACCGCGCCGATCGGCGATCTGCGCTATCTCGCCGACACCAAACTGAAGAACCTGGCGACGCCCATCGCCAAGTCGCAGCTGGCGGCGGCATTGGCGCTGGTCGGTGACCGTGCCCGTGCAGAACGTGTCTATGCGGCGGCCGTCGAAAGCCTAGCGCCGAAGCCGGCCATCGAATTCGGCCGCGTCGATTACGGCTCGGCGCTCCGGGACGCGGCGGCACTGGTCTCGCTGGCCAGCGAAGGCAATGCGCCGCGTGCAACGCTGACGCAGGCGGTCCAGCGTGTCGAGGCCGCGCGCGGCCTGACGCCGTTCACCTCCACGCAGGAGAATGCGTGGCTGGTGCTGGCGTCGCGTGCGCTGGCCAAGGAAGCGAATACGCTGGCGCTGGACGTCAATGGTTCGCCGGTGAAGACCGCGCTCTATCGGAGCTACAAAGCAGCGGAGATGTCCGGGCAGCCGATCAAGATCACCAACACCGGCGATACGCCGGTGCAGGCGGTTGTCTCGGTTTCGGGTTCACCGATCACGCCGGAGCCGGCGGCATCCAACGGCTTCAAGATCGAGCGCAATTACTTCACGCTCGACGGCAAGCCTGCCGACGTCACCAAGGCGAAACAGAATGATCGCTTCGCCGTGGTGCTGAAGATCACGGAAGCCAAGCCGGAATACGGGCACATCATGGTGGCCGACTATCTGCCGGCCGGTTTCGAGATCGACAATCCGCATCTGGTGTCGTCGGGTGACAGCGGCACGCTGGACTGGATCGAGGATGGCGAAGAACCCGAGAACACCGAATTTCGCGATGACCGCTTCACCGCGGCGATCGACCGCAAGAGCGACGACAAGGCGGTGTTCACGGTCGCCTACATCGTTCGCGCGGTGTCGCCCGGAAAGTATGTGCTGCCGCAGGCCTATGTGGAGGACATGTACAATCCGTCGCGCTACGGGCGGACGGGAACGGGCAGTGTCGAGGTCGCGAAGGCGAAATGAACGAGGGCACGCCCACGCCACACACTCCGTCATCCCCGGGCTTGTCCCGGGGATCCACGTCTTCTTGTGTGGATCGTGGCCAAGGCGTGGATGGCCGGGACAAGCCCGGCCACGACGTGGGGAGGGGCCGGAGGCTTATCCGAAAGGCCGTCGCCGCTGCCGCCGTAACTGTGGCCGTGAGTGGTGCAGCCATCGCCACATGGGTGGTGTCGCTTGGTCCGCTTCCGCTCGAACAGGCCCGCAATATCTCGACCACCGTCATCGACCGCAACGGCAAGTTGTTGCGCGCCTATGCGATGGCGGACGGTCGTTGGCGGCTTCCGGTTGATGCCAGGACCTCAGTCGATCCCGGCTATCTCAACATATTGCTCGGCTATGAGGACAAGCGCTTCTACAGCCATCATGGCGTCGATCCACTAGCGCTCGGCCGCGCCGCGCTGCAGCTCGTCACCCGCGGCGAGATCGTGTCGGGCGGCTCGACCATCACGATGCAACTCGCCCGGTTGATCGAACCACGGCAGCAACGCTCGATATCGGCTAAAATCAGACAGGCCGTCCGTGCGCTGCAGATCGAGCGGCAGATGAGCAAGGATCAGATCCTCGATCTCTATCTGGCGCTGGCGCCATTCGGCGGCAATCTCGAAGGCCTTCGCGCCGCGTCGATCGCCTATTTTGGCAAGGAGCCCAAACGGCTGTCGCTGGCGGAATCTGCATTGCTCGTAGCGCTGCCGCAATCGCCGGAACACCGCCGGCTTGATCGTCATCCCGGCAATGCGCGCGTGGCGCGCGACCGCGTGCTTGAACGTATGGTCGGCGAGAGCAGGGTGTCGGCCGCCGATGCCATGCAGGCGAAATCCGTCAGCGTGCCGAAGCTGCGCAAGCCGATGCCGATCCTGGCGCCGCATTCCGCGGATCAGGCGACGTCGCTGCACAAGGATCGCCCCATCATCAAGCTGGCGCTCGATGCCAGCATCCAGCGAGCACTTGAAAGCCTCGCGCGTGATCGCGCGGCGGCGCTGGGCAACAATATCTCCATCGGTCTCATCGCTGTCGACAATGAGAGCGGCGACGTGCTCGCCCATGTCGGCTCGCCCGACTATTTCGACGATCGCCGCGCCGGGCAGGTCGATATGACCCGCGCGGTGCGCTCGCCCGGCTCGACATTGAAGCCGTTCATCTACGGCCTCGCCTTTGAAGATGGCTTCGTGCATCCGGAAAGCCTGATCGAGGATCGGCCGGTGCGCTTCGGCAGTTACGCGCCGGAGAATTTCGACATGAGCTTTCAGGGCACCGTGCCGGTGCGCAAGGCGCTGCAGCTCTCACTGAATGTGCCGGCCATTGCGCTGCTGGATCGTGTTGGCGCGTCGCGGTTGTCGTCACGGCTCAAACAGGCGGGCGGCAATCTGGTACTGCCGCCGGGTGAGGCGCCCGGTCTCGCCATGGGCCTCGGCGGCGTCGGCATTACGCTGCAGGACCTCGTCCAACTCTATACGGGCGTGGCGCGGCTCGGCAGCTCGAAGCCGCTGCGGGAGATCATGCAGGCGAATGGCGGTGACGATCGCGAATCATTGCGGCTGATGGACCAGGCTGCAGCCTGGCAGGTCGGCAATGTCTTGATCGGCACACCGCCGCCTGAGAATGCCGCGCATAACCGGATCGCCTTCAAGACCGGCACCAGCTACGGCTATCGCGACGCCTGGTCGGTCGGTTTCGACGGCCGCATGACCATCGGCGTTTGGGTCGGCCGGCCCGATGGCGCGCCGGTGCCCGGCCTGGTCGGTCGTACGGCCGCGGCTCCGATCCTGTTCGATGCCTTTGCCCGGACCGGCAAGCTGCCGGCTCCGTTGCCGAAGGCGCCCAAGGGCGTGCTGATGGCCAGCAATGCGAAATTGCCGCTGCCGCTGCGTCGGTTCCGCCCTGTCGGCGAGTTGATCCGTACCGGCAGCGATCAAGCCCTGCATATCCAGTTCCCGCTGAACGGTTCCCGGATCGACGCCAGCGGCGGCGAGGGGCAGCTTTCGGCAGTGCCGGTCAAGGTTGCCGGCGGGGTGCTGCCCATGACCGTTCTGGTCAACGGCATGGCCGCCGGGGAACTCGACAGCCGGCGCCAGCGGCTGGTCGATCCGCCCGGTCCGGGTTTCGTTCGACTGACGGTCATGGACGCGGTGGGCACCGCAGACACAGTTGTGGTCAGAATCCAATAAGCGCGGGCTAACTGGTTGTCCGGTCGGTGGTTTCAGCGTATGCGACAGGCATGGCCGAGACCTATCCAAGACCCCGATTTGGCGCCCCGCGCGAGCCGAAAACCCGTGTCGATCCGGGCAGCAGACTGGTGCGCGTGCTTGATTTCGTCAGCTCCGGCCACGCCCGTGCGGTCGTTTTCCTGACGATTTGCGGGTTTCTGTTTTTCCTGCCGGGATTCTTCACCATCCCGCCGATCGACCGCGACGAAGCGCGCTTTGCGCAGGCGACCAAGCAGATGGTCGAGACCGGCGATTTCGTCGACATCCGGTTCCAGGACGAGGTCCGCTACAAGAAGCCGGTTGGCATCTACTGGATGCAGGCGGCCGTGGTCGAGACCGCCGAGGCTCTGGGTCTCCAGAATGCCGAAGTTCGAATCTGGCTCTATCGGGTGCCGTCTCTGATAGGCGCCATTGGCGCAGTGTTGCTGACCTACTGGACCGCGCTGGCCTTCCTGACGCGGCGTGGTGCCGTGCTGGCTGCGTTGATCATGTGCAGTTCGGTCTTGCTCAACGTCGAAGCCCGGCTCGCCAAGACCGACGCCATGCTGCTGCTGACCGTCATTGCCGTGATGGGCGCGATGGCGCGGATTTACCTGGCGTGGCAGCGTGGCGAGGAAGCCGACAAGGCCCGCTGGCAGGAGCCGGCGGTATTCTGGACGGCCATGGCAATCAGCATTCTCGTCAAGGGGCCGCTGATCCTGATGTTCGTCGGGCTGACGATCATTGCACTGGCGATCATGGATCGTTCGGTCGCGTGGCTGTGGCGATTACGGCCGCTGGTCGGCGTCGTCTGGATGCTGTTGCTGGTGCTACCGTGGTTCGTCGCGATCTTCCTGAAGTCGGGACAAGCGTTCTTCTCCAATTCGCTCGGCGGCGACATGCTGAGCAAACTGGCAGCGCAGGAATCCCACGGCGCGCCTCCGGGCATGTATTTCCTGTTGTTCTGGATCACCTTCTGGCCCGGAGCACCGCTGGCCGGGATGGCCACGCCGGCGATCTGGCGCGCGCGACGCGAGCCTGGCGCACAATATCTGCTGGCCTGGCTGATCCCGTCCTGGATCGTGTTCGAAGTCGTGATGACCAAGCTGCCGCATTACGTCCTGCCGCTCTATCCGGCGATCGCCATCCTCGTCATCGGTGCGCTTGAGCGCCAGGTGCTGGCGCGCAATTGGCTGGCGCGCGGTGCGGCCTGGTGGTTCGCGATCCCGGCGCTGACCGCTGTGGTCGCCGAGATCGGTGCCGTTGCGATCGTCCGCCATCCGGTGTTTCTGGCCTGGCCATTTGCCGCAGCAGCGCTGGTGTTCGGCCTGTTTGCCTGGTGGCTATATGATAACGCCCGCGCAGAACGCTCGTTGCTGAATGCGGTTGTGGCCTCACTGTTCATGAGCGCCGCCTTTTATGGCGTGCTGCTGCCGTCGCTCCGACCGCTGTTTCCAAGCGTGCAGATCGCACGTGCGCTGCGTAACGTGGTCTGCGTCGGTCCCAAGGCTGCGGCAGCGGGATATCACGAGCCGAGCCTGGTGTTCATGACCGGCACATCCACACAACTCACTGATGGCGCCGGCGCGGCGGATTTCCTCGGGCAGGGCAGCTGTCGCTTCGCGCTTGTCGAACTGCGTTCGGAGCGCCAGTTCGCGATGCGCGCCGAGGCCATCGGCCTGCGCTACAACATGGCGACCCGTATCGACGGCTATAACTTCTCGCAGGGCAAAGCGATTTCGGTGGCGATCTATCGCTCCGAGGGGACCGAGTGATGGTAACCCCGGACAAATCGCAGCCACAGACCTATCTGTCGCAGCTCGTTGCGCTGGTCTGGCAGTCGTTCGCACAGCTCGTTCGCGCACCGTCGCATTCGCGGCGAGCCGAAGCTGCGCGTTATTGGGCGCGCCGTTCGCTGGCGCTTGGCGCCGTGACAGCCGTGATCATCATCGCACTGATGTTCATCGTCGATGCCACCGAGATCGGACTGATGCCGGCGCGCGGCACGGCCGGCCTGTGGCCGCTGCGTATTTTTACGGATTTTGGCAAGGACGAATATGTCCTGCTTGCGCTGCTTGCGCTTATGATCGTTCTGGCCCTGCTGGCGCCGCTGCGGCACGGCACGTCGCGCGCCGTACTTGTCAGCTTCGGCACGCGCATTCAATACATCTTCCTGTCGGTCGCGCTGTCGGTCTTCGTAGCTGAAATCATCAAAGGCATGCTCGGCCGTGGCCGGCCTTTCGTCAGTGGCGCGGCGGATCCTTTCCATTTTTCGCATTTCGCCTGGACGCCGGCCTATGCCAGTTTTCCGTCGGGCCATGCGACCACGAGTTTCGCATTGGCCTTTGCGGTCGCCGCGCTTTGGCCGCGGCTGCGCACGGTGATGATTGTCTATGCGGTCGCGATCTGCACCAGCCGTCTCGTCCTGCTGGCGCATCATGCCAGTGACGTGGTCGGCGGCGGGCTGGTTGGCTGGATTGGCGCCATGACGGTGCGATACTGGTTTGCGGCCCGACATCTGGCGTTCACCATTCACCAGGACGGCACGATCGACCCGCTGCCAGGGCCGTCCGCAGGCCATCTCAAAAGGGTTGCCCGCGGGACCGCGGCCCCATAATAAGCGGTCTTCGCCGGGCCGGCTGCGACAAGTTCCCGCAGGACCGCCCTCCAACCATGAGCTCCGATTTGTCCGCTCCCGAAGCTGCCCCTGTCGACGTCTCCATTGTCGTGCCTGTGCGCAACGAGCAGGACAATGTCGCGCCTTTGATCGCCGAGATCACCGCCGCGCTCGACGGCCGTTGGCCCTATGAGATTATCTACGTCAATGACGGCTCGACCGACGCCACGCCGGCTCGGCTGGCCGAGCTGATGCAGACGCGCAGCAATCTGCGCCGCATCGACCACGCCGCATCGTCGGGCCAGTCGGCCGCCGTGCGAAGCGGCGTGCGCAACGCCCGCGGCGCCATCGTGGCCACGCTGGATGGCGATGGTCAGAACAATCCGGCATTCCTGCCCAACCTGATTTCGGCCATTCAGGATGGCGGCGGCCGAGTTGGTCTCGCCGCCGGGCAGCGCGTTGGCCGCAAGGATACCGGCTTCAAGAAAGCCCAATCGAAGATCGCCAATGCCGTCCGCAACGCGATCCTGAAGGACGGCACCCGCGATACCGGCTGTGGTCTGAAGGCATTCCGCCGCGATGTATTCTTGTCGATGCCTTATTTCGATGGTTTGCATCGCTTCCTTCCGGCGCTGGTGCGTCGCGAGGGCTTCGACATCGCCTATGTTGATGTCACCGATCGGCCGCGCCATTCCGGCGTGTCCAATTACGGATTTTTCGATCGGCTCTGGATCGGCATCATGGATCTCGCCGGCGTCTGGTGGCTGATCCGCCGCAAGCGTACGTCGCCGGTCGCAACCGAGTTCAAATAAATGCTGATTCAATACGGTCAGGCGCTTGGCGACTACATCTACGACGTCTTCGTCGCGAAGTTCGATTTCTGGCTCGCCTTTGGCCTGATCGCGCAGCTGCTGTTTACCGCGCGCTTCCTCGTGCAGTGGATTTCCAGCGAACGCGCCGGACAGAGCGTGGTGCCAATGGCCTTCTGGTTCTTCTCCATGGCCGGCGGGTTTATGACGCTGATCTACGGCATCGCCAAGCGCGAGCCGGTGATCATCCTCGGCCAGGCTTTCGCCACCGTGATCTATGTCCGTAACATTATGCTGATCATCAAGAACCGCGGCAGCGGATCAAAGACGCTCGATAGCTGAGCGTCTTTATCTGGCGACCACGCCGATTAGAGCGCCGCGTTGAATGCCGCTAGGCCGCGCTCCAGATCAGCCTTCAGATCATCGACACTTTCCAGCCCGATATGAAACCGCAGGGCCGGACCGCCGGGCGCCCATGTCGTCGCGCTGCGATAATCCGAGCAGTCGAACGGGATGACGAGGCTCTCGAAGCCGCCCCAGGAATAGCCCATGCCGAACAGCTTGACCGTGTCGAGCAGGGCATCGACCGCCTTTTGCGACGACGGCTTCAGGATGATGCTGAACAGGCCGGATGCGCCCGTGAAGTCGCGCTTCCAGACGGCGTGGCCGGGATGGCTGGGCAAAGCGGGATGCAGCACCTTCAGGACTTCGGGGCGGGTCTCCAGCCACCGGGCCATCTCCAGCGCCGAGCGCTGATGATGCGCGAGCCGCACGGACATCGTGCGTAGCCCGCGCAGCGCGAGGAAGACGTCGTCCGGGCCTGCACATGTTCCGAGCAGCCTGATGCCTTCGCTGATCAGCGGCCACGCTGCGTCATTGGCGGAGATGGTGCCGAACATGATGTCCGAGTGGCCGCCGATATATTTGGTCGCGGCCTGGATGCTGATATCGACGCCCTGTTCGAGCGAGCGATGATACAGCGGCGTGGCCCAGGTGTTGTCGTCGAGCACCAGCGCGCCGCGCGCATGCGCGATGCCTGCAATGAGAGGCACATCCGGCATTTCGAAGGATTGTGAGCCCGGCGCTTCGACCAGGACGGCGCGGGTATTGGGCTTGAACAGCGCTTCGATACCGGCACCGATCAGCGGATCGAAATAGGTAGTCTCGATGCCGTATCGTGCCAGCATGTCGTTGCAGAAATTGCGTGTCGGCCGATAGGCGCTGTCGCTGACGAGGAGATGATCGCCGGCTTTCAGCACCGAGAGCAGGGCGGTCGAGATCGCGGCGAGGCCCGATGGCACGAGCCCCACGCCTGCACATTTCGGGCCCTCCAGCGCCATCAGCGCTTCCTGCAATGCCTTGGTGGTCGGCGTGCCGTGGCGACCATACTGAAACTCGCCGCGATGCGCATGGAGGTCGTCGGCGGTCGGATACAACACCGTAGAGCCGCGCACGACCGGCGGATTGACAAAGCCCCTCTGCGATTTGGTGTCGCGGCCAGCGGTGACGATCACGGTGTCCGTGTCGAGCGAGGTGGTGCCGTGATTATCGTTCGAAGCTGTCATAATGGGGCCGCCGGTCTGCAGGTGTTGCAAGGCCATTGGCATCTCAGTTGCCGAATGGCTGGTTCCGTCACTAAGAGGACACGGAAGATGGCCGTCAACCCCTTGACCCGGCTGACTGATCGTTCTCTGTTGCGGACCTCGTCGATCCCCCGCGGCACGTTGAGGGACCTGCCGCGAAATCTGCGATTTCCTGCTGATTCGTACGGTCTTTTTAGATCGTCTCTGCTGTAGTTCGTCTTTCCGGTCGGGCCATTCACGGCTATGGAACTGATCCGTAGGCTCGTCATTCAATTCTTTGCGTCGACCGAGCGTCCTGACGTCCCCAAAGAGGCCTTACATGAAACGCGCAACCTTGATGTTCTCTCTCGCTCTTGCCGCCAGTCTGACCGCGCAAGGCGCATCTGCGCAGACGCTCAAGACCGTGAAGGACCGCGGCATGCTGTCCTGCGGCGTCACCCAGGGCTTGCCGGGTTTCTCAGCGCCGGATGACAAGGGCAACTGGGTCGGCTTCGATGTCGACCTGTGCCGCGGCATCGCGGCGGCGATCTTCAACGATGCCACCAAGGTGAAATATGTGCCGCTCTCGGCGAAGGATCGCTTTACTGCCTTGCAGTCCGGCGAAATCGACGTGCTGTCGCGCAACACGACCTGGACGCTGTCGCGCGATACGTCGCTTGGCGTCAACTTCGCCGGCATCAATTACTATGACGGCCAGGGCTTCCTGGTCCGCAAGGCGCTCAAGGTTAATTCGGCGCTCGAGCTGAATAGCGCTTCGATCTGCCTGCAGACCGGCACCACCAACGAGCAGAATGTTGCCGACTACTTCAAGGGCAACAACATGAAGTATGAAGTCATCGCGTTCTCGACCGCCGACGAAACCATCAAGGCCTATGAGTCGGGCCGCTGCGACGTCTTCACCGCTGATCTCTCGCAACTTTATGCGGAACGCCTGAAGCTCACCGTGCCTGCCGATCATGCCGTTCTGCCTGAGGTGATTTCCAAGGAGCCGCTTGGCCCATTGGTGCGTCATGGCGATGATCAGTGGCTCGATGTGGTGCGCTGGACGCTGTTCGCCATGATCAATGCGGAGGAGCTCGGCATCACGCAGAAGAACGTCGATGACCAGGCAAAATCCGACAAGCCGGAGCTGAAACGTATCTTCGGCACCGACGGCAATCTCGGCGAAACGCTGGGCCTCACCAAGGACTGGTTCGCACGCATCATCAAGGCGACCGGCAATTACGGCGAGGTGTTCGATCGCAATGTCGGCGCGGGCTCCAAGCTAGGGATCTCGCGCGGACTGAATCAGCTCTGGAACAAGGGCGGCATCCAATACGCACCGCCGATCCGCTGAGCGCATCATCGCCCGTGGCGACGTCGACCGAAGCCAGAAAACCGCCGCTGCAGCTCGTTGCGAAATTGCGACGCGTGCTGGGCGGGCAGGCGGGCTGGAGCGGCTTTGTGCTCCAGATCGTGTTTGTCGCTGCCCTTGTCTGGATCGGCTATGAGATCGTCGAGAATGCGCGCAGCAATCTGGCCGCGCAGAAGATCGCATCCGGCTTCGGTTTCCTGTCAAATACTGCGGGCTTCGCCGTCAGTCAGGCGCTGATCCCGTATTCGGAATCGGATACCTATCTGCAGGTGTTCTTCGTCGGCCTCGTGAATACGCTGGTCGTGTCGCTGATCGGCATCTTCTTCGCGACCATCATAGGCTTCATCGTCGGGCTCGGCCGGATGTCGCCGAACTGGCTGCTGGCGCGCATCGCCGGCGGCTATGTCGAACTGATCCGTAACCTGCCGCTGCTGTTCCAGATCCTGTTCTGGTATCTCGCCGTGCTCGCCACGCTGCCGCAGCCGCGGCAGAGCATCTCGCTGCTGGACAGTTTCTTTCTCAGCAATCGCGGCTTTGGATTGCCGAAGCCGATCGGCACGGAGGCTTTCACGGCGTTCGCGGTCGCTGTGATCGTTGCGATCATCGCCGCGCTGGTGTTGCGCGTCTATGCGCGACAGCAGCTCTTCGCCAAGGGGCGTGTGATAGCCGTCTGGCCAGCGACCCTGGGCTTGCTGGTCGGCTTGCCACTTCTGACGGCGCTCGTGCTCGGCACGCCCGTGACATTCGAGTATCCGGTATTGAGAGGTTTTAATTTTTCGGGCGGCCTGCGTGTGCTGCCGGAGTTCGTCGCGCTGACACTGGCGCTCTCGACCTACACCGCCGCCTTCATCGCCGAGATCGTTCGCGCGGGAGTCCAGTCGGTGCACAAGGGACAGAGCGAAGCCGGCGCATCGCTCGGACTCAGCCGGGGTGCAACGCTGCGACTGATCGTGGTGCCGCAGGCGATGCGCGTGATCCTGCCGCCGCTGACCAACCAGTATCTCAACCTCACCAAGAACTCGTCGCTGGCCGTCGCCATCGGCTATCCCGATCTCGTCTCGGTCTTTGCCGGGACGACCATGAGCCAGACCGGGCAGGCCATCGAGATCATCGCCATCACCATGGCGGTCTATCTCGTGATCTCGCTGGTCACGAGCGCCATCATGAGCGCCTATGGCTGGCGGATCTCGCGGAGCATGGGCGCATGAGCAATACCAGCTTCGTTGCAAGAGAACTGGTTGCAGAGCGCGCCGCACCCGTGCGCAGCACGGGTTTCGTCGGTTTTGTGCAGACACGGCTGCTGAATTCACCGACCAATATTCTGCTGACTGTCGTCAGCCTGTTGCTGCTCTGGTTCACCATTGCCCCCACGGTCAAATTCCTGCTGATCGACGCCGTCTGGCAGGGGCAAGATCGGACCGCGTGCCTGCCGGAAAACGTTGGCCACGCCGTTGGCGCCTGCTGGCCATTCGTGCAGGCCAAATTCACGCAGTTCATCTACGGCTTTTATCCGGAGCCCGAGCGCTGGCGCGTCAATCTCACTTTCCTGCTCGGTGCTCTATTACTTCTGCCGCTGCTGATCCCGCGTCTGCCGGCGAAGAGCGTGAATGCCGGACTGTTCTTCCTTGCGTTCCCCGTCGTGGCGTTTTTCCTGCTGTATGGCGGTGGCATCAATGGCTTCGGAATCAGTTGGGCCGCGGATTTTCTGTCGACCGTTGCGGTCCACATCACGGAGATCGGTCGCAGGCTCAGGAGTATGGGCCTTCTGTCCGATATTGCTGTCTTTGGCGATCTGCTCAGGTTAATCGGCAACGGCATCGTGGCATTCGGCGATGGCCTGCAACTCGTCGCGCTGCCGTTCGACTGGCTGCGCAACGAAGGCGTCAACCGGGGTGAACCCGTCTGGTTCGAACTGGCGGCAACAACGATTACCGTTTCGCTTCTTGTCTTCTTATCGAATGGCCATGTCCGCAACGGCTGGCGCGCGCTCGCAAGCACGATTTTCATCTTTATTGGCGTCGCCGCCGTCATCGCCTTGCTGCGGCTCGATCGCGGCGGATTGCCGATCGTCGATACGCGGCTGTGGGGCGGCTTGCTGGTGACGCTGGTGGTGTCGATCACCGGCATCGTCACGTCGATGCCCGTTGGCATCGCGCTGGCACTTGGCCGACGCTCGACCATTCCGTTGATCCGGCTGTTCTCGATTGCCTTCATCGAATTCTGGCGCGGCGTGCCGTTGATCACCGTGCTGTTCTTTGCGACTTATATGCTGCCGCTGTTCCTGCCTGGCAATTTCACTGTCGATGGGCTGGTGCGTGCGCTGATCGGCATTGCGCTGTTTGCCGGTGCCTACAATGCCGAGGTGATCCGCGGCGGACTGCAGGCGATCCCGCGCGGTCAGGCGGAGGCGGCAAGTGCGCTGGGCCTGTCCTGGTGGAAGACCACGCGTCTGGTGGTGATGCCGCAAGCGCTGCGCCATGTCATTCCCGGCCTCGTCAACAGCTTCATCGCGCTTTTGAAGGATACATCGCTGGTGTCCATCGTCGCGCTATTCGATCTGCTCGGTCAGCTCCGCGCATCCTTTGCCGATCCGAACTGGTCGACTCCGACGACCTTGTTCACCGGTTTTGCCTTTACCGGCATCATGTATTTCGTGATGTGCTTCGGCATCTCGCGCTATTCGCTATTCGTCGAGCACCGGCTCAATGTGCATCGACGCAGTTGAGGTAACATGTCCGTATCCGTGAATCCCATCGTCTCGGTTGCCGGCCTCAACAAATGGTTTGGCGATTTCCACGTACTGCGCGACATCGATCTTGCGGTCGGCCGCAGCGAGCGCATCGTGATCTGCGGGCCATCGGGCTCGGGCAAATCGACGCTGATCCGCTGCATCAATGCGCTGGAGGAGTTTCAGGAAGGCCGCATCACGGTTGACGGCATCGAACTCGGTCCCAACCTGCGCCGCATCGACGATATCAGGCGTGACGTCGGGATGGTGTTCCAGAGCTTCAATCTGTTTCCGCATCTGACCGTGCTTGAAAACTGCACGTTGGCGCCGATCTGGGTACGGCATATGCCGAAGAAGGACGCCGATGCTGCGGCGATGAAGTATCTGGAGCGGGTGCGCATTCCGGACAAGGCCAATGCCTATCCTGGTCAGCTCTCCGGTGGCCAGCAGCAGCGTGTGGCGATCGCGCGGGCGCTGACGATGACGCCGAAGGTCATGCTGTTCGACGAGCCGACATCGGCGCTGGACCCGGAAATGGTCAAGGAAGTGCTGGATACGATGGTCGATCTCGCCGGCGAGGGCATGACCATGCTGGTGGTCACGCACGAGATGGGCTTTGCCAGGGAAGTCGCCAGCCGCGTCGTATTCATGGATGCCGGGCAGATCATCGAGGCGAATACACCGGACAAGTTCTTCGCCAATCCGCAGCATGCGCGGACGAAGCTGTTCCTGAGCCAGATTCTCCGCTGAGGCCTTGCGCCTCAGACTTTCTCGAACGGCACCGAGATATCGCTCTTCGTCTCCAGCCATGCCGGCACCGGCAGGTTCTTGCTGCGCATGAAGTCGGGATTGAACAGTTTCGACTGATAGCGGCCGCCGGAGTCGCAGAGAAGGGTGACGATGGTCTTGCCTGGTCCCAACTCCTTTGCGAGACGGATCGCGCCGGCGATGTTAATTCCGGTCGAGCCGCCGAGACAGAGGCCTTCGTGCTGGAGCAGGTCGTAGATGACGGCGACCGCTTCCTCGTCAGGGATCAAGAAGGCGGTATCGACCTTCGCGGTCTCGATGACCGGCGTCACGCGGCCAATCCCGATGCCTTCCGTGATGGAATCGCCGGGTGTGGACTTGGCTTCGCCATGCTTGAACCAGTTATACATCGCAAAGCCATTTGGATCGGCGCAGGCCGTAACAATGTTGTTGTTCTTTTCCTTCAGGTAGCGGCTCGTGCCGGCTAGCGTGCCGCCGGTACCGACTGCCGAAATGAAGCCGTCCACCTTGCCGCCAGTCTGCTCCCAGATCTCGGGGCCCGTCGATTCATAATGGGCTTTGGCATTGTCGAGATTGTTCCACTGGTCGGCAAACAGAACGCCGTTCGGCTCGGTCTTGCGCAGCTGATCTGCGAGCCGTCGTCCGACATGCTGATAGTTGTTCGGATTGGCGAACGGCAGCGCGGGCACTTCGATCAGCTCGGCGCCGTTGAGCCGCAGCATATCTTTCTTTTCCTGGCTCTGCGTCTCCGGGATCACGATCAGCGTGCGATAGCCGCGCGCGCTCGCCACCACGGCGAGACCGATACCGGTATTGCCCGCAGTCGACTCGACAATGAGACCGCCGGGCTTCAGATCGCCGTGCTTCTCGGCTTCAAGGATCATCCATTTGCCCGCCCGGTCCTTCACCGACTGGCCGGGATTCATGAACTCGGCCTTGCCGAGAATGGTGCAGCCGGTCAGTTCGGATGCGCGCTTCAGCTTGATCAGAGGCGTGTTGCCGATCGCCTCGACGACGTCTTTGTTGAAGGTCATGGTGCTGAAATTCTTCGCTCGGGTTATCGATCTCGCGGCGACCCTAGTGGAGGCCGCCGGGCCAGACAAGGGAAGGGGCCGGTCCCAAGATCTGGTGCCGCAGGGCGGAAAGTCCAGAGCGCGGGCTATGGGGCTTTTGCGAATACGACCTGACGGACGTCGATATTCCCCGACAGGAAACCGGCCTCGCAATAGGCCAGGTAGTATTCCCAGAGCCGCCGGAACCGGTCGTCGAAGCCGAGGGGCGTCAGGCTTGGCCAAGCCGCGCGGAAACTATCTCTCCAGGTGGCCAGCGTCTTGGCATAATCCAGTCCGAATATGCGCTCCTTGATGACAGGAACGCCGTATCTGGCCCCGAGGGATTTCAGGATTTCCGGCGACGGCAGCATGCCGCCGGGAAAGACGTAGCGCTGAATGAAGTCGACCTCGCGCCGATAGGTCTGGAAGAACTTGTCCTGGATCGTGATGGCCTGGATACCGATCAATCCGCCGGGCAGCAGCCGGTCGCGCAATTGTGAGAAATATTGCGGCCAGAACTGTTCGCCGACGGCCTCGATCATCTCGATCGAAGCGATGCGGTCATACTGTCCACGTTCGTCGCGATAGTCCTGAAACTTGATCTCGACCTTGTCGCCAAGGCCCGCGTTCTGCATTCGCTTGCGCGCGAAATCGCGCTGCTCGGTCGAGATGGTGAGGCCGGTGACATGCGCGCCGTAGTTCTTCGCGGCATATTCGGCAAAGCCACCCCAGCCGCAGCCGATCTCCAACACTTTCTGGCCGGGCTTCAGATCGATTGCTTCTGCAAGCCGGCGATATTTGTTGTTCTGTGCGGCGGTGAGATCCTGCGCGCCGTCCTCAAAAATCGCCGACGAATAAGTCATGCTCGGATCGAGCCACGCGGAATAGAACGCGTTGCCGATGTCGTAGTGCGCGTAGATGTTCTTGCGAGCTTGCCGCTTGGTGTTGCGGTTGAACCAATGGCGAACGATCTGGACGAAGCGCATCAGCGGATTGTTGCCGAGCATCATCTGAATGAGATCGTGATTGACGCAGAACAGATACAGGAATTGTGTGAGATCCGGCGTGTCCCATTCGCGATGTAGATAGGCTTCCGCGATGCCGATATCGCCGCCATTCACAAGACGCGACGCGAACGCATAGCTGGTGATCGTCATCTCCGCCGCGGGACCGGGTTCCATACCACCGAGGCGGACACGCCGGCCATCGGGGAGTGTCACGTCGAGCGTGCCGCGGCGCAGACGCGAGCCGAAGCCCAATGCCAGCCGGACGATGCGCGGCAGATCCGGCAGCGCCTTGTCGACATTTTCCGGAGTGAGAACGATCAGATCAGACATGTGCAGATCCAGGGGAGTTCGTGGTTCTGTGCCCGAATTCAAGTCGCATAGAAGGATGTGGCCGCCGCTCTTCTGTCGAACAGGATCATCTTTGTGCGCTGCGAAATCCGGTCAACGCGCGGACGATTTTGCAGGAGTATAAGCGCGGCCTTGTTTGCTCGCCAAGCGGGTATTTCTTGCATGGCCTGCTTCACGCGGCACGATTGACGCCGAACGGCAGTGGCATCCGGTCCGCATCGTCAAGCCGATCGTGATCGATCAACCGCTCTTCACGCGGCAACTGAAGCGACGGCCCATGGGCTTGAGCAGCGCATGCATCACATCCCGGCGGGTTTCAAAACGGTGCCGGTGGCACAGGGGAACGCAATCCGGGCGTCAGCAACAAATGAACACATGAAATCTTCGTAAGCCTGATCTGCCGGTGCGTCTGTCAGGGACCAAAAAGCCCCACAAAATCGGGAGAATCTGTGCAAATCCGCTCATTCGCCGGCGTCGAGCATCCGTGCCGCTTGCACGTTGCGACACGTAAGAACACTGTCCGCAGGATGATTGGGCCGCTAGAATGCGGGCTCGCTTCATTGACCAGCATCACCCGGTGAACGTGTCTCAGGCTGCATACCCCAACGCCCCGAATCTCGGCGCAAAGCGCGCGCGGCGGAGCCTTGTCCGGATGTTCGTGCGGTGAATCTCGTCTTCGCGAAAAAGATCGGGCGTTCGGTCATCGCCTTTGCCGTTGCTGCCAGTTCGGTAGGATGCATTTTGACCAAGGATCTGCCTGATCCGGCGCTCGATATTCCCGAGGGCTATAAGGCGGCACGGCTGGCCAATCCGAACGGCGCCACGCCGACACTGGACTGGTGGCGCGGCTTTCGCTCCAGGGAACTGACGCAGCTGATGGAGGAGGCCCAGACGGTCAACCTCGATATCGCTGCGGCAACATCGCGAATCATGCAGGCGGACGCCCAGGCCCGAATCACCGGCGCCGCGCTGCTGCCCAGCGTGAGCGGCAGCGGGCAGGAGACCTATTCGCGGACCTCGGGCTCAAGCTCCAGCGGCCTGACCAATGGCGGCCGCGAGGTGGTGACCTATTCGGCCTCGCTCTCGGCAAGCTACGAGATCGATTTCTGGGGCAAGAACCGCGACGCGGCGCTGGCTGCGGAAGAGACCTCGACGGCCAATCGTTTCGACCGCGACGTGGTGGCGCTGACCACTATGGCGGCGGTCGCCAATGCGTATTTCCAGGTGCTGACCTCGCAGGACCGCATTCGCACGGCGGAGCGCAACATCGCCAGCGCGCAGCGCATCCTTGATGCGATCAAACAGCGCTTCAGTGCCGGCACCGGCACCGATCTCGATGTCGCGCAGCAGGAAAGCGTGCTGGCCAATCAGCGCGCTGCGGTGCCGCCGCTGCGCACCACGCTGGCGCAGAACGTCAATGCGCTAGCGACGCTAGTGTCCCGGCCCCCTGAAAGCGTGCGCGTGGCCGGCGGCTCGCTGAACAATATCGCAGCCCCGCGCGTCACGCCCGGCCTGCCGTCGGAACTGCTGACCCAGCGGCCGGATATCCGCCGGCAGGAGGCGCAATTGGCCTCGGCCACGGCCAATGTCGGCAGCGCCCGGGCGCAGTTCTTTCCGAGTATCCAGTTGACCGGCTCGGGCGGTTATCAGAGCGCTGCACTGGCCTCGCTGTTCCAACCCAACGCCGCCTTCTTCAGCCTCGTCGGCGGCCTGACCCAGCCGATTTTCGATGGCGGGCGCATCCAGGGCAATTTCGAACTGACCCAGGCGCGGCAGGACGAGCTCCTGCAGACCTATCGAAAGACCGTCGTCCAGTCCTTTGCCGACGTCGACAACGCGCTGGTCGCGATCCGCCAGACCACCGAGCGGTTGCGGCTGCAACGCGAGGTGGTCCGCGCGTCGAAGCGGGCTTTCGAACTGTCCGAGCAGCAATTGCGCGCCGGAACCGCTGACATCGTAACTGTGCTAAACACCCAACTGACACTGTTCCAGGCGGAAGATGTCCTGTCGCAGGCGCAACTGGCGCGGCTGCAGGCGATCATCAGCCTCTATCAGGCGCTGGGGGGCGGCTGGGAGCCGAAAATGGAAAGACCGGTCAATGCTCTTTAAGCCGGAGTTGAAAGAGGCCGCGAAAGCGACGGGCGATGGTGTCGCCAAGGTCGCCGGCAAGGCGCGCCGACGCACGGTGTCGATCGCCGTGACGCTGCTGATCCTCGGCGGGCTCGGCTATATCGGCTGGAACGCCTTCCAGCAGCGTCAGACCGCCAACCGCGGCGGTTTCCGGCCGGACATGATGACGGTGCCGGTGCTCGCGGCGACGCCGAAGATCCAGGACGTGCCGGTCTATCTCGATGGCGTCGGCTCGGTGAAGGCCTTGAACAATGTCACGGTGCGCGCACAGGTCGACGGCAAGCTGATCAAGGTCAATTTCAAGGAAGGCCAGGACGTCAAGGCGGGCGATGTGCTCGGCGAGATTGACCCGGTGCTCTACAAGGCGCTGTACGATCAGGCCGTCGCCAAGAAAGCGCAGGACGAGGCGACGCTGGCCAATGCGCGGCTCGACCTGATCCGCTACCAGCAGCTCGCAACGTCAAACGCCGGCTCCAAGCAGCAGGCCGACACCCAGAAGTCGCTTGTTGCCCAGCAGGAGGCGCTGGTGAATGCCGATCAGGCTGCCATCGACAATGCCGCCGCAACGCTGAGCTACACCAAGATCATCGCGCCGCTCTCTGGCCGGGCCGGCCTGCGTCAGGTCGATCAGGGCAACATCATCCACGCCTCCGATACCACGGGCCTCGTGGTGATCACGCAGCTGCAGCCCATCGCCGTAGTGTTCAGCCTGCCGCAGCAGCAGATCGTCCGCGCCAATGCCGCTGCTGCCAAGGGCACGCTGATGGTCGACGTGTTCGGCAATGACGGCGTCACCGTCATCGATACCGGTACGCTCACCGGCATCGACAATCAGGTCGATACCACCACGGGCACCGTGAAGCTGAAGGCCGAATTCCCGAACCCGAATTATCAGCTCTGGCCCGGCCAGTTCGTCAATGTGCGGCTGAAAGTCGAGACAGTGAAGGATGCGATGGTGGTGCCGACCTCGGCCGTGCAACGCGGTCCCGCCGGCACGTTCAGTTACGTGATCGAGGAGGGCGACATCGTCAAGGCGGTGCCGGTCACCGTTACGCAGCAGAACGAGACCACGGCCGTCATCGCCAAGGGCCTGTCGGCGACCGAGCGTGTTGTCACCACGGGCTTTGCCAATCTCGCAGAAGGATCGAAGGTTTCTGTCGGCACCAACGATCAGGAACCGACCGCCGACTTGGCACCACGCAAGCGTGGCGGGGGCAAGGGCAATGATGCCGGCGAACGTCGTGGCAAGCGTGGCCAGAATTCGGGTGGCGCGAGCGGCCAGGGCAATCCGCAGGCGCCGATTGGCCAGACGCCGCCTCCAGCCAGCCCGAGCGCTGCGCCATCGGGAGCGAAGTAGCCATGATGTTCGCACGATCGATCGCTTGAGTTGATGATTTCGATACCAAAGAGCGCACAGTCATGAGCGTCTCGGAACCCTTCATCCGCCGGCCCATCGCGACGTCGCTGCTCGGCATCGCGTTGTTGATCGGTGGCGCGCTTGGCTACTTCGGGCTTCCGGTGTCGGCGCTGCCGCAGGTCGATTTCCCCACCGTGCAGGTCTCGACGCAATTGCCGGGCGCGAGCCCCGAAGTGACCGCGTCGCTGATCACCGCGCCTCTGGAGCGTCAGCTCGGACAGATTCCGTCGCTGTCATCGATGACCTCGACGAGCTCGTTCGGCGTCAGCCAGATATCGCTGCAGTTCGATCTGAACCGCGATATCGATGGCGCGACCCAGGACGTGCAGGCGGCGATCAATGCGGCCGCCGGCGTTCTGCCGAAAAACCTGCCATATCCGCCGGTCTACGCGAAGGTCAATCCGGCCGACGCGCCGGTGATGACGCTGGCGCTGACCTCGGACACCATCTCGCTGCGATCGATGAGCGACCTGTCCGATACATTGCTGGCGCAGCGGCTCAGCCAGATTTCGGGTGTCGGCAAGGTTGCCGTGCTTGGCGGCTTGAAGCCAGCGGTGCGGGTGCAGGCGGATCTGGCGCGGCTCGCTGCCTACGGCATCGCGATGGAAGACCTGCGCGCAGCGATCGCCGGCGCCAATGTGTCGGGTCCCAAGGGCTCGCTCGATGGCGCGCAGCAGGCCTACACGATTGCGGCTAACGACCAGATCGCGGCGGCGGATCAGTATCGGCCGATCATTATCGCTTATCGCAACGGATCCCCTGTCACCATCGGCGACATCGCGCAGATCGTCGATGGGCTGGAAAACGACCGCACTGGCGGTTGGTATCAAGGCACGCCTGCCGTCATCATCGAGATCCAGCGTCAACCCGGTGCCAATGTCATCGAGGTCGTTCGCCAGATACGCGAGGAAATTCCGAAGGTGCAGCGCTCGATGCCGGCCGGCGTCAAGCTGACCATCGTCAGCGATCGCACCGTGACCATCCGCGCCTCGGTCCATGACGTGCAATTCACGCTGGTGCTGTCCGTCATCCTCGTGACCTTGGTGGTGCTGCTGTTCCTGCGGTCGCTGCGTGCAACGCTGATTGCCGGTGTGGCGCTGCCGCTGTCGCTAATCACCTCCTTCGGCGTGATGTATTTCGCCGGCTTCAGCCTCGACAATCTCAGCCTGATGGCGCTGACCATCGGTACCGGCTTTGTCGTCGACGACGCCATCGTGATGATCGAGAACATCGTCCGTCACATGGAAGAGGGCGAGAGCCCGATGCAGGCAGCTTTGGCAGGCGCCAGCGAAATCGGCTTTACGGTGATCTCGCTGACGGTGTCGCTGATTGCGGTGTTTATTCCACTGTTGTTCATGTCCGGTCTTGTGGGCCGCATGTTCCGTGAATTCGCGATGACGCTGACCATCGCCGTGGTCATGTCTGCCGTGGTCTCGCTGACTCTGACGCCGATGATGTGCTCGCGGCTTTTGAAGCACACCAAGGATGAATGGCAGGTGCCCGGCTTGGGCGCCGTCAGCCGCTTCATCGACCGTATGGTGGCATTCTATCACCGCACGCTGTTGTGGGTGTTGCAGCATCAGCCGGCGACGCTGGTCGTCACGTTCCTGACCATCGTCGCGACGCTCGGCCTCTATGTCATCGCCCCCAAGGGCTTCCTGCCGCTGCAGGACACGGCCTCGATTACTGCGGTGACAGAAGCCGGCGCCGACGTGTCTTTCACGGAAATGCAGAGCCGGCAGAGCGCGGCGGCGGCGGCGATCCAGGCCGATCCGGATGTGACAGGAATCATCTCGGTGATCGGCGGCGGCTCGGTCAATCCGACCACCAATGTCGGTCGGCTGGTGATGACCCTGAAGCCGCGCGGCGAGCGCAAGGATGACATGAATGCTGTGATCGCGCGACTCAAGGATCGCGTTGCGGCGATCCCGGGCATGACCGTATATTTCCAGCCCGTGCAGGATATCCAGATCAGCACGCAAGCGAGCCGCTCGCAGTATCAATATACGCTGACAGGGACCGACGCTGCGCAGGTGACCGAATGGTCGCAGAAGCTGGTCACCGAATTGCGCCGCGATCCGATGTTCCGCGATGTGTCCTCGGAAGCGCAGACCGGCGGATTGCGGGCCTCGCTCGATATCAACCGACAGCGCGCCGGACAATTGGGCGTCAACCTGCAGGGCGTCACCGACACGCTGAATGATGCCTTCGCGCAGCGCCAGATTTCGACTATCTACGGTCAGGCCAATCAATACCGCGTCGTGCTGGAAGCATTGCCGTCGCAGCAGCGCGATCCCGATGTGCTGTCGAAACTGTATCTGCCCGGTGTGGCAGGCGCGCAGGTGCCGCTGTCTGCCGTAGCTACATTGACGCGTACCACGGCGCCACTGGCGATCTCGCATCAGGCGCAATTCCCCGCGATCTCGCTCAGCTTCAATCTCGCACCGAACGAGGCGCTTGGTGACGCGGTTGAGGAAGTCAAAAAGATCGAGACCCGGATCGGCATGCCGACCAGCATTGTCGGGATGTTCTCCGGCGATGCGGCCGAGTTTTCCAAGTCGCTGTCCGGACAGCCGTGGCTGATCCTCGCGGCGCTGGTGACGATCTATATCGTGCTCGGTGTGCTCTATGAGAGCTACATTCATCCGATCACGATTCTCTCGACGCTGCCTTCGGCCGGCGTCGGCGCCATACTCGCGCTGATGCTGACCGGACAGGATCTGTCCGTGATCGGCCTGATCGGCATCATCCTCTTGATGGGCATCGTCAAGAAGAACGCGATCATGATGATCGACTTCGCGCTGGATGCCGAGCGCAATCGCGGCATGGCACCGGAAGCGGCGATCGTCGAAGCCTGTCTGCTGCGGTTCCGGCCCATCATGATGACGACGCTGGCGGCATTGTTTGGTGCGTTGCCGCTGGCGATCGAAAGCGGCACCGGCGCAGAGCTGCGCTTCCCGCTCGGTGTGTCGATCATCGGCGGTCTGCTACTCAGCCAGATCCTGACGCTCTACACCACGCCGGTGATCTATCTGGCGCTGGATCGCATCAATCGCCGGTTCGAGAAGAGTGCACCGCCCGTCACGGGTGCAGCCGGAACGGCGGGAGCAGGGGGGCCGCCCTAGTGGCTTCCATCTCCATCTCAGCGCCATTCATCATGCGGCCGGTCGGCACTACGTTGCTAGCGATCGGACTGTTTCTTCTCGGCGTCGTCGCCTATCACTTCTTGCCCGTCGCAGCGACGCCCAATGTCGATTTCCCGATGATCCGGGTGCAGGCGTCGCGTCCCGGCGCCGATCCGTCGATCATGGCGGCGACCGTTGCTGCGCCGCTGGAACGACGTCTGGGCATCATCGCCGGCCTCGATCAGATCACCTCAACGAGTTCGCTGGGCTCGACCAGTATTCAGTTGCAATTCGCGATCGGCCGCGATGTCGATCGCGCCGCGCGTGACGTCCAGGCTGCCATCAATGCGTCGATGGCCGATCTGCCGACCGATCTTCCGACGCTACCGACGTTCCGCAAGGCGAATCCGTCAGCCGCACCTGTCTTCATTCTCGCTTTGACGTCGCCGACGATGTCCGCGTCCGCAATCTACGACGTCGCCGACACCGTGATCGTACAGCGGCTGTCGCAGGTGCCGGGGGTTGGCGAAGTCACTGCCAGCGGCGCCGACCAGCCCGCAGTGCGCATCCAACTCAATCCGGTCGCGCTGTCGAATGCCGGGATTGCCACCGACGACGTGCGCACTGCCATCGTCAATGCCAATCCGCTCGGTCCTGTCGGCATCTTCCAGGGATCGCGGCAGAGCGAGACGATCTCGATGAATCCGCAGATGCGCACGGCGGAAGAATTTCGCGAGATCATCGTCAAGAGTTCGAACGGCAATTATCTGCGGCTGTCTGATGTCGCCGATGTTCAGGATGCGACGCGCAACAGCCGCTCGGTTGCCTGGTTCAACAAGCAGCCGGCGGTGCTGATCCAGATCACCAAACAGGGCGACGCCAACGTCATCGACACCGTCGATCGGGTGAAAGCGCTGATCCCCGATCTGAAACAATGGATTCCCGCGGGGATCGAGATTTCGGTTTTGACCGACCGCACGGGTACCATTCGAGCCTCGGTCGAGGACATGGAGTGGACGCTATTTGCCACGGCCGTACTGGTAATGGCCGTGGTGTTCCTGTTCCTGCGTCGTGGCACACCCACCATCGCGGCCGGCGTCTCGGTACCGCTGGCGTTGGCCGGCACCTGCGTCGGCATGTGGCTGGCCGGCTTCTCGATCAACAATCTGTCGCTGATGGCGCTGGCGATCTCTGTCGGCTTTGTGGTCGACGACGCCATCGTCATGATCGAGAACATGTACCGCAATCTCGAAGAGGGCATGGCGCCAATGCAGGCGGCGCTCGCCGGCGCCAGGCAGATCGGCTTCACGGTGCTATCGATCAGCCTGTCGTTGATTGCCGCCTTCATCCCGCTGATCTTCATGGACGGTCTGGTCGGCCGATTGCTGCGCGAATTCTCGTTGACGCTGACATTCTCGATTATCGTCTCGACGCTGGTGTCGCTGACGGTGACACCGATGATCTGCGCACAATATATCAAGAGCGGTCTGTCGAGCACCGAAACCCGTTTCGACCGCATTGTCGAAGGCACGCTGTCACGCATCGTGGCATTCTATGAGCGCACCCTGCATGTGGTGTTGGGTTTTCCATTCCTGACGCTGGTGGTGTTCTTCGCCACCATCGCGCTGACGGTCACACTCTATATCAAGACGCCGAAAGGTTTTTTCCCGAACGACGACAGTGGCTTCGTCATCGGTGCAACGCGCGCATCGGCCGATGTCTCGTTTCAGGCGATGCTCGGATTGCAGCAGCACATGGCTGATCTCGTGCTGGCCGATCCGGGCGTGGCCAGTGTTGGCTCGTCGCTTGGCGGCACTGGCGGCCCGGGCGGCGGCGGCGCCAACCGCGGCACGATGTTTATCGCCTTGAAACCACCAGAGGAGCGCAATGGAGCGTCGACCGAAGACGTCATCAACCGGTTGCGTCCGAAGCTCAGCGCGGTCCCGGGTATTCGTCTCTTCATGTTTGCTGCCCAGGATCTGCGCGCTGGCGGACGCCAGAGCGACTCTAACTACCAATACACGCTGACCTCGACCAATCTCGATCTCCTGCAGAAATGGGCACCGCTGGTCGGCAAACGGCTGGAGAGCGTCGAGGGCATCACCGATGTGTCGAGCGACCGCGATCCCGGCGGATTACAATTGACGCTGACCATCGACCGCAAGATGGCATCGAGCCTTGGCGTCAAGGTGCAGGACATCGACAACGCCTTGAACAACGCATTCTCGCAGCGGCAGATCTCGACGATCTACACCCAGCGCAACCAGTACAAGGTGGTGCTGGAAGTCGATCCGAAATTCCAGAACGATCCGTCCGATCTCGATCGAATCTATGTCGCGGGCCTGAATGGGTCGCAGGTGCCGCTGTCGGCGGTTGTGCGCATGTCGCGCACGTTGTCGGCGCTGGCGGTGTTCCACTCGCAGGGTTTCCCGTCGACGACGGTGTCGTTCAACACGCTACCCGGCGTGCAGCTCGATGCCGTGACAGGCAACATCCAGCGCGCGGTCGACGAACTGCATATGCCCGAAGGAATCCGGGGCGGCTTCGATGGCAATGCCGGTGACTTCAGCAAGACCACGGGGCGGCAGCCGCTGCTGATCCTCGGCGCGCTCATCGCGATGTATATCGTGCTGGGCGTGCTCTATGAGAGCCTGGTGCATCCTCTGACCATCATCTCGACGCTGCCCTCGGCGGGACTCGGCGCGTTGCTGGCGTTGCAGATTACCAATACGCCGCTGACCGTGATCGCCTTCGTCGGCATCATTCTCCTCATCGGCATCGTCAAGAAGAACGGAATCATGATGGTCGATTTCGCCATCGAGGCGGAGCGGCATCGCGGACTGTCGCCCGCCGAGGCGATCTTCGAGGCCTGCACCGTGCGCTTCCGCCCGATCCTGATGACCTCGCTGGCGGCGGTATTCGCGGCGATCCCGCTGGTAATCGCGACCGGGCCGGGCACGGAACTGCGCCGCCCGCTGGGCATCACCATCATCGGCGGGTTGTTCGTCTCGCAGGTGCTGACGCTTTACACCACGCCGGTGATCTATCTCCTGATCGATCGGCTGCGTAATCGCTCCCGCCCGGCACCGCTGCCAGCCCCGGCCGAATAGCCATATCTTGGGGGTAACGGCGGTTGAAGCCTCGGGCCGCGCAGCGTATAGCGGGCAATGTCCAAGAAATCAGATATGCAAGCCGCTGACGGGGTCGTCGAGGCGATCCCGGAATGTCCGCATTGTCACAAGCCGATGCCGCTGTGCATCTGCGACAGCATCACGCCCATCGACAACAAGATCGAACTCCTGATCCTGCAGCATCCGCAGGAGCAGGACAGGGCGCTAGCCACCGCCCGCGTCGCAGCCCTGCATTTCAAGAAGGCCACGGTCAAAATCGGCCTGTCCTGGCCGAGCCTCGCCAAGGCGCTGGGTAAGCCGGTCGCCGATCCGGCCCGTTGGGCGATCCTCTACCTTGGCTCGGCCAAGGTCACCGATTACGAGACCGATCGCGACATCCTGGCCATCGATCGCAAGGGTCAGGCTGAGGAAAACCAGCGCGCATTGCTGAAAGACATCCAGGGTATCGTGCTGCTCGACGGTACCTGGAGTCAGGCCAAGGCGCTGTGGTGGCGTAATGCCTGGATGCTGAAATGCCAGCGCGTCATTCTTGGACCGGCCAAACCGTCGCTTTACGGCAAGTTGCGCCGCGAACCACGCAAGGACGGCCTGTCGACCATCGAAGCCGCGGGGATGCTGCTGGCTAGCCTCGAACGGAAGCCAGATATCGAAGCGACGCTGAACGAGGCCTTCGAGCGGATGCTGGCGAAATATCGCGAAGCCCAGAGCGTCATGCCGGAACTGGCGCCCAAGCCGAAGCCCAAGCGCGACTGGCGGCGCAAGAAGCACGCCTGATCGCGTTCTATCTTGATTGATCTCGGGGCCTATCGGCTGCCGGGCGGAGGACCGACGCCGGCTTCACGCTCGTCACTCGATGATGACGGCCTGACGAGCGACGGAAACGGATTGCGGAACAGTCCCCCGCGCGCTTCTTCCGCAACGGGCGCGGGAGGCGGTGCCGGGGCCGCGGCCTGCGGCGGCACCACCGGAACCGGCAACTTCTCGCACTTCATGGAATAGACCAACTGGCCGTCGGCGGTCCGGCCAATCGGCGCGCAAGGATCGGTGCGGACTGGAACGGGCGGTTTGGCCTGGGCCCAGCCTGGCGAGGTCATCAGCAACGTGGCGATCAAGACCCGGATGTTCATCGTGCCCCCCTAGGGTTGGCAGGATGCTACGATCAATACTCCAATCCTGCCAAGCGAAGTGTTGCAGCGCACCACTCATAGCAATCGCGCCCGATCACGGGTCTGGCAGGCTAAGTCATTGATTGGATTGATGGAGGCCACGTCGGGAATCCTATCCATAAAATCCACCATTGATATCGTTGCCTTTTCAGGCGCTAATTGACCCACTATTTGACACGTTGTCGGCAGGTGGGTCACATTCGTTCACGGTCTGGCCGTAAGTGATCATCGACATTGCGGCGCCCGCGATGCGCTGCTGACGCACTTTCTTGGTGTAGACCTCGGCCTGTTCAATCTTCCGCCAACCGAAGATGGCCATGAGCTGGTGGGGCGTCGCCCCGTTCTCCGCGGCGAAGGTTGCGCCGGCTTTGCGGAGCCCGTGAGCCCGTCCCGGGACGTCGGCAAGGATGCACTGATCAGCCCACCAGTTGCCCAGCCCCTTCGTCGAGTAGGGCTTCTTGTGGCCACTCTCCAGGAACGTCAGGACGCCGGCCGGCCCTTCGGCTAATGCCACCTCCAGCTCGGGCAAAATCGGGATGATCAGATCGACCGGGTTCTTGTTCCGGTTCTTGTGCTGCCGGAACGCCAGCCAGCGCCCCCGGTGAACAGCGCGCAGCTCTGCCGAGACATGTTCGGCCTTCCTGATGTGCTGCTTGCCGAGCTTCGAGACGTCCGAGATCCGCTGACCCAGTAGAAGGAAAAGCATCAAGGCCATGTGCGGCTTGGTGCCGATCGGGTGACGGACCTTGAACTTCTCGATTTCCTCGATCGTCCAAGTGTAATGGCCGTCGCTGTTCTTCGGCTTCAGCAGCGAAACATCGTTTGCCGTATTACGCTCGATTAGCGGCGGCTTCTGTGCAGCAGCCCACTTATAGACCTGTCGGAGCGCCTTCACCCGCGCATTGGCTGCATCCCGGGCTGTCACAGCCTTCCGATCCCGCAGTGTCTTGATTGCTGCTTCAGGCATGGCGCATGGCAGATCGCCCACCTGGGCCTCGCTGCCTTCGACCTCGGGCTCAGCGCACAGGTTGGTTAGGACGTTCCGGCGCGCCTTTTTGGTCTCTTCGTCGTAGGCCTGAAACTCATCGCACTTGCGGTAATATTCCTCGATCAGCCAGCGCAGCGATTCCTTGACGATCCGCGGCGGCGCTGGGCGTGAAAGCTTGGCCTCGCCATAGGGGCGGCCGGCCACGGCAGCTGCAAATTCTTCATAGAACTCGGGCGAACCCTGCGGTTCATGCAATCGGACCTTGGGATAGCCACGGCGCCGGAAATACAGTCGGCGATTCCCATGCCGGTCGAAATCCTCATAAAGGTATTTCTGATCAACCACTTGTGCCCCGATGATCATGCCACGCGGCTCCATGCCGACGCAGTCGCGCCATCAGGAAGGGCTTCAAAAGCGGCGTCAAGGCTGTATCGATCCCAGATCACGCAGCCATCCACCCGTTTTGGCTTTGGCATCCGGCCATCCTTGACCATCTCATCGAACTTTGATGGGGACAGCCCGACCCAATCGGCCGCAGCCTCCCGGCGCAATCCGCGGGGAGCGTAAGCACGTTCACGATGGTCCGGACCCGCCTTTTTCATGGGGTCTTTTCACCGTGCGGAACCATCGCGGGAGCGGCCAGCGCTTCGATGCGTCGCTCGCACCATTCGGCCTGCTTGATGTTGGCCCGCGGCCGTAGTCCGCGCGCCGCATGCTCTCGGCATTGAGCGGCCTCGCGGGCCAGGCGTTCGGCTTCCGATGGCTGCGGCGGTAGTCCAGGCCTTTGCAAGCCTCCTGGCCCGAACAATGCTTCGCCGAGGCGCTTCTGAGCGTCATCCTTGGCTCGCTTGGACATCCGGCCGTTCGGCGATGCTATTGCAATCGCATCGGACATCGTGTCAGCGGTGCGAGGCGGAAGCTTATGATTCACGGGCGCCTCCCACGTCTTGAGAGGTCAGGGAAAGAGCCTCGCCGAGAATCTGATGCAAGGCATCGCCAGTATCGACGACGCGTGGCTTGTCCAACGGGCACTCCCAGAAGGGGCATTCCTGATCGTCGATCCAAGCTTGGCCGACGTGGTAGCCGCATTTCTCGCACCAGATAGCATTCTGATCGATCATGACTGCCCCTCGCTTGGGGTGGCGCACGTCGTCGCAAACAACGCTGATGCCGCACGAAGGTGGCCAGCAGTGAGGTTCATTGCAGCTGGCGATTCCCAGAGATTGTCGGCGTCGAAGGCTTTCTCGTGAACATCAGCCGCCGCCGTAGCGAATGGCTTCAATGCGTTCCGGGCGGCGTCGCGTTCGGCGCGGAGCTTGGTGATCTCGGCGGCCGCCTCTTCAGCTACCTCGGCACTGACGCATGCGGCATCGCCCGACCAGCCAATGTCGGCTTCGCGCAGCCTCTCGACAAGATCGGTGCTCATGCCCGATCCTCCCCAAACAACGCCAAGCCCCCGGATTCCAGGCTGTGTCCTGGTTTTTCGCTCAGGATTCCAGGCTGCATCCTGGTCTTGCCCGTCGCGGCCATGATGGCGCGGCCGATCGCTTCGGCCATGTGCGGAGGGTTGCTATCGCCTAGCGCGTCGATCCACTCTCGGCGTTCTCGGCTGGCGGGGCCTTGGTCGAACTCATCGGCAGTGCGAGCATCCACCGGTATAGATGCGAGCTGATCCGCGTTCCAATCACCTCGGGCATTTGCTGCCCTCTTGGTTTCGTCAATCGCTCGTGGGAGGCGACTGCCTGGCGATCTCCAGTCTCGGCAAGCTGGTGCCGGCAACCACGAACACTCGCCGGCGAATATAAGGCGCACCAACGTCGCAAGCGCTGAACTCAAATCGGGCGACGTGGCGGCCAGTTTTGGAAAGGTCGTCACAGACTTCGGCTTCCCACGCCGCATTTCCCGGGGGCTGCTCCACGACAAACCATTCTGCGCCGGAAGCGACCCCGACCGCGAGCATGTCAGGCCAGAGGCTTTCGCCAGTGCGATAGCCGTGAATTGCGGATGCAACACTCGTCCGCTGGCAGGGCGGCCCTCCGATGATGATATCGGCTGGGCGCACGCCTTCGTAATAGAAGTCTCGGATGTCAGCATTCACTTCGCTTCCTGGAAACCGGCGCCGGAGTTCAATTCTCCGGAAAGGGTTGATTTCGCAAAAGACATCGGTCGCGATGCCGGCGCGTTCAAAGCCGATCGCGTGGCAACCGATACATGAGAAGAGGTCGAGCGCCTTCATGAGGCGCCCCGATCCTTGACCGTGAGCGCCATAGCGGCTTCGACGTGTTTGAATACGGCGTCGATTTCCTGTTGTGGGTGCAGAAGCGGGTCCGCCGCGTCATAGAGCGTGAGACGCAACATCAGCATGTTCAGTGCCGGGTCGTTGATTTCGCTCGCACGCTCTGCCACTGCGGCCAACAACCGGCCCAAGATGGCCATGGGCTGTCGCAGCACCGCTGCGCTGGGATTGCTCAAAACTTCCTTGAGCAGGTTTGGCGTGTGAACCTTCCACGCCGGGCTCTCAAACTGAACGACGCTCATGACTGCGTGCCTCCGCTCTGGCCATCATGGCGAGGCGGTGCGGGAGTGGGCATCCAGTGCGAGGCGTCACGAATACGCCCGAGCCGCTGCGAACCCCAGCCCCAGGGCACGCCTGATGTATACTCGGCAGCGTTGTACGCTGCGTCGGGGTGGCGACCCGATGACGGAGACCAGATATCAACGTGAGTGCCATCCTTCGGCGCCGTGCTGATGTCCCGCCACCCCGCCTCTATCGGTGCTGGTACGGAGAGGGCGGCGATCTTCTCTGCGATGAGAACCGCTGATCCGCGAGCTTGTTCTTCCAACTGGTCCTGATCGGCAGATCGGTTTCCGAAATACTCGTCGTCGAGCAAAGCGTGCTGGATCAAATCCCGCACAGTATCAGCGGGAGGGGGCGGGGCGGCAAAAACTGGCATGATTGACCAGCCATGGTCGCCCGCAACACCGACCATCATCAGGCGGGAAGTTGCTTCCGTCTCCGTTTTTGCGAACGTATTTCGGTCAATACCGACCGTTGCATGGGTGGCGACATATCCGACAGGCTCCGCACTTACCGTCATGGCAGTTGAGCGGACAGGCGGTGCGGCGCGCGCGGCAAGCAGGGCTTTGATCTCTTGCGCCGCCGCAGGCCACTCGTTGAACTTGCCGGGTCGATAGACGCCGGTTTCGTTCACGGCATAGCCGAAACCATCATCGTCCATGCAGATATGCATGAAGCCGGGCCACTCCACGACAAGCTCGTCATCAAGGACCGAAACGATAGGCTCTGGCGATCCTGGGGCAACTGCGCGAGAGCCCAGCGCCCTGTAAGCCTCTTTGACCAACGAGACTATAACCTCGTCATTGCAGGTATTATTGATCGAGTGCCATGCGATCGACTGGACGATCTCTTTCAGACCACGCTCACTCATGCCGGCCCCCATCAGCCAGGGCGGCGCGGCCGGCGTCGGTGATTTCCCAGAACTGGGATCCCCACGATGAGCCCTTCCAGTCGGCTAGGCCGGCTTTCTCAAGGTCGTGAGCGGGTTTGCGCCATTCGCCATCGCAGGCGACATAGCCGCGCGACGAGCCAAGCGCCTTCAGTACTTCAGCTTCGATATCGGTGAGTTTAACCATGGGGTTTCTCCTCATGGGAGCACACGGCAACAGTCTCCGGTGCCTTCGTCGTGCGCAGGATCTCGTGGAAGACGCTGATATCGGTCTCGCGCTCGACTACGGGGCGGAATTTTAGCGCGTTAAAATCGCACTCACCGAAGCCATCGGCGTAATGAAGCTCAGGATTACGGATTTCAGCGAATAGGAGCCCAGGAATGCCGTCGTCGTAATCGCAGATTGAACGAATTGTGTATATCTGACCCATGCGGGGCATCACTTCACATGGAAGTTTCGCTCTGCATTGCGCCACACACACGACCTTCTGTCCGACGCGGAACGTCATGACTGCGCATCCCCACGGTTTGAGTCATGGGAAGACTGCTCAACAGCCTTTAGGGCGTCGCGGCCTGCTTCAATCTTGATCTGGACCCACGCGTTGTATTTGATGCGGCGCTCTTCATGGTCGTCGCGGTCCATTTCCATGGGGACGCTTTTGCCGGGGCGCATACACCCGATCTCTTGATAGAAGGCCTCGGCCTGTTCCTCGAAGTCGGTGAAAGAGTCGCCAGTGCGACCGCAAACCAACACCATGCCTTCCAGCGCCTTCACCAGCGCGTCGTGGCTGTTGCAGGCCTTGATTATGAAGTCAGCGTTGGCTTCTCGCTCATCTATGCTTGGCTTGCCTCCCGTATAGCTGGAGGTTGTCCCACAGACGATCGCATAGCCCATACCATAAGTGGTCATGTCATCAGGATTGCAGGCGCCCCAGATCAGATCGGTGCCTCGTTCAACGCGCCACGGCGTCGGAGTATGCTCTGCCATTTGAAAAGCCCCTGGTGGTGTCGTGTTGACGGTGGACGAAAAGAGCCCTAGGCGGCGTCGAAATAGACACTCTCGCTGTAGTAGCCGTTCGACGACCCGTGCCAACGAATGTCCACGCTGCCCTTGATCGTGCGCAGCTTGTAGAACGTCCACGTCTGGCTTTCTGGTTGATACTCGTGTTTGTAGCCGGGCGGATCGTCTTCGCTGGTTGCTTCTTCAGCCAACAGAATTGGCGATCCAACGAGATCCTGTAAGTCACCGGAAATGTCATCAATGACAACGGTCTCACAGCAATCTTGATTGTGGTAAAGCTGGTAAGCCTCACCACCTTCACATTCGAAGCGAAGAACATCTTCGCCGATCTGCTCAACCTTCGTGAGGGTCTTTCCTTGCAGGGTAGAGAAATCCATCGTCATTCCCCTCTATTTTCTGTGTCAAAGCGCCTCAGTGGCGCGGTGTTGCTGCGACACGGAGCTAGTCGTAGGTGCCGCGCGACGCGTCGGATGTGTAGTTGACCGACATGCGAACGCGCAGAAGGTCGTTCTCGTAGTCGATCTCTTCCAGACGCTCTTGCGGCGGGAGAGGGCACTGCTGCCATTCACGGAGAAGTTCGTCGGCGATCTGCTGGGCGGTCATGCTGCCACCTCAGAAGTTGCGGCCTTGCGCAATTCGGATGCAGCGTCCGACCAAATCTCGGCACGGATATCGCAGGCGTCCTTGCCTCGCTTTGTGGACTGGAAGCGCTTTGATGCGATCTGATCGCTTGCGTAGGTTTCAAACACCTCAGCCGCAGCGATATAGGCCGACGAGATGACCTTCTCTTTGTCTGCGGGGCTCATCACAGCACCACCAAGTTCTTGTGGTGGTCCCGCTCGTGATCCCAGCGCCAGTTGCGGTACTGCTCGCGAGCCTCAAGTTCGGCGGTGCCGGCAGCGGCAAGCACATCCTCGGTCACATCGACCGGAAGATTGCCCATCGTGACTTCGTGGATGAAGATCAGCTTGTCGCGGTCGATCTCACCGGACTTCACCTTGTCGATGATGTTCTGGCGGGACTCGTTCGGATCGACGATGGCCTCACGACCGCGGCGCCCGTAATCCAGCATTGCGACGTAGTATGTGAAATTTGCCATCTGATTTGCCCACCCTGGACGGCCGCGCCGTCGTTGCTTGGATGGGTTAGTGATAACCTAGGTTATGATAACCGTCAATAAGAAAAGTTATCATCGGGCAAAATAAATGCTAAAACCCGCCAGCCGGCATGGCGCCGGGGAGGGTGGTTAGATGGCTTTAAGTGATTGGAAGGCTAACCAGGCGCCTTGGGCGCATCCGGCTGGCTTGGCTGCGGCTGGGCAGGTCTATCGGGATGGGTCGTGCCAAACCCAACCGACGCCGCAGTCTGTTGTCCCACAAAAAACTCAGGCGTCAGAACCGAGTAAAAGTGAGCCAGCAAGTCGTAAGCAGCCCGATCGACCAAAGACCGCTCGGGCTGGGAAAGCGAAGAATAAGACTTCCCCAGCATCTCCTGGGAAAGCTGCATCACGTTCTGCATGTAAAGCTGCGCAGAAACGGACCGGATCAGGTTAGTTGCGTAATTATCGTCCATCTCACATCCCCAACGGTCGCTGGCGGGCGCCCAGCATAACCAGGCGCCCTGGGCTGGCTCAGCGGCAGCCGCAGCTCTGCTTACCGTTATAGGTCGAAGTGCAGTTGTAGGTCGTGCCCGGAGGACACGCGGCTTCGGCTGCCGGGATGAAGGTCGCGAGGAACGACAGCGCGGCCAGAGCCAAGAAGAGGTGCTTCATTTGTTTCTCCCAAGATTCCCCTTAAATGGGGTGGGACACCAGAGCGCAACTGAAGGTCGAGTTCAAGAGGGATAGTCCCCGGCGAGTCATCATGGCTCGCCAGCTCCCACAATCTTGTGAACGTGAACTACCCGGTCGTTCGGGAAACTCAACGTCTTACGAGGATTGAGTTGGAGCACCTTCAGTGTGGTGTCATCTCTGGACACGAACCGCTTCACCCATCCATGTACAGCGCCATGGTCTCCCACCTGGATCTGGATGACCACGTAATCGTTCTTTTTAACAGGCGCATAGGGGTGAACATAGACGACTTCCCCATGCTGATATCGCTCCAGCATAGAATCGCCGACGACATATGCCGCATAGGCATCAGGGACACCGGCCAGCTTAGATGGGGCTTCTACTTCCCCGAAATATTCGTCCGCGTTGAATATTAGTGCCCCGTCCTTACCGCCCATTGTTTGGCCCCTTATCGGAACTCTCGCAAAGCCGGAGACGGCTGCTCCGATACGGGCATTGTGACCGAAAGTTTCACTGGGGGGTGGAGCTATTCTAGTTTTCCGCAGGGTATCGTTGTCGGAGTGGTTAGCGGTTCCTAAACCATGCTGCGACAGCGAAGGGTCTAGCTTAGACAAAGGTATAGAGAGCAATTCGGCAATCTTTGGGAGATGCTTCGATTTTATCGTCCGGCCGGCTTCAATTTTCTTGATAGCCACCTGAGATACGCCCACGCGCTTGCCCAGCTCGGCCTGCGACCACCCTTTGCCAACACGTTCAGATCTAATGAGTTTTCCCGATTCCATGAGTCGGGAGATTATAACATCGGTTATAGACTGTCCTGATAACATTGGTTCTTGACTTCCTCATAACTTTTGTTATTTTCAAGTTATGGAAAAGTCACCAATCGATCGCGCAATTGACCTCGCTGGCGGTTCTGAAGCCAAGCTAGCGAGTGCCATCGGGCTTTCGCAGCCCTTGATCAATAAAGCGAAGCATTCAGGGCGTGCAGGCCCGAAGCTCGCTCTAGCAATCCATCATTTTACTAAGGGTGAAGTGCCGGCTTCCGAGCTGCGGCCTGACCTCTGGACAAATCCTGAAGACGTCCCCGCTGCCCCAACGGCGCAGGGTGCAGCGTGACCCTCCCAGAAATCCTCATTCACATTGGCTACGCCTGCGCGTTCGTCGCCGGCCTGATTGCGATCATCTCATATCGGGAGTTCAGAGCATGAGCGTGCGCGAGACCTACGGGGCAAACATCCGATCTCGCGCACCTCTGCTTACGCCGGGGGCACAGCGTAATTTCAAAACTTGGTCGTCAATCGATAGGGAGCCTCACGTCATGGGTGCCAGCTCACTTGATCCCCTTAGCAAAGCGATTGGTGCGGCGTGCGTCGCTGCCCTCGTAGCCGGTGCGGCCGCTTTCGTGACTGCGGCCTGCATCCTCGGTTTCATCTTTCTCTTGTTCTGTAACTTCTAACTGTGTCGCCAAACGCAGTTTGTTCAATATGAGCATGGACGCCAATCCGATGCTCTTGAATGGAAGCTCTTCGTTGTCATTCGAGTGATGTGTAGCTGCCTTCGTCATGGTCACACCATGAACTGAAGGATTGTCCAAGTGAGTACAAAGAATGTCCGGAAATCTACAATGATCAGCTCCGCACAAATCAACGATCACACGAAGCTCCAGGCCTCGGCCCTGTTTGAGCGCGCGAAGATTCAGACGGGATCAAAGATGCTCGCCTATCGATCCGTGGCGAAGGCCATCGGCGTGCATCACGAATGGTTCAGAAAGTACCTCAGAGGTTACGAGGGCCAAGGAGCCAAAGAACCGAAAGCAACGGTCTACGAGAATATCAGGGCAAATTACGAAGCTTTTTGTAATCGCGTTGAGCAAGAGAACGAAAAAGACGAGCTGCGATTGCAAGCCCTAAGGAGGGGACCGAATGCGCGCACTGAAGGCATTAGCGAGAAATCTGGTTCTTAAAATTCTGATCGCGTGGGAATGGATCAAGGGAGTCGTGCGTCATGTCACTGGCAGATGAAATCAAGCAGATGAGCGCTGAAAATCCAGAGTGGGATGCCGGAAAGCTGGCTGAGCACTTCAAGTGCCGCCGCGAATATGTCCGCACGGCTGCCAAGCGTCTAGGCTTCAAGGTCAAAGTGTTTCGCTGCAGTTCATGGACGCCAGAGGAAGATGCCAAGCTTCTGCTTCTTCGTGAGCAGAAGATGCGATGGGGTGATATCGCTCACGAGTTTGATCGGCCCCGTTCGTCCTGCGCCGGTAGATATGCCGATCTCACTGATCCTCCAGTCTGCACGAACCTAGTAGCAGATCGCACTATCGTGCCGGCGGAAAGGTTCATTGATCGGGACAGGCGCATCAATTGCGCACCTCGTGATCTCACCGCTGCGATGTTCGGGGATCCGAAACCTGGCTTCAGTGCATTGGAGCGACGGGCATGAAACCGACACCCCTCCATGAAGTCATCCGCCGCATTCGCCCGCTGGCGCCGATCCACAAGGCTGCGCACCTTCGCGGGCTGATCGCCTCCGAGAAGAAGCGATCCATTCGCCGGATCATGCTGGAGGAAGCGCTCAAGGATGTCGTGAACAAGCAGCTCAAGAAGGAAGTGCGCTTGTCATGAAAGCCCCTGTCGCAAAGCTCGCCTATCTGACCCAGCCGGCGCCGGGCGTGATCCTGCTCAACCTACAGATTGAGGGCAGGGAGTTCGAGCGCGTGGAAGTGACGAGAGACCAGCTTGCGAACATGGTGGTTGAAGGCGCGGCCTTGGCACTGAAGGAGCGGGCATGACGTTTGTAATCGAATTGCCGTGGCCGCCCTCTGTTAACGACGCCAACAAGATCGGCAAGAACAGGAAGACTGGCAAGCCCGTGGTTTACGGCAACCAGCACATGGTCAAGTTTTTGAAGGACGCGGACATTCTCTATTTGGCGCAGGCCAAGCAGCTCAAGTTCGTCCCGGGTGAGTTCACATATCACCTGACGCTGAACGAGAAGCTTCGCAGCCCGCTCATGGATGGCGACAACCGCGGCAAGTACGTTCTCGATTTTCTCCAGCGTGTCGGACTGATTGAAAACGACAAGCTGGCGCATGGCGGCTCATGGTCCTGGGGCGCATGTGAGTTTGGATGCAGGGTCATCGTCAAATCGTATGAAAGGGAAGCAGCATGAAAATGTCTCAAGTACATGCCGACACCGAAGTGTTCATGAGTTCTCGGGAGTTTGAGGTTGAACACGCCGTTGAGAATCTTTGCGCCATCTCTTCTGATATTGCCGGCTACCGGCTGAACAATGCCGCGCGGCAGATCCTCATGTCACCGTCGTGCCGTGTGCGCCTGGCGCTAGCGTTGGACGCTCTGCAGATCACCCACGATGACCTGGAGGGCAAGCGGTGAGCTTCGAAACAGCACAAGAGCTATTCGACGCGCTCTGTTCGCCATTCGCGGCCGAAGAGATTGATTGGCGCGTCGGCAGCACGACGCAGGACAAGAGCAAGGGCATGGCGCTGGCATATATCGACGCCCGCGCCGTGATGGACCGCCTCGATAGCGTCTGCGGGCCGGAAAATTGGCAGTGCAATTATACAGCCGGCGTCGTCGGTTCGATCGTCTGCAATCTCGGTGTCCGGCTCCCTGGTGGGGAGTGGGTATGGAAGGCAGACGGGGCAGGCGCAACGGACGTTGAAGGTGAGAAGGGAATGCTTAGCGATGCCCTCAAGCGTGCCGCTGTGCGCTGGGGTGTCGGGCGCTACCTCTATGAAATGAAGTCTCCATGGGTGGCTCTAGAGGCCGCTGGGCGCTCGTTCAAGATCCCCGATGCAGAGCGCAAGAAGCTGGATGAAGTCCACGATGAGGCGGCTAAGCGCATCGGCTGGGGCGGTCCTGAAAACGTCGCGACCTACCGTCTTCTGCTGCGCATCGTCACTGAGACCGTGACGCAGCCAAGCGACGCCGAAGCCTTCCGTGAGAAATACAAGAGCATGATCCCACTGCTCCGCGTGGCGGCTCGCAAGCACCTTGAATTAACCCTGAGCCGTGTCGGCTCATACAAGCAGGCAGCAGAATAATGGCAGGCTCAGTCAACAAGGTGATTTTGGTCGGCAATCTCGGCAAGGATCCCGAGGTTCGCCGGATGCAGAACGGCAATCCGGTCGTCAACCTGACCGTCGCGACCTCGGATACCTGGCGCGACAAGGGCACCGGCGAGCGCAAGGAGAAGACCGAGTGGCATCGCGTCGTGATCTTCAGCGAGGGTCTCGCCAAGGTCGCCGAGCAGTATCTGAAGAAGGGCGCCAAGGTTTATATCGAAGGCGCGCTGCAGACCCGCAAATGGACCGATCCGCAGGGTGTTGAGAAATACTCCACCGAGATCGTGCTGCAGGGCTTCAATTCGACACTGACCATGCTCGACGGCGGCGGCGATAAGACCGGTAGCGAAGCATCTACCAATCCCGGCACATCAGCGGGCGGCCAAACAAGCCGCAACCATGACATGGACGACGATATCCCGTTCTAGGAGGCTTCTATGGCTCGTGCGCTGATTACCGTTCTCGGCAAGATCGATCGTTCCCGCGCTGCTCATTGGGCGGCGCAGGCTCCTATCGGCACGCGTATTGAGTTCAAGGAGCCTAAGCGGTCGATTCCGCAGAATGATCGCATGTGGGCAATGCTGACCGACATTGCGACGCAGAAGGAACACGCTGGCCGCAAGTATACCCCCGATCAGTGGAAGGTGCTGTTCATGCACGCCTGCGGTCGTGAGGTGCAATTCGTGCCGGCGTTGGACAACTCGACGTTCATCCCGTGGGGGCAGTCATCGTCCGACCTGTCTAAGCAGGAAATGACCGACCTTATCGAGTTCATGCTGGCATGGGGCGCCGAGAATGGCGTCCGCTTCCATGATGAAGCGAGGGCCGCATGAGCCTCATCAAGCGCCCCCGCGTCAAGAACAACGTTCACCTGGATTTCATCCGGGCGCTGCCTTGCTGTTGTTGCGGCGACAATACCAGCACAGAGGCCGCTCACCTGAGGGCCAGCGCGCTCGAATACGGGAAGCGCAATACGGGCGGCGCCGAGAAGCCATCTGACGAATGGACAGTGCCTCTCTGCGGCGAACACCATCGCGAAGAGCACCACATCGGCAACGAAGAGAAGTTCTGGAAGTCACACAACATTAATCCATACGTCCTCGCGATGAGTTTGTACCTGCGTTCCGGGGATTACGAAATGGCAATCACCATTCTTGAGCGACAGGGGTACGAAAATGGACATGATCGGCGACAACGCGAAGCAGCAGCTTCTTTCAGTCATTGAGCGCGTCGAGCGGTTGAATGAGGACAAGAAAGCCATCCTGGAAGATATCCGCGAAGTATTCGTGGAAGCCAAGGGCAACGGCTATGACGTGAAGGCGCTCAAGACCGTCATTCGTATGCGATCGCAGGATCCGAACGAGCGAGCGGAGCAAGAAGCTCTCGTAGAGTCCTACGCGCAGGCGCTGGGCGGCCTATGATCGCTTCGGCTGTCATCAATGCACTTGTGGCGGCTGGCTGCTCTGCGGAGCAGTTGGCTGCTGCTGTGAACGCCGATGCTGCGGAGCATGAAGCCGCGGCAGAGGCGAAGCGCGCGAAGGATCGCGATCGGAAAAGGATCGAACGCGAGGCCAAGAAGGCTGCGGAATCCGCTGCTGTCCAGGATTGTCCTACGGAATCCATCGATGTCCAAGGAAATCCACGGACAGACGTGGAATCCACGGACAGCGCGGACAATGGTTCTTCCCTTTCCCCCGTCCCCCTTCTTTCCCCCATACCCCCTAATAACCCCCTTACCCCCAAACCCATCTCCAAAACTCAAAATCAGCGCGCGCATCGTTTGCCGGAAAACGCTGCAATTGCAGGCCCTGACCTCGCTTACGGCCTGAGCCGAGGGCTGACACAGCCGGAAACCTGCGAGCTTTGGCAGCGGATGGCGAGCTGGGCTTGGTCGGCTGGTGGGGCCAACGCCAAGAAAATCAACTGGCACCAAGCGTTTCAGGGCTGGGTGCAGCGTGAAGCCGCTGAGATCATCGCAAAACGATCAAAATCTGCTGGAGGCAGCTATGGCAACCGAACTGCAAATCCGCGCCAAACTGGACACGATGCGATCCTTGCCGCCGCACATCGAAAAGCTCGCGCGCTCGATCGGGACGGTGAAATGGCCGGAGCAACCGACGCGCCTGGATCTTCCGATGGGGATGGAGCTGACCGCAGAGGACCGAGTTTTGGTTCAGAGCCGGCTAGCCGAATTGACGGAGATTATCACCGGGTCGAACCTGACGCAGAACGAGTCCGCGAAGGCGAGATTATCCCTCCTGACAAAAATGCAGCTTGGTTTTCCAACGGCGGGCGGCTCGTCAGTTGAGGCGGCGACGGCGCGCAGCGAGGTCTACGAGGACGCGGTTGAGGATATGCCGCCCTGGGCAATTGCGAACGCCGTGAAGCGTTGGGCGCGTGGCGATGTGCCAGACGATCTGCGCATGGGGACACTGAACTTCAACTTCGCGCCTTCGCCGGCCGTGCTTCGCAAGCTCTGCCTGGTGGAGCTTGGTCCATACGAGGTTCAGGTGACGAAACTCAAGCGTCTGCTGATGGTCATCTCAACCGAGCGTGCGATGGATCCGGCGCCGTTGCCGCCGCCAGAAAGCCAGATCGAGACGAGCCATGGCGCCATCGTTGTCAAGATGAAGAGGGTCCAATGAACGCCTCAGACGAGCACGAGTACATTGTTGAAGGTTTCAGAAATCTCCGCGCGGACTTTGCCGCTAAGAATTCGGAGGCCGATCCCGAAGTGGATGCAGCGCGGGCCGCTGAGATGATCGCCGCTGGTGATGTCAGGCTGATTGAGGAATACCTGGCCAACGGAATTGTGCCGATAAAGATGGCGAATGGCAGGCCGGTGTCGCTGTATCTCGCCAGAATGCTTGGTCTACACCTCGAAAGCCTCTTCGCTGATGAAGAAGCCGCCTAGCCCTCCGCTCGATGCAGTAGATCCAAATCAAACCGGGAGAATGGGAATGACGAGAGACGAGGCCTTGAAGGCAGTGGCAATCGGTTCCAGTTGCGTCGTTTGGAGCCTGCCGAACGAACGGCCGGAAGAGACGCAGGCGAGGATGATCGAGGAACACAAGCAGTTTGTTCGACGCCTGGAGATGCTCGGTTTGCTTAAACTTGAGAAGCGGAAGACAGCCACGGAGCGGGCGACAGATGTTTTTAAGGGGTACATGTCGGCGGATGGTGCGCTGAATATCGTTTCCTTGTTGGAGGATGCTGGCCTCAAGATCGTGGAGGTATGAGATGGGTATGACCGCGGTAGCGTGGGCGATCCTGATGTACGCAGCAGTCGCTTATCCAGATGTTAAATTAAACGACGGCGGGAATACATTTCTGACAATCGGCTTTACCGCGATCTCTCTACTGACACTCAAGGAGCTATTCCGATGACCACCCCCAGCACGGGCGACGCCATGGGGGAGAGCCCTGTGTCGGAGAAGATCATCCGCGCTGTGGCTACCGCCATCTACAACGATGATTTTGACGGTATCCCAGAGCAGGCTTTCGAAGATCGGGATTTGGATATCATCGGCGCGTACATCACTAACGCGAGAGCCGCCATCGAAGCATACCGGAAGGCGATGAGGGAGGAGCGCTGAAAAGTCAGCACTCCTCGCAGGGGTGATTCTCAACAGGCCTGCGTACGCACATTTAGTGATTCAGAACAGTTAGTTAGGTTGAGTCTCAGTAGCGTTCAGCGTCAGACAACAGCACAAGGGGCAGAACCTATGACTTGGTACATCGCGGTTACGAATCCGAACTGTCAGCGCCGGGCCGAACTGGAACTGGCTTCGCTCGGTTATCGGGCATTCTGGCCAAAGCTTCGCCGCTGGGTTTCACACGCTCGAACGAAGAAGGCCAAGGAATACCCGGTGCTCGGCCGGTACATGTTCGTCGAGATCCCTGACGGCAATTTCTACGCGGTGCGGAAAGTCAACGGGATCGAGGCGCTGATCGCCGATGAGACAGGCAGGGCCGTTGCAGTGCCTCCAGAAACGATCTGGAGACTCAAGGAGCGATATTTGAACGGCGAGTGGGACTTTGTACGTCGGGATTGCAAGAGGCCCGTGTACGGCCTCCTGAGGGGCAAACAAATCATAGTCGATTGGGAAGAGAACAAGCCCATGCCGATCGGCGCCAAGATCATGGTGGTAGTCGGCGAGTTTGAGGATATGCTCGCAACGATCACCAGCCGCGCCGGCAAGAAGGTCCACTTCAAGCTCCAGGACAGTAACACCTATGGAGTCGAGAGCGAGCGCGGGGTGAGGGCAGCATGAGCTATGGCAACCCCAAGACTGCCGAGCAATTGGCCCGCGAGGATGTTGAGCGCCAGACGCTGGAAGCTGCGGCGCAACGTATTGAGCAGGAGAACGGCAATGAGATTTACCGATTGGCGTGGAAGAAGGCCGTGAGGATAATTCGTGAAATGAAGCCCAATTAAAACAGTCTTAATAGCGAGATTGGAGCAAATCAGGTTGATCTATAGCGCCGGTCACCGACAGCCCCATTCCTGCTTGGGCTTCACCCGCAGGGCGGCTTGTCCCCTCAGCGCATCAAATTCCAATCGGGACGCTCCGCTTTCGCGATTCCTTAGCCCCCATAAGCCCAGTTGCATGAGCGGGGCGCCCGGTACTTTCATCGAAAAACTAGGGAAGGGCGATCAGAAGCCCTGAACCGAACAAATGGCTAAAGCACCAGCAGAAATTCGATCTTTGGCGCGGTCGCACTCCGATAAGGCGCTGAATGTGCTGGTAGGCATCATGAACGAGAAGACAGCGCCTGCTGCTGCTCGTGTTGCCGCTGCCAATAGCATCATTGATCGGGGGTGGGGTAAGGCGCCGACGACGTTGCAGGATATTGACGGGAATGCGTTGACCGTCGCCGTGGTGCGTTTTGCAGATAACCATTCCAGCTAACGGCTGGCGTCCGCGCAAATACCAAATGCCGGCATGGTCGGCATGGGAACGTGGGGTAAAGCGGTCGAGCCTTTGGTGGCATCGTAGAGCTGGCAAGGATGAGCTTAGTTTGCATAAGGCCTGTGTTGCCATGCACCCTGATCCGTCCAATCCAAGCCCGAATATGCGGATCGGCAACTACTGGCACTGCCTGCCGGAATATACCCAGGCCCGGAAGGCGATCTGGACTGCAATCAATCCGCATAGCGGCAAGCTGAGAATTGACGAGGCTTTTCCTCACGAATTGAGGGAAAATACCCGTAACGACGATATGTCTATCACGTTCAAGTCGGGAGCATCTTGGCGTGTCGTTGGATCGGACAACCCCAATAGCCTTGTGGGCGCGACACCTTTTGGCATCGTCTTCTCTGAATGGGCGCTTTCCAATCCCTCCTCGTGGGGATACCTGCAGCCCATGCTTCTCGAAAACGGGGGCTGGGCAGATTTCATCACCACCCCGCGTGGCAAGAACCACGCCCACGACATGCACACCGCAGCCAAGATCAACAAGAACTGGTTCTGCGAAACCCTGACGATTGATGATACGGGGATGATCTCCCCAGAGCAGCTTGCAGAGGTGAGGGTCGATTATACGGCGCTGTACGGAGCCGATGCCGCTGAAGCCCTGATCCAGCAGGAATACTATTGCTCAGCCGATGCAGCCATTCTTGGCGCTTACTGGGGCAAGGAGCTTGCACAGGCGACGCGGGAAGGGCGCATCAGACCGCTTGAGCCGATCAAGGGCTATCCGCTTCACACCGCGTGGGATCTTGGGATTCGGGATTCCAACGTCATCTGGTTCTTCCAGGTAGTGCCTGGGACGAAGGGCTATTCGCATGTCCTGGTTCTGGGATGCTACGCCGCTTCTAATTATGGCATTGGGCATCATGCTGAGGTCGTCAAGGAGTATGCGGCTCGTCTAGGCCTGCAACGGGGCGACGATTATGTCCCCCATGACGGGCGTCAACGCGAGATGGGGGTCTGGAACAACAACCCGCTCGATCCGAAGTATGGGGAAGCCAAGCAGCGCATCGAGGTCATGATCGAATGCGGGCTGAACCCGAAGAAGGTTATGGACCATGCGCTGATGGACGGAATTTCAGCCGTTCGCCAGATTCTCCCGCGCTGCTACATCGACGAAAGCCGGTGCAATGACAACGCGGTCGAGGGTCTGAGGCAGTATCAGACCGAGTGGGACGACGAGAAGAAGATCTTCTCGGACAAGCCGCTACACAATTGGGCCAGCCACTATGCGGACGGCTTTCGAACGTTGGCGATGGCGGTCAAGAGCGTTGATATTGAATATCCTCGTCAGCCTGATCGGGCTCTGGTGGTTGGTAGCCAGCCTGTACCGGGCATGCAGTTGCCGACGTATGCGGATCTAGCCGACTTGGCTGATCGTGAGCCGCGTCGACAGAGAATTTGAACTTTCGATTCATGACCGCGTTGTGAGGCATCTACCCTCACAGGAGAATGGTCATGACGGTATCTAGCGCGAAGAACGAACCGAAGGACATCAAGCCTCCGGTCGAGCGTAAGGAGCAGGACTGGAAGTCTCCCGGTACTGCTGATGCCAACAACGTTCCAAGGGCTGACGAGTCGGCCATCGGTTCGCCTGACGTGTTTCTGAAGGACGCTCACAAGGACACCGAGCGCACGAAGGTCTACCAGGTCTGGGCGGATGGCGCCAAGCGCGGATATGTCGTGCATGACGCGTCCATGGCGACATCGAAGGTCGGCTACTTCGAATTGGCTGAAGGCATGAACAAGGCCGAGGCTGACGAGGCACTGGCCCACGCATATGACAACACGGCGGTTGCCGTCTGAACTGACGACATCTTGGCCTAACTGACCCGCCCTTGTGGCGGGTTTTTCTTTGAGGATTTCAAATGCTCAATCCCTTCTCTCCCAAAACGGTTGGGACGGTCAGCATTACGTCTGCTGTGACGAGTGCGCGTGTGGCATTGGTGCCGCTCGGAGCCAACCAGTGTCGGATCAAGAATCTAGATGCGACGAACATTGCATATGTGGTGTTCGGGGACTCGACGGTTGCGGCCACGGTGCCGGCCGGAGCGACGCCCGGCAGCTTTCCGGTTGGGCCGAATGAGTCGATCATCGTCTCGATCAGCCCTGTCGTAACTCACGCCGCGGCGATCTGCTCCGCGGGTACGCCCATCGTCATGTTTACGTCGGGCAACGGCGAATAGTAGTGGCCGAAGAAGCCCAGACCGGACCCGACGCCAATCCGGAGCAGAAGAACGACGCGGCCTTTGTCACGTACTGGATGGCGCAGCTTGACGCCTACCGGGATGACTTCAAGGACTGGGAATCGCGCTGCAAAAAGATTGTGCGGCGTTACCGTGATGAGCGAACGGAGAAATCAGACGGTTCGGTAGGTGGCTCTCGCTTCAATGCGCTGTGGTCGAACATCCAGACGCTTTTGCCGGCCATTTACATCAAGGCGCCCCAGCCGGTAGCCGAGCGTCGTTTTCTCGACAAGGACCCGCTGGCTCGGCTCGCATCGATGACCCTGGAGCGGTCGATCGAGGTCCAGATCGAAGTCGGCAAGATGCACAAGGCCATGAAGAAGGTCGTGCTGGATTATTTGCTGTGCGGTCGTGGGTCGATGTGGGAGCGCTACGAGCCCACCTATGGCGATCCGGTTGACCTGGGCGACGATGAGCAAGGAGATGAAGCGCCGCGTCCTGTGACCTATGAGAAGGTCTGCACGGACTATGTGGCGTGGAATCGCTTCCGGCATTCACCCGCTCCCATTTGGGAGGAAGTGTGGTGGGTCGCCAAAGAGGAAATGCTGACCCGCAAGGAATTGCGGGCGCGGTTCAAGGCGACTGACAAGGAGACCGGCAAGCTTATTGCTGACCTCGTGCCGCTTCGAACCGGCGACAAGGACAGCGAGAACGACAAGGAGAAGAAGCGCAAGCAGCCGCGGGCTTGTGTCTGGGAAATCTGGAACAAGACCGACCGGGAAGTGATCTTCATCGCTCCGGATTATCCGAATTCTGCCCTTGAGCGCACGGATGACCCGTTGAGCCTTGATGGGTTCTGGCCGTGCCCTGAGCCGCTGTATGCGACGACGACGAATGACACGCTCGTGCCGGTGCCTGATTACGTCGAGTATCAGGATCAGGCAGACGAGTTGGACAACCTTACGGCGCGCATCAAGGCGCTGACCGATGCCATTCGGGTCAATGGTGTTTACGACGCATCCTATCCGGAATTGAAGCGCATCCTCTCTGAGGGCGTCGATAACCGGATGATCGGCGTCAAGAATTATTCGGAGTTTGCGTCAAAGGGCGGCATTGAAGCCGCGATGGACTTCGTCCCGATCAAGGACGTGGTTGAAGCGCTGATCCGGCTCTATGAGGCCCGTGATCGCACCAAGGCCGATATGGCCGAGATTACCGGGCTGTCCGATATCGTTCGTGGGCAGGCGCAGGGCGGCACGAAGACGGCCACTGAGCAGAAGATTAAGGGCCAGTTTGCATCGCTTCGGTTGGAGGACCGCAAAAAGGAAGTGGCGCGGTTTGCCTGCGACGCAATCCGGATTGTCGCTGAGATCGTATCCGAGCAGTTTTCGCCGGAAATCCTCGCCGAAATGACGGGGATGCTGCCGTTTATTCAGGATGAAATCAGGTCTGAGCAACCACCTCAGCCTCCCATGATGGGCCACAATGGTGGACCTCCGCTCGACCCAGGTGTCTCACCTCCGCCTGGCGTTGGCGCTCCCGGCGTCATCCCTCCCGCTGGCGCCGGGATGCAGCCAACTGCTCAGCCTCCTATCGAGGATCTGGCGCAGCAGAAGTTTATGGAGATCTGCTCGCTTCTGCGTGACGACAAGATGCGCACGTTTCGCATCGATATCGAGACAGACAGCACAATTGAGGTCGACAAGCAGGCCGCGAAGGATTCGGTCGTTGAGCTGTTTACTGCGGTTGGCGGCTTTTTGGAAAAGGCGCTGCCAATCGGTCAGGTCATGCCGCAGCTCACGCCGGCACTTGGTCAGTCCATCCTATTCGCATTCCGAAGGTTTGGGGCAGGGCGTGATGTTGAGGGCGTCTGGGAGCAGGCAATCGACAAGCTGACGCAGATGTCGAAGAACCCGCCGCCGAAGCCACCTAGCCCGGAAGAGATCAAGGCAAAGACGGAAGCGGACGCGCAAGCTGCAGAAACGCAGCGCGACCAGATGCGTTTCCAGATGGAGCAGCAGGCCGCTGATCAGCAGTCGCAGCGTGATCAGCAAGCCCAAGAATTTGAGATGGCCATCAAGGAACGAGAGTTCCAACTCAAAGAGCGCGAAATGCAGATGAACCTGCAGTTCAAGGAGCGCGAGATGGCGCTGAAGGCTCAAGAGCAAGAAATGTCATTGGCTGCCAAACAGCGTGAGACGGAAATGAATGTAGCGGCCAAGGAACGCGATCATCAGTTGGATGCTGAAGCATCGATCCGTGACCATGAACTGTCCGAAGCCGCCGCAGAGCGTGAAGCGCAGGCTGGTGAGCATGAATTCGAACTCAGCCAAAAGGTTCGTGAAGCCAAGGCCAAAGAGGCCATGAAGCCTAAACCCAAGCCCAGAGGTGGGAAATGACACTTCTTGTTCCAAAATCCATGATCGGCGACAGCGATTTCGCAGCCATGGTGGAAACGCACCGACAGAACATGACTGATCACACTTTGACAGTTGGCATACCTCAGCCGACCGCCCCAATACTTGTTGAACAGGCTGTTATTCGCGTGCCGCAGGGTGATGGATTGCCGGATCTGTTCGTCGCCGACTTTGAAATAGTCGACGACACACCACCTCCGACGCCTGAGCCAACATTGGAAGAGCGCAGGGCAGTCGAGATCATGAAATCGCGCCAGCAGGAGCAGGCGGATATCGCATCCATTATGCCGGCCGGCAGGCTTCGCCTGTTCCAGATGGATGTGAACGCAGCAATGGTTGTGCCCGAAGCCGACCGTTCCCCTCAGCAGATCGAGTTGATGCAACGCTGGGCCGAGTACCAGGATCAGGTTCGTCAGGTCCAATACGAAGGCGCCAAGCGTGAGGCCGCAATCGAGGACATGACGTGAAGCTTAGCAAGTTTGAGCTTCAGGTTCTGATAAGGGCGCATCTGGAGCGGTCGTTAAATTGTACCGACATCGTCGCGGCTGTGCACGAGGCCCAGATGGTCAAGTACGCAAGAGCAATCGTTGCCATGCGGAAGATCAAGAAATGATCCGCGGCACCTTCGTCTATCGCAACGGCAAGATCGTTCCGAAGCACAAGGCAGCACCGAAATATCGCGGCGTTCACGTCATCTCCGATGATCTGGGTTCAGACCTTGAGCATCACGGGTACGCAGACGGACGTGCGACAGCGAGCAAATCGGTCTTTCGCAGGTGGACTAAGGAAGCCGGGCTTGTCGAGAAGGGCAATGATCGTGAGGCACCGCAACGTGCGGAAAGTCCCTCCGATCTGCGCCGCAACGTCCAGCAAGCAATTCAGATGGTGAACCAGGGCTATCGCCCGACAATCCGCAGGGAGTGGTAATGGCTGACGAGATCGAAGACGACAAGATCATTGAACAGGAAGTTGTTGAGCCGGTATCGGCACGGGATGAGATCAACAACGACGTTGTTAACGCAATTGCCTCCCTCAAGGGAGAGCCCGAAGTCCCAGAAGCGAAAGAGCCAGAAGCGAAGGACCTTGTTCGTGGTCCGGATGGCAAATTCGCACCCAAAGAAGCGACGCCGGCAGTAGCCGCCGCTGACCCGAAATTACCGCCCGCGGAAGATGTGGCCAAGGTAAACGAGCAGCCATCAACGGTTGCTGCAGTCCCTCCGGTCAGTTGGGCGGCTGATGCGAAGCAGGCTTGGGCTTCCATCCCTCCCGCTGTTCAACAGGCGGTCCTCAAGAGGGAGCAGGAAGCATCCAACGGCATTCGCCAGTATTCCGAGAAGACCGCTCGTTATGAGCAAGCACTTGCACCGGTTGCCCAAGCGGCTCAGGCGCGAGGAATGTCTGTCGATGACGGTATCAAACGCCTGATTGACGGAAATACGTTCCTCGAGACTAAGCCCGTCGAAGCGATCATGTGGCTCGCTCAGAAGAACGGTATCGATCTCGCAGAACTCGCATCAAACCCGCCTCAACAGGTCCGGACTGAGGAGCGTGGTCCGCAGGTTGTCCAAACCGATCCAGTTCTTGTCCAGCGTCTACAGCAGGTCGAATTCCGACAGAACTATTCAATCGCGCAACAGTTCGCGGCATCAAAACCGCACTACGCTATGGTTGAAGAGCATTTGCCGGCGGCAATCGTCGAAGTCAGGACTCTTGACCCGACCCTTGACGGATTCGATCTACTCGAAAAAGCCTATGAACGCGCTATCTGGCTCAACCCGGATATCCGCTCCCAGGTGACGGCTGCCGAAAACGCCAAAACCGCACAGACACAGGTTGCCAAGGTGCAGGAGAAATCCTCGCAGGCCTCCCGTGCGGCTGTCAGCGTCAAGGGCTCGTCTGCAGGGGCTCCAGCTCCGCGGCGTGTCGATAGTTCCGGTACGGTTCATGACGACGTGCGATCCGCCATCCAGCAGCTCAAGGCCGGCTGAGGCACATAGGAGCCAAACATGGCATCTCCGAATCCATCAGTTGACGACATCGTAGCCACGACGATTGAAAACCGGTCCAAGAAGGCCGCCGACAACGTCACCCGCAACAACGCGCTGCTGAACCGTCTGGCCAAGCAGGGCAACACCCGCGCCTATTCCCCGATCGATGGTGGCACTACCATCTGGGAGGAAATCGAATATGCGCTGAACGGCACCACCATGTGGTATTCGGGTTATGAGACCCTGAATATCGCGCCTCAGCAGATTTTTACCTCTGCCATCTTCCAGATCCGTCAGGCGGCTGTCGCCGTTTCGATCTCCGGTCTTGAAGAACTGCAGAATTCCGGTGAAGAGCGCATGATCGACCTTATCGGCGGTCGTGTGTCGAATGCTGAACGTTCGCTGGAATCGCTCATCGCGACGGGCATTTACTCGGACGGCACCACGCCGAAATCCATCGGCGGTCTGCAGCAGTTGATCTCCAAGACCCCGGCAACGGGCTCTGTTGGCGGCATCGACCCTGCAACGTGGGTGTTCTGGCGCAACATCGCCTTCTCGTCCGCAACCGATGGCGGCGCTCCCGCTACGGCTGCGAACATCAAGGGATACATGGACGCCGTTGCGAACCAGTTGGTCCGTGGCACCGACAAGGCGGATCTGATCCCAGCCGACAACAACTACTGGGAACTCTATAACCAGTCGTTGCAGGCCATTCAGCGTACCGAGCAGGTCAAGACGGGCGAAAGCGGCTTCGAATCTTTGAAGTATCGCTCGGCCGACGTGATCCTGGATGGTGGTTTCCAGGGCTACAGCACCGACCCGATCCCAGTTGGTGGCGTGCCTGTGAACACCATGTACTTCATCAACTCGCGTTACCTGAAGTATCGCCCCCATCGTGATCGGAACTTCAACGCCATCGGACCGAAGCGCATGAGCGTCAATCAGGACGCCAGCGTGAAGCTGATGGGTTGGGCCGGCAACATGACCATCTCGAACCGGCGCCTTCAGGGCGTGCTGGGCGCATAAGGAGAAATGAACAATGACGATTCCTTACGCAAACGGCGGCGGCCTCGGCGCGAACTACGCTCAGGTCTATTCCACCTCAAGCTCGCTCTATCCTTACGTGGGAGACATCCCATTCCAGGTAGGGCAGCTTTCCGAGGGCACTGACGGTTCCAAGTGGATCTTCGTCAAGTTCGGCACTGGCGGGGTCACTGGCCTCGGCTATGTCTGCACTTATGACGAGGACTTCCTGGCGGTCATGATGTCCAACTCGGTCGGCGGTCTTGGCGACAAGGTCGGCGTCGCGCCCGCCGCGGCGCTCATCAACCAGTACGGCTGGCTGCAGGTCTATGGCACTTGCGATGATATCCGCGTGTCCGCTTCGTGCGCGGCCAACGTGGTTCTGGCTTCGACGGTTACGGCCGGCGAGATCGACGACGCCGTTGCAACTCCGACCAAGAACATCACCGGCATCGTGCTTACGACCGCCCGTGCTGCTTCGGCCGGCAACGCACCTGGCGAACTGAACTGGCCGGTCATCGGCACCACGAACTAAGTCGTTCGGAACATCTACGGCCCGTCAGCATCCCGCTGGCGGGCTTTTTCTATGGAGGTTGATTTGGAATTCTCACCACAGGGATACACGCCGGATGGCATCGCCATGTTCGGCAAAGACGAGCAGTCGATGGTCCGGTTTTTCCGCCATCCGATGCTCAGCAAGATTCAGTCGGAGGAAAAGGGCCTGCCGGTTTATGTCGACGTGGACATGATCGAGGTCATTCAGCCCGGCGAGAAGGAGTCGATACAGGTTCTGGCCACGGAATGGCACAAGCGCCGCTTCCAGAAGCAGTGGCAGGCATTCCAGGACGGCATCGAGCAGACCGCAGTGGGTACACCGCTCGATCACCTGTTTCCGTCAGAGCCCGGCACGATCCTCACGCTCAAGTCGTTCAACATTCATACCGTCCAGCAGCTTGCTGGCCTGACTGACAGCGCGATCGGGAATCTCCCGATGGGCCGTCAGCTCGTCGATAAGGCCAAGGCCTATCTCGGTTCTGCGGATGGCGGCAGCGAATTCCACGCCATGCAACGGCGCATTGCCGAGCTGGAAGCGAAAGTGGCCGACCAGGCCGAGCACGTTCCCGAAAAACGCGGCCCCGGCCGTCCACCCAAAGCACAAGGAGAATAACGATGGCTCTCGCCAAAGACCTTATTCAGGTTGGAGTTGCAGATCAGGCGGCGACGCGGCTTGGTTATCAGTACGGCACCCTGACCAGCGCCGGCACGACCAGCGCAGACGCTGCTGCGTGTTCGGCAACGGCAACGCTGGTTGAAGTAACCGGCGCGGCCTCGTCTGGCATCAAGCTCTCGTCGGCTGCTGAAGTCGGTATGGACTTTGTCTATGCCAACACCAGCGCCAACGCGATCCTGATCTATCCGCCGACTGGTGGCCAAATCAATGGCGACACCGCGACGACCGGCACTGTTCCGCTCGCTGCTCGTGGCACCACGCGCTGCATCCGTACCGGTGTGAATACCTGGGCGGCCATCTGTGGGGCTGCCGGCTAATGAATATCCTGCAGATCGTCCAGACAGCAGCGAATGAGCTTGGGCTGGTATCGCCCACGACTCTTGTGAACTCGACGGATTTGCAGGTTATTCAGCTTCTTGCTTTGGCCAATCGCGACTGTACGTCTCTTTACCGAGACTACGATTGGACTGATCTCCAAGAAGAGCACATTGTCAACGTGGAGGCTCAGGCCGCTACGACGGGCGATGTAGCGTTGAACTCCGCTCTAATTCTGAACATCCCCTCAACAGCCGGCCTAGATACATCGTGGGCGGTGTCGGGCGAGGGTATGCCGCAGGCTCAGCGGATAGCGGAAGTTGTCGATGCGACCACGGTTCGCTGTGAGATGTTCTCGACGGCTACGGCTCTCGGCACGGAAATCCTGTTCGCTAAGGACACCTACGATCTTCCTACTGATTTTGATCGCTACATCGGTCAGACGTGGTGGGATCGCACCAACCACTGGCGTTTGATCGGGCCGGATAGCCCGCAGATGGATCAATATATCCGTTCCGGGATCTTTGCGACTGGACCGCGGCGCCGCTTCAGGCAGGTCGGCAGGAAGCCGAACGCATGGCGTATCTGGCCGCCTCCATTCGCTGGCGGTGCACCTGCGCCGGGCGCCCTTGTTTGGGAGTACATCTCCAAGAACTGGGTCCTGAAGGTTGACGGCACGACATCCGACCGGATGACGACAGACACCGACACGCCGTTGCTTGACGACCAACTCGTCATCATGGGTGTGAAATGGCGGATGTGGCAGATTAAGGGTTTCGAATATGCGGCCATGCAGCAAGAATACCTTGATGCTGTGAATGCGAAATTTGCCTCTGACGGCGGCATTCCTGATCTCTATCTAAATCAGCGCTCCGGGCCATTCTTGATCTCGAACGGGAATGTTCGTGACGGCAACTTCCCAGGCCCGACATGAGGGCCAGTTACGCTGCCGCCCGCACTGGTAAGGTACCAAGGCCGAAGGTAGCGCGCGGTGCGTCCATTCCTGCGCCTGTAGGCGGCTGGGACGCGATCTCCCCAATTGCCAATATGCCCCCCGATCGAGCGGTAACGCTTGATAATTGGTTTCCACAACCTGACTGGGTCGAGCTTCGAAAGGGCTTCGTTCGTCACGTCGACCTGATGTCAGGCGCACCGGTTGAGACTGTTGCCGCCTATGAGGGCGCATCGACGGACGATTTGTTCGCGGTGTCTGGCGGCAAGATCTACCTCGCCACTGCAACTCCAGCCTCTACCGCGGTAAGTGGGCTTGCGAACAGCAGGTTTCAATTTACGAATTTCGCCACGACAGGCGGCAACTTCCTCTACATGGTCAATGGTGCGGATGATCCGCAGTATTTCGACGGTACCACCTGGGCTGTTGCAGCGATTACGGGAGTAAGTGGGAGCGATCTTATCACCGTCACTCCGCATAAGGCACGGCTGTGGTTCTCCATCAACGGCACCAGCGACGCGGCATATCTCGGTGTGGACAGTATCCAGGGTGCGGCGACGGTCTTCCCTATCGGCGGCAATTGGTCGATGGGCGGCTATCTTATGCAGATTGCATCGTGGTCGCTCGACGGTGGCAATGGTCCGGACGACTATATCGCTTTCATTTCATCGCGTGGTCAGGTGTCGGTTTATAGCGGAACTGATCCGAACACGGATTTCACCTTGGTCGGCACTTATCTGATGGGGTCTCCTATCGGGCGCCGCTGCATTACCAAGGTCGGAGCAGACATTGCGATCATTTGTATCGATGGCTTGGTGCCGCTTTCGAAGGCGTTGATATTCGATCGCGCCGCGGTCACGCAGGTGACGCTGACCCGAAATATTCAGCGGGTGATGAACCAGTCGGCGCGGGATTATAAGAACAACTTCGGCTGGCAGATCATCGGATATCCACGGGGCACGAGGGCTATCCTCAACATTCCCGTGTCCGAGAACGGTGAACAGCAGCAATACGTCATGAATACTCTATCCGGTGCGTGGTGCCGATTCACAGGCATGAACGGGTCGTGCTGGGAGGTCTATCAGGACAACCTGTATTTTGGCGGGAATGACGGCGTTGTTTATGAGGCTGACCGGTCAGGGACTGACTACGGTCGCCGTCTAAGCGCCAACATGATGACTGCCTTTAATTACTACGGTAAGCGCGGCAACCAAAAGCGTTGGACGATGTGCCGGCCGCAGTTGACGACCGACAATCAGGTTAATCCCGGTCTAGCGTTCAATGTCGATTTCCAGGACTTTGCGCCGATCTCGGTTGCCAGCACGCCATCTTCGCAGACAGCGCTCTGGGACATTGCGCTCTGGGATGTCGGGCTATGGGCAGGGCAGGTTGTGACGCAGTCTAACTGGACCTCGGTAACAGGACTCGGTTACTGCGCCTCGATCCGGATGGCGATCGACATTGATAGCCCCGTTGCAGCCGGCGGTGCCGTGTGGGGCGTCGGCCTCTGGGGCGTCAATAAGTGGTCGTATTCGGACGGCGCTGAAGTCGTTCTTCGCGTCAACGGCTTTGATCTAAGCATGGAAGACGGGTCTATCGTATGATCCTCATCGGGCATGACCAATTCGTCGCTGAGTTTGTCTCGCGGATCACAGGGAAGCCATTCCACCCGCCTTTTACGGCTATCGGTATTGTCGATGAAGACGGGGTGATCACGGGTGGATACATTTTCACCGGATACAATGGTGACGGGATTGAGCTGTCGCTTGCTGGTAAGGGCGTTGTGCATCGGGACGGTTGGAGGGCTGTCCTCAGCTATGTGTTCGAGCAATTGAAGTGCTCACGGTTGCAGATGCACACTAGCATGAAGAACAAGACGGTGAAACGAAACCTCAGCAAGCTTTTCCCTAGGGGATTTGAAGGCATCGCCAAGCGCTTCTACGGGAAGCATGACGCCGTCTGCTTTGCCCTGACTGTCGATGAATTGAGCGATTTTCGCGCTCGGTGGAGACTATAAGTGGATACACCTCAAGCTCCTGCCGCACCAGATCCGGCCGCAACGGCTGCCGCTCAATCGGCTGCCAACAAGGATACTGCCATTGCGCAGTACGGCCTAAACGCAACCAATCAGAACACGCCGACGGGATCGCTCAGCTACAAGCAGATCGGAACGTGGTCCGACGGTACGCCGCGATATGAGGCTACGACCTCCCTTAATTCGGGTGAGCAGTCGGTCTATGACACCGGCCTTCAAACTCGTCAGAACGTTGCAGGGATTGGTCGCGACCAGAGCGCCCGCATTGCGTCGCTGCTCGGCACTCCGGTTGATCTCAGCAATGAAGCGACCGAATCCCGCCTTATGGAGTTGGGTTCCAAGCGGCTAGATCCGAGATTTGCGCGAGAAAGCGACGCCCTTGAGACGAACCTTATTAATCGTGGCATTCGGCCTGGCTCCAAAGCTTACGATACGATGCGAACACAGTTCGATCAGGGCAAGAACGACGCCTACAACCAGCTTCTGCTGACCGGTCGCGGGCAGGCTGTTCAAGAAGCGCTGACCGAGCGCAATCAGCCGATCAATGAAATCACGGCGCTGATGGGCAATTCCCAGGTCAGCCAGCCCAATTTCACCAGCACGCCGTCTCCGGGTGTCGCACCTACCGACGTTATCGGCGCTCAGCAGCAGTCCTTGAATCAGCAGAATGTCGGGTATCAGGGCGCTCTATCGCAGAACAATGCGATGATGAGTGGCTTGTTTGGGCTTGGTGGCGCAGGTCTCGGCGGATGGGCTCAGGGCGGCTTCAAGACCTCAGATGCCCGCGCGAAAGAGAACATTACTCGCGTTGGTCAGACCGATAAGGGCCTCCCGATCTACACCTATTCCTACAAGGGCAATGGCGGCCTGATGGAAATGGGCGTCATGGCGCAGGATCTGGTTGAGCGCGGGTCCGATGCTGTTGCCGTGCAGGACAATGGCCTGATGGCGGTTGATTATGGCCGCGTCGCGGAGGTCGCATAATGGTCGCCGATAGTGGGACGTATGACGAATCCACCATCATGCGTCGTCGTAAGGTCGCTGAGGCGATGCTTAACGATGGCATAAAGCCTCAGAAGATCGAGCATTGGACGCAGGGTCTCGCCCAACTTGCGCGCGCCGGCATTGGTGGCTACCTCACCAATCAGGCGGATGAGGAAAAGAAGGCGGAAGACTACAAGCAGACTGCTGACCTCTACCGATCCGCTGGGTTGCCTCCGCCTACGGCCCCAGAAGCTACTCCTTCAATCTTTTCCAGAATGGCGTCAGCGATGGGTGGCGGCGGTGAGCCCGCTCCAGTGACTCCGGCAGCGCCGGCAGCAGCCCCTCCGATGGGCACCTCGATCCCCCAGATTTCGGCCCAGCCTCCGGTCGCCCCATCTGGTCCCGGCAAGGTCTACACGAACGACGAGCCGTCTCCGCTCGACCCGCCGTCAGGCATCGACCGCAAGGCCATGATTGCGACCATCCTTGGTGAGGCCGGCAATCAAGGCCCGCAAGGCATGAATGCGGTCGGTAGTGTCATCCGTAATCGCGCCGTCAATGGCGGCTTCGGAGGCGATACCCCGACAGGTGTGGTCACTGCCAAGAACCAGTTCGAGCCGTGGAACACGGAAGCAGGCCGGTCAAAGATGTCAGCCGCTGCCGCCGATCCGAAACAGGCCGCAGCTGCTGAGCAGGCTATTGCCATGGCCTACGGCGAGGGCGGTCAGGCTCCAGTCGATCCGACCAACGGCGCCATGAATTTCATTGCTCCCAAGGCACAGGTTGCGCTTGGCCGCGACATGCCGAAATGGGCGCAGGGACCCGGTCAGGATATTGGCGATCACCGGTTCTTCGGCGGCAAGCCTCAAGATCCACAGGCGCCATATCAGGTGGCAGGTCCACCTACGGCAGCGCCTAGCGGTCCTCCTGCCATTGCTCAGGCCATGGGCGCACCTCCTGTGCAGCCTACTCAGCCTAGCGGCATCTTTGCGGGCGTTCCTCAAGACAAGATCCCCGGCATTCTTCAGGGTCTGACGAGCAAGAATCCAACCATGAAGGCGCTCGCGGTTCAGCAGCTTGGCCAGTTCAACAAAACGCCGGAATTTGGTTTCCAGACGCAGCCTGATGGGACGATCCTTCGAACTGATCCTCGCAAGGGCACCGTCGAGCCTGTCTACCAAGGAGCAACAAAGCCGACATTTGGCATTATCGGCGAATCCGAAGACGGCAAGAAAACGTATGGGTTCATCGATGCTGCGAAGGGGAAGGTAACTCCGCTAGAGCAGGCAAAACCGGGGGATGAACGCCCAACCGTGACAGGACCTGACGGCAAGGAAATCATTATTCCTAAGGGAGTTGACGTAAAGGCCTTCAAGACTGAGGTCTCTAAGGCCACGGCGGACGCCGCTACGGGCAAGAAGACGGAAGTGCAGGGCAACGCGGAGAACTTTGCGAACCGCATGGAAGATGCCGAAAAGAATTTCACGGGGCTCGAAGGGCAGGCTCTTGGGGTTAAGGGTGCCGCGCAGCAAATTCTCGGTAAAACTCCGGTCGTTGGTTCCGCCCTGCAAACGAGTGACTATCAGAAGATGGAGCAGGCGAAGAGCCAATTCATCACCGCAAAACTGCGGAAGGAATCCGGCGCAGCTATCGGTAAAGAAGAGTTCAAGCGTGAAGAGAAGGAGTTCTTTCCGCAGCCTGGAGACGGTCCAGAAGTCATCGCGCAGAAAGCCAATGCTCGTAGGGTTGCCATTGATGCCATCAAGAAAACCGCTGGACCTGGCTATAAACCCCCCGCAGAGGCGTCGAAGCAGCGCACGACGAAGAGCATTGGTGGTAAAAACTACTACCAAGAAAACGGCCAGTGGTTTGAAGAATAATGGCAACTCCAGTCACTGATCCCGCAGTTCTTGAGCAGCTAAACGGCGGCAGAAAGCCAGTCGCTGATCCAGCTTTGCTTGCCCAGCTAAACGGTGAGACAAAAGACGACGGCTTTGCGCTGTCAAAGACTGTGACTGATATCCCGCGCGAAATTGGCGCAACGGCTGATCGTAACCTGACGGCCATTGAGAGTGGCCTATCAAATCGCGGCTCCAAGGGGCCAATCGAAGGTCTTCTCAATACCGGTTCCGCGGTCATGGGCGGTCTTGGGTTGGCTGCTTCTCCCGTAGTTGGGGCCATCCGATCGGTAGGCGGCCACGGGCTTAGTTGGCTGACGCATAAGGCTGGAGAACTGATTGCTCCTGAGATCGCCGCAAAGGACGATCCGCAGAAGATGTATGAGACGGCTGCCAGCGATGTGGAGACATCTCTACTTGCAGCTAAACCCGGCGTCAAAGCGCCACCAGTCGTCGCCGCACCAACTGTAGCAGAATTGAAGGCAGCTTCTCGTGCGGCTTATCAGAGCCCGGAAATAGCCGCAGTGCGGGTTGATCCTCGATCGACCGCAAATCTTGCTACCAAGATTGAAAATGATCTCCTTCAGAAAGGTTTTCGTCAACGTAGCCAGCCTGAGGTTTTCGAGGAGATCAAGGCTCTAACCCCTCCCACTCTCACGCCAAAACAGATTGCGCAGGGCTATACCCTCCCGCCCGTCGAAATCGCAGACCTACACAGTTCGCAAAAGGCGCTTGGTCTCCTGGCTCGCGAACGTGACGCCGTGGGCGCTCCAACGCCTAAGGCCGCTGCCGCTGCCGAAGCGAAACGCGCGCTTGATGATTATCTGCCCAACATTCCTGCCTCTGATGTGCTTGCGGGAGACGCAGCCCGCGCGTCTGAAATCCTGAAGGAGGCGTCGTCAAATTGGGGCGCCGCCAAGCGAGGAGAGCAAGTAGATCTGCAGCTTACCCGTGCAGAACGGCAAGCAGCCAAATCCGGTATGGGTGGCAATGTCGAAAATGCCATGCGTCAGAAGATTGCGACCATCCTTGACAACCCAAAGCGAACGTCAGGTTTCAGCAAAGATGAAATCAAGGCGATGGAGGATATTGTCAGGGGTACTAAGACCCGCAACACGCTTAGGTCAGTTGGGAAGCTGGGTGTGGATGGCGGTCTGTCTCTCATGCTCAATACTGGTGCTGCTCTTGGGAGCGGGGGCGCTACAATTCCAGTCACCGTCATGGGAACCATTGCAAGGCTGATCGGCCAGAAATCAACAGCTAAGGCTGGCGCTGCATTGTCCGAACTCGTGAGGTCGCGTTCACCAATGGCTACAGGCAACAAAGGTGTTGCGGCTGTATCGCATGCGCTTTCACCGGCTCTCCCTTCTGCGCAGCTTTCAGCAATTCCGTATTCTTCTATCGCCAGCGCGATGATGGCTTCACCCCAGCGTCGATAACACACCCCACATTTTGACGATCACAGGCTCGCTTCACGCGGGCCTTTTTCTGTTTGGAGAGACCGCATGCCGCGAAACGGAGCAGGGGTATTCAACCTTGCGCAACCTGCTTTCCAGTCTCAGACGCCGATCTCGTCCTCGGCGGTCAATTCCGATCTATCGGATATCGCGGACGGCCTGACCGGATCGTTACCGAGGGACGGTCAAGGGGCGATGACTGCGGTGTTGCCGCTTGCGTCAACGGGCTTCAGCTACGCTGCCGACCCCAATACGGGCATGAGCCGGTCTGCTTCCGATGAGCAGGTCATTACGTGTGGCGGGACTGTCATTGCGCGGTTTTCCACGACCGGCGTGGATTTCACGGGCGCCGTTACTCAGAACGGAATCGTCCCCCTTCCTCCTGGTTTTATTGGTTTCACAGCAGGCGCAACAGCTCCAGCCGGCTGGTTGCTTCGTAACGGGCAAGCTGTATCCCGAACCACATATGCTGATCTTTTCACTGCTATCGGAACAACCTACGGGTCCGGTGATGGCTCGACGACCTTCAACGTCCCCAATACGCTTGGGCGCGTAGACGCCGGTATCGATGGCGGCTCTGGCAGGCTGTACGGGGCGGTGTTGGCTCAAGCGGTCGGCGGCCCGACGTATAACCTGACCATGTCTAACCTGCCGCCAATTACGCCCGCAGGTTCGGTATCTATCAGCGATCCTGGGCATTCTCATCAATATTCAACAAATACTAGCACTACGGCAGGTCCCGGTGGCGGCGGCGTTTTGATGCAAGGCCCTGGCCTATTCCAAACTGGCGTTGCCGGTACCGGAATCACTGCAGGCTTCACCGGTACCCCTACGGGCGGAAATAGTGCGGCATTCGCCATCGCCCAAGCCACAATGGCGATGACCCCAATCATCAAATTCTAGGATCGATAGATGCCACGTAACCCGACAACGGGCGTTTTCACGCGCGTCTCGAATTCGTTCTCTGATCCTATTTCAGGAACGGTCATCGATCCAAACGATGCAGCAGCATATTACGCTGACATCGACAATGGACTGACGAATGCGATGCCTAAGGAGCCGACAGTTTTGACGGCCAACGGTGCAATCTCGGCAGGCACCCCGGCGGCAGTAATTCAGAAAGCAGCGCCGAGCGCATCTGCATTCACCCTTCCATCTGTGACGCTGCAGAACGGCATCCCTTTGACAATCGTCGATTGGTCAACAGGCGTGACGGCTCACACGATCACGCTCACGCCTGCCGGCGCCGAGACAATCATGCAGGCGGCGACATTCACGGTTTACTCGAACTCAGCTCAGCTCGGTTCGGTCACGCTCTATCCCTCCACGACACTGAACGGGTGGTATGTCTAAAATGAAAATCCTTCGGTCTTTTGCGGTCGCTTCGGCGGCCTTTTTTATTGCCTGCAATCCTGTCTCTGCGCAGTGGCAGACACCTGATCACTCCGTCCCGATCGGCCGCGGGTCCGGCACGGGATTCAAATTCGCTGCGCCTGGTGTGGCTGGTCAAACGTTGGTCAGCAATGGCGCCTCGTCTGATCCTACCTTCCAGGCAATCGCGGGGCCTGCTTTCGGCACACAGTCTGCCAATACGGTCTTTTCCGGCCCGACTTCGGGCGGGGCTGCAAATCCGACATTCCGTGCGCTTGTCGGTGCTGATCTCCCGAACCCATCTGCTTCAACGCTCGGCGGTGTTCAGTCCCTCATATGCTCCGCAAACCAGTGGCTGAACACGATTTCAGTTTCTGGCGTTCCGGCGTGCGCGCAGCCAGCATTCTCGAACATCTCCGGCACGGCAGCAGCGACGCAAGGTGGTACGGGTCTCAGCACCTTTGCTATTGGCGATCTGCTGTACGCAGCGACGACTAGCACGCTCGCGCGGCTTGCCGACATAGCAACTGGTAATGTTCTCCGGTCTGGAGGCGTTGGCGTCGCGCCTGCATGGGGGAAGGTCGCTCTCGGGACTGACATTTCGGGAACGCTTCCTGCCACTAACTTCCCCGCCCTGACCGGCGATGTCACCACTTCAGCTGGCGCGCTGGCAACGACCCTTGCAACTGTGAATGCCAATGTCGGATCTTTCGGCAGCGCATCGGCAGTACCGAGTGTCACCGTCAATGCGAAGGGGTTGATCACCGCTGCTAGCTCGCAGGCTTATCAAAACGCCACTGCGGCTCAGAAGGGCATTGTCCAGGTAGACGGCACTACGATCACCGCATCTGGTGGCGTCATTACCGCAGTGGGCGCGGCAGCCACCAGCATTGGTGTGGGCACAACGACTATTGCTGGCGGCACTAGCGGACATGCTCTCTACAATAATGCGGGTGTACTAGGGTCGCGATCGGCTTTGCCAACTATTCAGCGTTTCCTTTCTGGAAGCGGGACATACACGACGCCTGCAGGATGTCTCTGGATTGAGGTGTTGCTGGTTGGCGGCGGCGGCGGCGGCGGTGGTGGCAACAACGGTACTCCCGCTACGAGCGGCGGCAACACTACATGGAATGCTACTGACTACGTAGCAGGTGGCGGTGCAGGTGGTGGTACGTCATCTGTGGTTACAGGCGGAGCCGTCTCTGGGACTCTCACTGCCAATGTCCTTATAGCAGGAGGTAGCGGCGGTTCGGTCGGACTGTATTCTACCTCAGGTGTTGCTTCTGCGGCAGGTGGATCAGGCGGCCCGTCTTCTCTTGGTGGCGCCGGCCCTGCTTCTGTCTTTGCCGGCGCTGGCAACGCTGCAGCTACGAATACAGGCTCTGGCGGCGGCGGGGGCGGCACCAATAACGCCGCCCTTATGAATGGTGGTTACGGGGGCGGTAGCGGAGCCACTCTCCGCTTTATCATCAACTCTCCCGGTGCGACATACGGTTACGCGGTGGGATCGGGTGGCGCAGGTGCAGCCGCTGGAACGAACGGTTTAGCTGGCGGCAATGGAGCCGCTGGACAAATCGTTGTCATCGAACACTATAACTAAGTAGTGGCGCCAATATACTGAATCGCAGCCCGGTGATCGAGAACGCTCTTAATGTTCACCGGGCCGATACTGAATAGCGCATCTATTATAGAGACCGCGTGGTCGAATTCACCGTGCAGCTGTTCGTATTGCGGATAACCGCTGTATTCCATCCACTCGGTTTTTATCCCCTCTGACGAGAAAAGTTTTTCGTCGAAGTATTCTTTAGCGGAGGGGCCGCTGAGATAGTGCGTGGCGCCAGCAGCTTTGGCTATGTGTAGTAATCGTTCTGTTTTTACACCGATCCCAGGGTAAGCATCATCACGGGTTACTTGCGTCTTCAGACCCAAGATACCAAGGATTTCACGCAGAAATAGCTCGTTTATTTCTGTCAAATGGGAAAGATTATCGGCGCGGTCGTAACAGGCCTTAATCTGCGGTCCCAAGGATGAGAAGAAAGGCGCCTTGCTGTAAGACATCTCAATTGAGCGCCAATGCTTCGCCGCCCATGGCTTCTCGATTTCAACGCTGTTGATTGGCTGGTCGAACTTGCCGCCCGTTCGGACTGGGATAGTCAACCAGATGGTGCCGCCGGGTGCCTTGATTCGATTTCGATTGTGCCAGTGCCGTCGTGCGTACTGAACGCTGTCGAAGATAACGTATTCATCACATCGGCCTATGAGATCGAAAAAACCCTTCCAGGAGATGTAAGCAGACTGGATTATCGCAAGACGTTTTTGTTGCGTTGTTGAACTCATAGCCGCCTCTGGTTCTGGTTACCGCAAACGTAGCCATACAACCTAAAATGTAAAGAACACCGCAGCAGCCTTCGGGCTGCTTTTTTGATTCCAGAACGCAATAGGAGATAAAATGAGCGACCCATGGATTGCCTACGGCCAGACCGGCATCGTTTCCGGCGGCGTCAAGCTGAACCCGCCAACGAACATGAGCAACGGGCTGTTGGGCGAGGTTTCGCTTCCCTATACGGTTCCTGTCGGCAAGGTGCTGGTCCTGAAGAAGATCGAGTTTGAACCGCTTTGGGGCATGGCGCTGATCCCTTATTTCGGTGACAGCACCTCTACAACTGAGATGACGCCTCCCACGCTCGCAGGCAATACGTACAGCTCGGGCTCGTCGCCTAGCACCGCCCCAGCTGCCAATATGCGCAGCGCTTCGTTTGATTGCGAATATCACGTCCCGGCTGGTCTGAAGGTCAACGTGCGGATCGCGGCCGGCTACAATCCAGGCCCCGGCGAGGCTTGGCTGTACGGCTGGGCGATGACAGGCGAACTCCGAGACGCCTAAAGCGAGCACTTAGCGACGTGAGACATCGCAGCCATTGTAGGAAGAACTCCAGTCCAGCTTGCGATTGTGAGTGCCATCACGACGATGCCGCCCTTGATCAAAGTTCGGCGCCCAAAATGGAAGCGGGTCGCGGCTAGTACGATCAGAAAGACAATGCAGGCCTGCCACCAAGGCACCCCGAACTGGAGGCAGCCGAGAAAGTAAATCAGGCTGGTCAGCCAAGATTTAGGATCGACCGCGGCCCATAATTCCAAGAGCGCATCGTCCATCGCCTGTTCTTGTTGCTGCTTGATCTGCGTCCACGAGTCCATTTAGCGGCCCTCCCTGAGACTCGCTCAGGATAACCACCACAACCGATCCGCGTAAAGCCCGGTTGAATCAATCGCACCGCACAATTCGTCACACCCCGCCGCCCTCACAGGCGGCTTTTTGATTCCAAACACCGGAGCGATCCCATGATCGAACTGACTGGCGCAGCAATGCGGCAGATGTTTCCGAACGCGCCCCAAGCGGTGCTGGACGCCTTTGTCTCGAAACAGAACGTCCTGACTAATGCCGGGATCAACAAGACCCGCAACCGGATGGCCTATTTCTTCGCGAACATCGAGCACGAGTGCGGCGGGTTCACGATCCGAAACCTGACCGAGAACATCAATTACACGGCCGAGCGGATGGCTGCTGTCTGGCCGAACCGCTTCAATTCAGCCTCCGCGGTACGCCTGAAGTACGGCACGGCGCCGGGCTGGCAGAAGAAGGCCTTTGACGACATCTACGGCAGCAAAACCGACAAGAACGAGCGCATGGGCAATCGCGTCGGAACGTCGGACGGCTCGCTCTATATCGGCCGCGGCGGCCCTCAGGTGACGGGCAGGGACGGTTACGCACAGGTCGGGAAGCGTGCCGGGCTGGATCTCGTCGGCAATCCAGATCTGGCCTGCGAGGCTCAATACCAGCCTGAGATCTGCGCAGCGTTCTGGGACTGGAAACAGCTCAACATCAAGGCCGATGCCGGCGACTTTGAGGGCTGCGTGCGGCTCTGGAACGGCGGCACGAACGGCATGGCGGATCGCAAGGCCATGATGGCCGGCAATGATCCGATCATCAAGAAGCTGGCGATCGTGGCCGACATCGTTCCGGTCATCAACGCCATCCCGACCAAGCAGCCGGTGCCATCGGTTGTCCCGCCTGTCATCCCTCAGCCCACCTTCTGGGCTCGCATCACCTCCATCTTCGGAAAGGCCTAACCGTGACCTATTTCCTTCTGGCGCTGGCTCTGATCGGCGCGGTTCTGCTCGTCTATGCAATGTGGCTGCGGCCGTGGCTCAAGACCAAGACTTGGGCGCAGGGCTTTTTTGCCTGGATCGAGCCGTTCGAGGTGGCCGTTTTCAAGAAATCGGAAACGATGCTGGTATCCCGGCTGCTCGAACTCGGCAGTTTGATTGTCGGCGGTTATGACTCCATCGCGATCTTCGCCACCAGCTACGACATGACGCCGATCACGACGCGGCTATTTGACTTGCTTCACGTCGCCCCAGACCTTCGGGGAGTCGCTATGGCAGGCTTTGTGTTCGCACTGGCGCGTATCATGTCCTTCCTCCGCAAGCGCACCACGAAGCCGCTGGAGGTCGTTGCAGTAGCATCCAAGGACGTTACGCCGGCCGTCGCTCAGGCGTTGGTTGCTGCTGAGGTGTCCAAGGACGAAGCCGTTGCCGCGGTGAACGACGCGAAGGCGGCTTAACATGTGGATGGCGATCATCTCGTTTTTGGGCGGCCCTGTCATCAAAGGTCTGATCGACGCCTATAACGCCAAGCTCAAGGCCGGCAACGTCGATAACCGGATTGCCGCTGATCTGGCTGCCGGCGAGATAGCCGCGCAGACTGCCGAAACGCAGGCCATCACTCAGTATCGCATAGCCTCGCTGGGCTACTGGTACGAGCCTGAGAAGATCATGGGCTACACCGTCGCGTTCTACTTCGCCAAGCTGCTTATCTATGACAAGTGCTTGGGCTGGGGCACAACAGACCCTCTCATTGGTTGGTCTGGTACTGTAGCAACTGCTGTTGTTAGCTTCTATTTTACTAAGCGCGGATTCGAGAACGTAGCTAAGATACTTAAGAAATAGCAAGCGGACCGAGCCAGTGCTTTGAACATTGGCCCGATCCTGACCTCCACGAAGGAATGAACTTCATGTCGGCTATCGTACATACAATCACAGGTTTCCCCAGCCTGCATGGAAAAGTTCCTCTGTAATGGACAGCACTACTGTCTCAATTGTCGCCCTGATCTTCGCTGGAATAACGCTAGCCCTTAATCTGGGGCAGCGCGTTTTTGGAGGTGGTTGGAATTTATCGAAGGCCCTCACAGCCGTTGAGACCCGCCTAGAGGTCGTCATCAACGAGACCAAGGACGAAATAGAGGCCCGGATCGACTCTACCAAGAACGAGTTCGAGACGAGACAGGAGCGCGCCAACCACAACGCGGGCGACGCTGTGAACGCCCTTAAAGAGCATGTCAGGCTATTCGAGTTTCATGTCCGGGACAACTACATCCGCAAGGATGATTTCCTGATGCACATGAAGCAGCACGACGACTTCCTGACGATGAACTTCGCGAACATCACCCAGCGTCTAGAGCGTATCGAGAAGAAACAGGACGAGAGATAGCGGGGCGTTTGCCCCTTCAGGGGGCACATGAAACGCTTCGTCGTTATTCTATCGCTGCTCACCACTCCCGCGATCGCAGATCAAACCAGCGTCCCGATCAGTGAGATATCAGCGCGCGAACTCCAAGCCATCGTTGATGAGCGCAGCAAGGCTGTGGCCCAGCGATTCGAACTGGAGAAGAGTGCGAACAGCCAGAGATTCGAGGCTCAGGAAAAGGCTGTAGCGGCAGCACTGGCAGCGGCAAAGGAAGCCGTCGCAAAGGCCGAGGGCGCCGCGGAGAAGCGTTTCGACAGCGTTAACGAGTTCAGGTCAACGCTGAGAGACCAGCAAACTACCCTGATCCCACGGATTGAGGTCGATGTCCGGCTTAAGGCCATGGACGCCAAGATCACCGATAACGAAGCGCGAATAGTCCAGATTGTAAGCCGGGCCGAAGGATCCGCGCAGCTCTGGCAGGGTATCACAGTCGTTCTCGGGATTGCCATTGCGGCAATTACCTTGCTGCTCGCATTCCGCAAGCGGGCGGCGTGAGATGCCAGTCCACCTGTTCAAGCCGACGCCAGTTCTGTTCACGGCGACTTGCCGGGTGGTTGATCCCAATTATCGCATCGTAAAGACGCAATTTGATATCGATCCCGAGCACGAGGATTTCGGCGAATACCTCGTCATGAACCTCATGCGGGAGCGGGGAACCCTGCAGGACGGTATTAGGTATCAGTGCTCGTTCATGCCGCTGTTTAGGCGCTAACCCTTCAGCGCTGCGTCGATCATGGCCTGCCACGCTTCCTTGTATGTGATCGCGAGCGGCATATTGGTGCCGTCTGCCGCATAGGCTGCGGCATCCATCGCCTCGGTCGGCTCGCGCATAGCCTCAATTGCGGCTCGCGCGGCATTCTTTATATCTTCTTTAGTCGGGTTCTCGTAATCGCCGACTGTCGCAAAGGCGTCGTATATCGCCTTGGCTACGCGTTCAATCATCTCGCTCATCTCTATCCTTTCTGCCATTTTACCCGATGGCGGGGAGGGCGTCACGGAGTTTGGTCAGGATGGCGTAACCCCAGCGCGCGAATGCCAGTGAGCCGCTACGAGCAGTAGCGCCTCGTTCGGCGAAGGGGCTTGGGCGTGGTATTCGAACCCGTCTCCCACTACGGTGGCAACATACGGCTCTTTGTCTTTTACGTGCCGTGGTAAATAGTCGATCTTAACTGTCGGCATTGCCATGGTCGTGTTCCTTATTCGTGTGCGGAAGAGCGGGTTCAGCGCTCACGGCACTTCGGACACTGTTCAAAGTCAAGTTCGCCATGTTCGCAGCGGGCTGTCATCCCGCGAACGAAAGATGCGCGCTGCGCCTTGATCTCAGCCGGCGTCATCTCATGTATCTGCGCCATGTCCAGCAGTTCACTATATGTCGGGTCGCGTCCGAACGCCTTTCTAATGTTTATCAAACGGTCGGCCCATGTGATGGTCATAGGGTTTCTCTTTCTTAAGTCTGCGTCACAGAGCGGATATTGGTCGCAAGACACGCCAACATAAAACCTGCTACCCAAGGGAGAAGTTGAGGCGAAAAATACTGCGCTGCGGAGAGTATCGCGCCGAGTATCAGTCCGACTGCGGCCGTCACGATCACAGATCTCATCGCTCTTTCCTTCCTATTCCATGACCACTAGGCCGGGGTCAGTTCGGTGAGCGCGATCCTGCCCATCGCCTCGAATATTTCAGCCCAAAGCTCAGGATCGTCGATCCCTAGCTGGTCATCACGGAAGCCACGGCGGCCAGCCAGGGCGTCCATGTAGATCTTGCGACCGATCTCGCGCGCCGCTCCGCCTTCCGGGACATCGTGGTAGCTCATAACCAATCCTCTCAGGCATTGCCGGTTGTGTGCTGGGTGACGACGCGGGGATGGGATTTCCATTCCTTGCGCTTTTCGAGCAGGTACGACGCGAAGCGCTTGGCAGTCTTAGTGTCAGCGTGCGCCAGAAGCTCGCCCATGACGTTCCCCATCGCGGTGTAAGCCTCGTTCATGTCGAGTTCAAAGGGCGCGTCCGACCGCTCGCCGTGAAGCGCGGTTCTGAGGCGGCATTCCATGCAGAGGCAATTGTCAGGCATTGGCATTGTCACTCCATGATCGCGGGACGGCAGACCGTCTCAATCTCAATCTTCGCGCCGACCAACTCGTCGATCCGTAAGATGGCGACCAGGGCTCTGGGGTCTTCTTTTACGACTTCATGCGCTGCCAATTCGGCCTTTGCGCGGTCGGCATGAAAGTCGAGCCCGCCCCATTCTTCCAGCGTATAAAGATGCTTGTTCTCGGAACCGTAATCTACTCGGATCGTGGCAAACTTCGACGGCAATTCTGCCGGATGCTTCCTAGTCATTGTCTTTCCTGTCGCAGGTCAGAGGTGTTGGGGGCTCAGTGCCCAATGGGTGATTTGATCAGCCGGGGGTCGCGATCGCGGGCGCCATACATCCAGTGCCAATAACCGTCCTCCCATTTGAAGACGTTCGCGCTCGCCCGATGATCGCGGTAAAATTCCCTAGCGCCATCCAGCGTCCAGAACTCCTTGGTTGGGGTCCAGTTGTCGAGGACGGTCACGCAATATCGTTTGAGCTTCATGGCCTATTCATCCTTACTGATGATCGCGCGGCCGGATCTGCGTCGTTGCCGGCGCTCCGTGCTTGATGGCGTGGATTTCTAGGGCATAGGCCTCTGCCTGAGCGATCAGCTTTGGCCGGACGTGGGCGAAGTGCGGCTTGTCGATATTCGAGGTGATCTGCTCAAGCTGGCTGCACCTGGAGCCGACGGGGCTTCGGGGCCCATGGAATCGGCGGTCGGCGTGCAGTTCGGCGATGAATTGGCTGCGGATGGTCATTTAAGGGCCTCGTTGATCATGATCCGGTAGTCGCGGGCGAGAAATGCAGCCTGCTTGACGGCTTCGCCTTCCAACAGCCCAACATCAGCCGCGCCGCCAAGCTTCAGGCAGACGGCAGCGCCAAGGCACTTGTCTTCGTGGCTGAATGCTTCGTTGGCTTCGCAAGGGAAGGCAGCGGCGACCATCCCGACAGTCGGCTCCCTCATGGCCTCAATGGCGGCACGGGCCTGACGCTGAAACATCTCGGTCACTGAAGTCGGACTTGGGCGACTGTAACTGTCCAACTCCAGCGCCCTTGCCACCCTCTCGACGATCTCGCTCATCCCAGCCTCCCGAGCGAACGAGAGGGGGCGTCATGCGGACCCGAAAAGTGGGTCACACACGATAAAAAGCATAATGATTCTGTGGATGTGAAATGTGACCCACTAGGGTCTAAGCTATTGAAATAGCTTGTTTTGGAGGCCACGTCGGGAATCGAACCCGAATAAACGGTTTTGCAGACCGGCGCGTAACCATTCCGCCACATGGCCCCATAGCGGGTTAGTTACAGACCATCAGCCATTTAGGCAATGCCCGGCTGGAATCTTTCATGGGTTCCGACATACCGACACAATAATCAGCAGGAGGCCTGCCAGCCATCCGGAAACGGAATCAGTGGCCAGGGGCCGTCATTGTCGTTCGCAGCGGTCGGAATCGGGGCGAAGAACATTTCCTGGCTGCGCAGATCGTCCCGCACATCGGCCTCGATTTCGGCCCGGACTGTCTCCAGCAGATAGTCAAATTCGGCTTCGCTCATCTTTTAGCTCCCTGTCTTGGGAGCAATCTGACGCAAAGCCTTTGTTGGGCTGTTGAATGGATCGTTCAAATTGTACCGATCCACACGTCAGACCCGTCATGGTTACCGGGGCGTTTACCTCATTGAATCAGGTGTGGGGTTTCCCGGCACTGACCAGATGGTGCGCGGTAACATCAAACTGTTTGCTCGGTAACGGGTGTGTCGGTCTCCAGCAGCGTATCCAGCATCTTGCGGCCCCTGGTGCTGGCCTGCATCAGGGGATCCGCCTTGAAGGTCGACTTCAGGAAGCTCGATACCGCGCGGATGCGCGGCACGAATTGCAGATCGTTATGGACGTTGATCCACAGCTCGCGCGTGGTCGACAGCTTGTCGTGCAGCACCGGGATCAGGTCAGGACGGCGCGCCGTGGCAAAACTCGGCAGCAGCACGAGCCCGACACCGCCGGCCGCAGCGTTCATCTGCGCGCACATGCTGTTGGAATGGAACGAGACCGGCGGGCTCTTGATGATGTCATCGAGCCAGCGCACCGAGTCGAGCTGGATCTGGTCGTCGATATAGGTGACGAAGCTGTGCTCCGTGAGCTCGGATGCGCTCTTGGGCATGCCGTGTGCGTCCAGGTAACTCTGCGACGCATAGAGCCCAAGTTGGAAGCAGCCGATACGCTCCGAGACCATGCCCTGACCGGTCGGGCGGAAGAAGCTCAGAAACAGATCGGCCTCGCGACGATTCACTGAGACGCTCTGCGGTGACGTCAGTAGTTCGACGGTCAGGTCGGGATGCTGTTTGCGCAATTCGACGAAACGGTAGGCGAGGTAGAGCGAGGCGATGCCCTCCATCGTGGCAAGGCGGACCCGGCCAGCCATACGGCTGCCGCCGCATTGCACGTCTTCCCGCATGGCGATCACGGCGCTCTCGATGCGCTCGGCATGGCAGAGCAGGCGGTCGCCGGTCTCGTTGACCTTCAATCCGGACGGCAATCGCTCGAACAACGCCACGCCCAAGGTGCTCTCGAGATGCGCGATCCGGCGGCTGATGGTGGATTGATCAACCCGAAGGCGCTTGGCCGCATTGCCCAGGCTGCCGCCGCGGGCTGCGTGAATGAAGACCTTGAGGTCATCCCAATCGAGAGCTTTGAAATTTTCCATCCAAGACAATCAGCAAGAGCTGTGCCAGCAAACCATACCCGGGACGCGATGTCGCGGTGGAAAAACCAGTCTGCAAGGCCCTTTGCAGGATTGTCTATACCCCGCGCGATCCGAAGCAACCTAGCCTGACGGGAACAAAGAACGATCCGTTCTCTCTCACTTTGCGGACGCGACGCTGCCGGTATTTCGGGTTCAGCGAGTGACCATGAATGAGGCTCCTGCGATGATCTCGCAGGCACCGCGAGAGCCACGGCGGCATCCCGTTCAAGAAACTCAACTTCGCCGGGGCCAGCCCCATCGCAGCTCACCGGCCAATGGCGGCGGTGATCGAACCAGAAGGGTGTGTCATGCAGTTTGACCGTCGACAGCTTTTGCTCGGAGGAGTCGGCACTGCCGCTGGCCTTATGCTTCCAGGCAGCGCGTTCGCACAATCGCCGGCCACTATCGGTACTTTCCCGGAAGGCGTCACGGCGGATTCGGTGTTCGTCGGTCTGACCATCCCGCTCACCGGCGTCTTTTCGGGTGACGGCGGCGACCTTAAGCTCGGTTATGAACTGGCTATCGCGCAGATCAATGCCGGCGGTGATATCGCGCAGAAGTGGGGCCTCAAGGGCAAGGGCGTGCTCGGGCGGCAGATCAAGTACAAGGTCTCCGACACCGAAGGTAAACCCAACCTTGACGTGCAGAGCGCCACGCAATTCATCCAGCGCGACAAGGCGATCATGGTGTCAGGCTCGGTGTCATCAGCCAGCGCCATTGCGCTCGAAGAACTCGGGTCGCGCGAGAAGGTGCTGTACATGGTCGGCATCGCCGGCTCCAACGACATCACCGGCAAGAACTGCCAGCGCTACGGCTTCCGCTCGCAGCAGAATGCTTACATGGCTGCGAAGGCGATGGCGCCGGTCGTCGCCAAGGCGCTCGGCAAGAATGTGAAGTCCGCCTTCCTGGTGCCCGACTACACCTATGGCCACACCGTGTATGACAGCTTCGCCAAGTTCTCGGCGGAGCAGGGCTGGAAGCAGGTCGCCAAGGAAGTCGTGCCGCTTGGCACCACCGACTATTCGTCGGCGCTCCTGAACATCGCCAACAGCGGCGCGGACGTTTTCGTCAACATCGCTTTCGGCGGCGACGCGGTTGCCTCCACTAAACAAGCCGAACAGTTCGGCGTGCTGAAGCGCATGAAGCTTGTGGTGCCGAACCTTTCCTCGTTCCAGGACAAGGAGCTCGGCGCCGAGCTGATGCAGGGCGTCTATGGCAGCTGCGATTTCTGGTGGGGGCTGCAGGACACCTATCCGCTCGCCAAGACCTTCGTCGAAAGCTTCTTGGCGCAGAACAAGTACTATCCGCGCTGGGGCGCGCATATCGGCTACATGCAGACCTATCTGTGGGCGATGTCGGTCGAACGCGCCGGCACGTTCAATCCGGTCGATGTGATCAAGGCGATGGAGAGCTCCAAGGCGCAGCCTTACGAGACGACCATAGGCAAGGTCTATTTCCGTGCCGAAGATCATCAGATGGTGCGGCCGATCCCGATCCTGCGCGGCAAGAAGCCGTCCGAGATGAAGAACAAGGAAGACTTCTACGAGATCGTCGATATCGCCGACGGCGAAAGCGTGATGAACGCACCGGACTTCTTCGGCTGCAAGCTCGGCCCCTACACCTAAGGATCACCATGCCAAGCTGGCCCGTCCTCATCTCGCAGGCCTTCAACGGCCTGGCCCTCGGCACGCTGCTGGCGCTCGTCAGCAGTGGTCTGACGATCATCCTGGGCACGCTTGGCGTCCTCAACTTCGCTCACGGCGCGCTGTTCGCCGTGGGCGCCTATGCCGCTTTCGTGCTGCTGCAATACACATCGTCCTTCGTGCTCGCGATCGTCGTCGGCTGCGGCTTCATGCTGGTGCTCGGCTTCTTGCTGGAACGCATCATCATCCGTTATTTCTACGACCGGCCGCATGAGGATCAGATCCTTGTCACTTACGGCGTGGGCATCGTGCTCGTCGAATGCGTGCGTGCAGCCTTCGGCGGCAATGCACAGCGTGTGCCGGTGCCGTCCTGGGGCAGGGCGCCACCCAGATGGGCTTCCTGATCTATCCGACTTATCGCCTGCAACTGATCGCCATCATCGCCGGGCTGCTGCTCAGTCTCTATCTCGTGCTCTATCGCACCTCGATGGGCCTCGTGGTTCGCGCCGGCATCGAGAATCCCGGCATGGTCGGCATTCTCGGCATCAATGTGCGCCGCGCCTTCCTGCTGGTCTTCGCCATCGGCGTTGTCGCCGTCGGTCTTGCCGGCATGCTCTATGCGCCGGTCGTGGCCGTGACGCCGGACATGGGCGCCAATTTCATGGCGCAGTCTTTCGTGGTCATCGTGCTGGGCGGCCTTGGTTCGTTTCCCGGTGCCGTCATCGGCGGCTTGATCGCCGGCGAGATCATCAGCCTGACCAGCGCTTTCAATTCGTCCTATTCGGAAGTGATGCTCTACGCGCTGATGGCGGTACTGCTGATCATGCGCCCGCAGGGCCTGTTCGGTTCGGAAGGCCGCGCATGATGCGTCCTCGTTCCGGCGGCTTGCGGGGCTGGCTTCCCGAACTCGCGGTGCTGTGCACGCTGATCGTGGCACCCATCGGGTTCCCGCATCTCGGTTTCTCGACCGATCTACTGACACGTGTGTTGAACTGGGGCCTGATCGGCCTCGGCTTCGACATCCTGTTCGGCCTGACTGGCCTGCTGTCCTTTGGACAGGCCGCATTTTTCGGCGTTGGCGGTTTTGTCAGTGCCTATCTGCTGGTGTCCCACACCATCGACAGCGTCTGGCTGGCGTTGGCGATCGGCACCGTCGCAGCCGGCCTGTTCGGCCTCCTGGTCGGCTGGTTCGCCGTGCGCCGGGTCGGCATCTATTTCACGATGATCACGCTGGCCTTCGGCCAGATGGCCTATTTCATCGAGAATTCCCCGCTGTCGGACTACACCGGCGGCGAGAACGGTATCCCCGGCGTGCCGGTGCCGGTGCTCGGCTTCGGCGCCAGTGCGATCCGCATCAGCGCGGGCATGCCGATGTATATCCTGTTCGCGGTGATCTTCTTCCTCGGCTACGTGCTGGCGCGCCGCATCGTGGGCTCGCCGGTCGGCGCGATCCTGCTGGCGATCAAGGAGAACACCGGCCGCGTTGCGATGCTCGGCCACAACGTGCCGGCCTACAAGCTGACGGCCTTCGTCATCGCCGCGCTCTATGCGGGCCTTGCCGGCGGTCTGCTCGGTTCGTTCCAGAGCTACATGCCGCCGGATGCGTTCTCGCTGGAGACGTCGGGACAGCTCGTCGTTCAGACCATTGTCGGCGGTGCCGGCACGCTGATCGGTCCGCTGGTCGGCGCGGCTGTCTGGCTCTGGCTGCGCGACAATCTGCAGCTCATTCCGGGCTTTGCGATCCTGTGGAAGCTGGTGCTCGGCATCGCCTTCATCATTCTGGTGATCGGGCTGCGCCGCGGCATCTGCGGCGAGATCTCCCATTGGTGGAATGAACGCCGTAACCTGGCTGCCGCACGAGCCGCCGAGGCCAAAACCGAAGCCATCGAGGCGCATAATATCGACGTCGCCACCAATCCCGTCGCGCCGCCCAAGGAGGTCAGGCTGACACTTGCCGAACCTGCGACGGGTGATAGCGACATTGCACTCGAAGCCAAATCTCTGGCGCGGCATTATGGCGGTCTCAAAGCCGTCGATGGCGTCTCCTTCAAGGTCCGCCGCGGTTCGATCCATGCGGTGATCGGCCCGAATGGCGCCGGCAAGAGCACGCTGTTCAAGATGCTGCTCGACGAAGTCAGCCCGTCCTCCGGTGAAGTCCTGTTGTTCGGCGAGAAAATCACGGGCGTCGGCGTCAGCCGCGCGGCGCAGCTCGGCATCGCCAAGAGCAATCAGCTCAATCAGCTGTTTCCCAACCTGTCGGTGCGCAAGAACCTGCGTATCGCGGCACTGGCGCGTCGTCGCGGCCCTATGCGCTTTGATCTGTTGCGTGGAGCCGGCAGTATTCCCGACGTCGAAGAGCAGATCGCCTCGATCCTCAGCCTGCTCAATCTCGTCGAGCGCGCCGATACGCCGGCACATATTTTGGCCTACGGCGAAAAGCGCCGGCTCGAAATCGGGATGGCGCTGGCGACCAGCCCGAATGTGCTGCTGCTGGACGAGCCGCTGGCCGGCATGAGCCCGGCTGAGCGAGTCGCCACCTGCGCCTTCATTCGCGATATCGGGCGCTCGCGCACCGTCGTCATCGTCGAACACGATCTCGACGCCATTTTCGAACTCGCCGAGCGCATCACCGTGCTCTATGAGGGCCGGCTGCTGGCGGACGGCACCGCCGACGAGATCCGGCGCAATCCGGCCGTGCAAGACGCCTATCTGGGAGGGCTGCACGCGCATGAGCCTGCTTGAAGTCGACAAGATCAATACGCTGTATGGCGATTCCCACGTGCTGTTCGACCTGTCTATCCGGGTCGAGCAGGGCGAGGTCGTGGCACTGCTCGGTCGCAACGGCGCCGGCAAGACCACGACGCTGCGCTCGATCATGGGAGTGCTGTCACCGCGCAGCGGCCATATCCGCCTCGACGGCCAATCCATCGAGGGTCTGCCGCCATCGGCCATTGCCGGCATGGGCGTTCAACTGGTGCCAGAAGAGCGCGCCATCTTCGGCGGCCTGACGGTCGAGGAAAACCTGCGCATCGCGGCCCTGACGGCGCCGAACGCATGGTCCTACGACCGGATCTACGAAGTGTTTCCGCGCCTCAAGGAACGCCGCAAATCGGCCGGGCGCACGCTTTCTGGCGGCGAACAGCAGATGCTGGCCATTGCGCGTGCGCTGATCCGCGACGCGCGCATCATCCTGCTGGACGAGCCGTTCGAGGGCCTGGCGCCGCTGATCGTGCGTGATCTCGTCGAGGTCTCACGCAATCTCGCCGCCGAGGGCCGCACCATGATTGTAGTCGAGCAGAATGTTGCGGCGGCATTGAGCTTCGCCAACCGCGTTTATGGGCTCAATAACGGCCACGTGGTGTTTGAAGGCACGCCAGCAGACCTGAACGCCAGCCCCGACCTGATGCGGGACTTCCTCGGCGTCGGAATGTGATTCCCTGGATTTCATCTCCGGGGACGAGGTCCCCGGCTGCCTGATTCCCTAGATTTCGATCGGCACCGCGAGGCGCCCGATCAAGAGCGCCACCTCATCGAGGTGATCGCTGTCATGCGCCTCGACGGCTTCGGCGAGCCGGGTGACGCATTCGTCATCACTGATAAAGGGCAGGGAGTTGATGTCGGTCGGAAGCGCGCGGTCGGTGTGGGTGGCTGGCATCGGTCACCTCATTCGATTCGGAACTTGTTCAACGTCGCAACGGGTAGTCTTGCGGTGCAATAAGACTAAATCGCGACACGGTTGGAAAGATTATTCTTCGCTCATATGCGACATGGTTCCGACTGGAACGGGCCAAGCATCAAGAAGATCCCGTAACATCAGGCTTTTTCTGAGTTTTCCCCGGTTGGCGGTCACTGTGGGACGAGGTGCATTTCCTGCTTTCCAAGCGTGGATCGCTTTGTTATACGCTGCGGCCTGCGACGCAGTTCGCACGTTCCCTGGTAGCTCAGCGGTAGAGCATTCGACTGTTAATCGAATGGTCGCTGGTTCGAATCCAGCCCGGGGAGCCAAACATCCTTCCGCAAAAATGGCTGCCAGAAACCGCGCTCGGGACCGCCTCGATAGCGCGTTGGCTGCTGTGTTTTTACGAACCTTGCATCCCGCTGTGCGCTGCCGTAATTCCTGCACAAGGAACTTCCAGCCGTTTGCAAGGGATTGCTCATGTCCGACTTTTCGACCGCACGCCAGAAGATGGTTGATGGTCAGGTGCGTCCCAGCGACGTTACCGATTTGCGCATCATCGACGCCATGCTTGCGGTGCCGCGCGAGGAGTTCGTTCCTGCCAGCCAGCGCGCCATGGCCTATCTCGATCTCGACCTCGAAGTCGCCCCGAATCGCTTTCTGATCAAGCCGGTGGTGCTGGCGCGGATGCTGCAGGCCTCCGACGTGAAGGCGACCGACAAGGTTCTGGTGGTTGGCTGCCCCACGGGCTATGCGGCCGCCGTGATCGCCCAGTTTGCCGGGCAGGTCACCAGCGCGGCCGGCATGCCGGCCGATGGCGATGCCACGAACGGCCCCTATGATCTGATCGTTCTGGCCGGCGCGACGGAAATCGTCCCGACCGGGCTCTACAAGCAGCTGGCCTCCGGTGGCCAACTGGTGGGCGTGTTCGCCCTGACCAAGCCCGCCCGCGCCGTTCTCGTGACCCATTCCCACGAGGATTTTGGCTCCCGCCCCCTGTTCGATGCTACCGCACCGGTTCTGCCGGGCATGGAAAAGCTCCCGGCATTCGTTTTCTAGGGCTGACTGTCCGCCTTATCGGGCATCGGGGCACCGCTAATATCGCCAGCGGTAATTACAAGTGTGGCTTGGATGTCCCATTCGCCAAGTTTTCACTGTCAAGTTTCCACGAGAGGTTCCGTCTCGCCGATGCGCGGAATATGGTGAGTGGAGACTCGCTAACGGACATCATCTGTTCGGTCGCTATTAAGTGTGCGCCCGGATCAGTGAACGGCATGAATGGATTACCAAGAATGGGCGGCGTAAAAGCTCTCACCGGTGCTGCAGCTGCGGCCCTTTTGCTGGCATTTGCCGGAGCGTCACCCGTTCTGGCTGACACGATCGAAGCGGCGTTGGTTCGCGCTTATCAGAACAATCCTCAATTGAATGCCCAGCGCGCTTCGGTGCGCGTCACTGACGAGAACGTGCCGCAGGCTTTGTCGGGTTATCGGCCGAGGGTCGCGATCACCGCAAGCGGCGGCTATCAGTACACGGACACAGTCACCAGCATCGCGGGTAATTCGACCGCGCTTCACGGCGTGCAGATTCCGCGCGCTGTCGGCGCGACCATCACCCAGAATGTGTACAACGGCCAGCAGACGGCGAACCGCACACGCGCCGCCGAGGGGCAGGTTTCGGCTGCGCGCGAAGGTCTGCGCGTGCTCGAACAGTCAGTGATTCTCTCCGCCGCGACCATCTACATGGACTATCTGCGCGACTCCGCCGTGGTCGAGGTGCAGAAGAGCAACGTCCGCGTGCTCGAACAGACGCTGAAGCAGACCCGCGATCGCTTCAATGTCGGCGAAGTCACCCGTACCGACGTTGCGCAGTCCGAAGCGCAGCTCGCTGCCGGTCGTACGCAGTTGCTGACCGCCGAGTCGAATCTCACCACCACGCGCTCGAACTTCCGCCGTATCATCGGCAACGAGCCGAGCAACCTGCAGGCGGGTTCGCCCGTCGATCGCTTCCTGCCGAATACGCTGCCCGGCGCCGTCGATCTCGGCCTCGTCGAGAACCCGAATGTCACCGCGGCAATGTTCGGTATCGATGTCAGCTTCCTCAATGTGAAGGTCAACGAAGGCGCGCTGTTCCCGACCGTGACCTTGCAAGCCAATATCCAGCAGGGCTGGGACCAGTCGATCACGCAGCCGCGCGGTCTGACGGCAGCAGGGATCGCTCAGGTGTCGATCCCGGTTTACCAGGGTGGCGGCGAATACTCGCTGATCCGGCAGTCCAAGGAAACGCTGGCCCAGCAGCGCCTCGCACTCGAGCAGGTGCGTGACCAGACTCGCGCCAGCGTCGTGCAGGCCTGGGGGCAGTTGCTGGCGGGCAGGGCGCAGGTCTCGTCCGCACAGGCACAGGTTCAGGCTTCCGAAATCGCGCTGAACGGCGTTCGCGAAGAAGCCAAGGCCGGCCAGCGCACCACGCTCGACGTGTTGAACGCGCAGCAGGCGCTGGTGAACGCGCGCGTCGCGCTTGTCACCGCGCAGCATGATCGTGTGGTGGCATCATACTCGGTGCTCAACGCAGTCGGTCGTCTGTCACCGACGGTGATGAAGCTGAACACCAATGTGTATGACCCCAGCGTGCACTATCACCAGGTGCGCGATAGCTGGGTTGGCGTGCGTACGCCCGACGGGCGCTAACGCGCTCGGATATCACCTGATATCGTATCGAAAGGGCCGCTTGTGCGGCCCTTTGCTTGCAATCAATTTGTCCGATGACGTACCGTTTGCATTGCTGGCTTAGCGATTCGGAATGCCTCTCCTAATTCCTTGGGCATTTTCCGCGCGACAGTTGGTGGTCAGGCGTCGCTTGATCTTGGGGACAAGTCAGGCTTGCGCGCTGAATCGAACGGTCGTCAAAACGACAACCCGCAAATTCAGCCTCGTCTGGTGTAAAATATTGACGAGAGCGTTGATGATGCGGAGTCGGACATGACGCAACCTGCAAAGGTCCAGGAGCCCTCGATGGAGGAGATTCTGGCGTCGATCCGACGTATCATCGCCGACGACGAAGCGAAGCCGGCCGTCGCCGAAGTTGCTCCGCCGCCGCCGCCCAAGCCAGCTCCTGCACCCAAGCCTGCTGCGATGACAGACATCCCGCCGTCGGCGATTCCAGCCGCGCAGGCTGCTGCCGCCAAAGTACCGCCGCCAGCCCCGAAGCCCGCGCCACCGCCGCCGGAGCCTGCTGCCTCCAACAGCCAGGACGACATCGACGCGATGTTGGCCAGCTTGGAAGCCGCGACCACCGAGGAAGAGGTGCGCCCGGCGCAGCCCGACGGTGATGTGTTCGAACTGACCGACGAGATGGTGGTCGCCGACCCCGAGCCGGAACCCGCATTCCAGCATGTCGAGCCGGATGACGACCTCGAATTCGCCGAAGCTGTCGCTGCCAGCAGCCAACGACCCGCACCGCGCTTCGACCCGCCGTCCTATGATCCGCCCCCGGTCGCACCGCAGCAGCAGATCCTGTCACACAGCACCGTGTCGTCCGTGGAGTCGGCCTTCAATGCGCTGGCCAATACGGTCCTGAGCAACAACGCGCGGACCCTCGAGGATCTCGTCAAGGAGATGCTGCGTCCGATGCTGAAGTCCTGGCTGGACGACAACCTGCCGGGCCTCGTCGAGCGCATCGTCAAGGCCGAGATCGAGCGCGTCTCACGCGGCGGCGGCCGCTAGGCCCGCGAGACAAGCAACGACGGCCTTTCGGGGCCTTCGTTTGGCCCTCCGGGGTGGCTAAACAGCCCTATATGTTGACTTGAGCCGCGCTGGCGGGTTTCTAGCGCCATCGGCTTCCTGCGTTCGCCCCAGGCCTCAAAACCGTGGCCAAAAACCCCTGATTTGATTGAATTGTCATGATCGAAAAGACCTATCAGCCCGCCGATATCGAGACCCGCATCGCCGCTGCCTGGGAAGCCGAAGGCGCGTTCAAGGCTGGCCGAGCGGACCGGGTGGATGCCGAGCCCTATACGATCGTGATCCCGCCGCCGAACGTCACCGGCTCGCTGCATATGGGCCACGCCCTGAACAACACGCTGCAGGACGTGCTCTGTCGCTTCGAGCGCATGCGCGGCCGCGACGTGCTGTGGCAGCCCGGCACCGACCATGCGGGCATTGCGACCCAGATGGTGGTCGAGCGCCAGTTGATGGAGCGTCAGGAGCCCGATCGCCGCGACATGGGACGCGAGGCATTTCTCGAACGCGTCTGGAAGTGGAAGGCTGAGAGCGGCGGCGTCATTGTCAATCAGTTGAAGCGCCTTGGCGCCTCCTGCGACTGGTCGCGCGAGCGCTTCACCATGGACGAGGGCCTGTCCGAGGCCGTCATCAAGGTGTTCGTGCAGCTGCACCGCGAGGGCCTGATCTACAAGGACAAGCGCCTTGTGAACTGGGATCCGAAACTGCTCACGGCGATTTCCGATCTCGAAGTCCAGCAGGTCGAGGTCAAGGGTAACCTCTGGCATCTGCGCTATCCGCTCGAAGGCAAGAGTTTCGATCCGGAAGATCCGACCTCGTTCATCACCGTTGCGACCACGCGTCCCGAGACGATGCTCGGCGACAGCGGCGTCGCCGTGAATCCGGATGACGAACGCTACACCCATCTGATCGGCAAGAACGTGGTTCTGCCGCTGGTCGGCCGTCTGATCCCGATCGTCGCCGACGAATATTCCGACCCGGAGAAGGGGTCTGGCGCGGTGAAGATCACGCCGGCGCACGACTTCAACGACTTCGAAGTCGGCAACCGCCACGGCCTTGCACGCATCAGCATCCTCGATATCGAAGGCAAGCTCGCACTTGCCGACAACGAGGACTATCTGCGCGGACTGCCCGTAGCAGCGTCGGAGCTGGTCGAAGAATTGCACGGGATGGAGCGCTTCAAGGCGCGCAAGACCATCGTGCAGCGGCTGGAAGATTTCGGCTTCCTGGAGAAGATCGAGCCCAACACGCATATGGTGCCGCATGGCGACCGCTCCGGCGTCGTCATCGAGCCCTATCTGACCGACCAGTGGTACGTCGACGCCAAGACCATGGCACAGCCAGCGATCGCCGCCGTGCGCACCGGCGCGACCGAGTTCGTGCCGAAGAACTGGGAAAAGACCTATTACGAGTGGATGGAGAACATCCAGCCATGGTGCATCTCGCGCCAGCTGTGGTGGGGCCATCAGATCCCGGCCTGGTACGGTCCGGACGGCAAGGTGTTCGTCGCCGAGACCGAGGAAGAAGCGGTCGGCAACGCACTTGGCTATTATGTCGAGCAGGAAGTGATCACGGAAGAGCAGGGCCACGAGATGGCGCTCGATCCGGCGAAGCGCGAGGGCTTCATCACGCGCGACGAGGACGTGCTCGATACCTGGTTCTCGTCAGCGCTGTGGCCGTTCTCGACGCTGGGCTGGCCGCAGAGTTCGGTCGATGTCGATCGCTACTATCCGACCAATGTGCTCGTCACCGGCTTCGACATCATCTTCTTCTGGGTCGCCCGGATGATGATGATGGGCATGCACTTCAAGAAGGACGTGCCGTTCCCGACCGTCTACATCCACGCCCTCGTCCGCGACGAGAAGGGCGCCAAGATGTCGAAGTCGAAGGGCAACGTCATCGATCCCCTGAACCTGATCGACCAGTACGGCGCCGACGCGCTACGCTTTACGCTGGCTGCGATGGCCGCACAGGGCCGCGACATCAAGCTCGCGACCCAGCGCGTCGAGGGCTATCGCAATTTCGCGACCAAGCTCTGGAACGCTTGCCGCTTCGCCGAAATGAACGAGTGCGTGCTGCCGGCTGGCTTCGATCCGACCAAAGCCAAGGAAGTGCTCAACCGCTGGATCGCGCATGAGACCGTGAAGGCGACGCGCGAAGTCACCGAAGCCATCGAAGCCTATCGCTTCAACGATGCGGCGGGCGCGGCCTATCGCTTCGTCTGGAATGTGTATTGCGACTGGTATCTCGAACTCGCCAAGCCATTCATGATGGGCGAGGACGGTCCGGCCAAGACCGAAACCCGCGCGATGGTCGCCTGGGCCCGCGACGAGATCCTGAAGCTGCTGCATCCGTTCATGCCGTTCATCACGGAAGAACTCTGGGCCGTGACGGCGCCGCGCAACGGTCTGCTGGCGCTGGCGCCGTGGTCACGCAAGGCGAGCGGCCTGACGCGCGAGCAGGAAGCCCTGATCATCGCGACCGCCGCGAGCGATCCGATCGTCGCGCCGATCCTGATGGGCGATCCCGAACCGGTCGCCGACTTCAAGGATGACGCCGCCGAAGCCGAGATCGGCTGGGTCATCGATCTGGTCACGGAGGTCCGTTCGGTGCGTGCCGAGATGAACATCGTGCCAG